>DASZSH010000086.1:0-36205 GCA_035548755.1 Devosia sp.
CCGCAAGCAACCGATCCTGTTCTACTACTGGCAGCCCAATGCCGTGCTCGCGCAGTTTGGATTCAAGTCGCTCGATCTGGGCCCCTTCAACCGCGACAACTTCCTGTGCCTCGGCCGCGTCGCCTGCGCCGACCCCAAGCCGTCGGGCTTTGCCGCCGATCCAGTGATCGTCGCGCTCGCCCAGTGGGTGTATCTGGATGCGCCCGAGGTGGCGGCCTATTTCCAGCGCGCGCACATGCCTTTTGCCGAAATGAACACCCTGCTGCAGAACCTCAACGAGCCGGGCGCGACGATCGAAGGCGTCGCCGACGCCTTCGTCGCCGCCCGCGGCGAAATCTGGCAGCAATGGGTGGGCAAGCCGGCGGCCGGCAACTAGCGCAAGCCGCCGCCGCCTGGACAGCCGTCAATGTCGTCGAACCCCTGCTGCCCACCCGCATGTGGGGTGCCGATTAACCGCGCATTGAACATCTCCGCCAAGATTCCGGAGCCGCCGGGGCGCTTGTAATATCAGTGTCGCAGAACCGACATATTCTACTCTGCTCCAACATAAGACATTGATATTCAACATCAATTTTCTTTGCGGCTCAGCCTTTCTTAACGTCCGTCGTGGCAATCTTCTCAAAACTCAGCAGCGGTAGCGGCGGGCGAGAAGTGGCAGTGCGGGACGACTCTTTTCTTCACGACATTCTGGGCATCTACCGGGTGGTATCCGCTATCGGAGCAACGCTTGTGCTGCTGGCGCTCGCCTTCAGCCTCGCCGCGCTGCTGGGGGCCGGGGGCGTCATAGCGCCGGCCCTGTGGTTCCCGCTGGGCGCAACAGCCTCGCTGCTGCTGATCATTGTCCTGTGGCGGGTCGGCTACCGGCAGCTGCGCGCGCAATTGCTCAAGGCCGAGCAGCGGCGCCGCGAGGTGATCGAGATGGCCCATCGCGACGCGCTCACGGGCGCCTTCACGCGGTCCTTCTTCATGGACGAGCTTGGCCGCCGGGTGCATAGCGGCGCCGTGGTTCCGGTTGGCTATCTGCAGGTCGACATGGACCACCTC
Source organism: Devosia sp. (assembly GCA_035548755.1). Taxonomy (GTDB): domain Bacteria; phylum Pseudomonadota; class Alphaproteobacteria; order Rhizobiales; family Devosiaceae; genus Devosia_A. The sequence continues at coordinate 1,045 of DASZSH010000086.1, forward strand.
AAGACCCTCAACGACGGACAAGGTCATGCGGCGGGCGATGCCGCACTGCTGCATCTGATCCAAACGATTCGCCAGGTCGCTCCCGATGCTATCATCGGGCGTCTGGGCGGCGACGAGTTCGGCATCGCCCTGCTCGGCCAGGATAACAAGCGCGCTCTCGCCAGGCTGGCCGAGCGCATTCTCGCCGTCCTGCGCGGCGAGACCATGATCGCCGGTCGTATGACCCGGCTGTCTGCAACCATCGGGATCGCCGTTGCGCCGCACGATGCTGAGGATGCCGCCGAGCTGATGAGCCGCGCCGATCTTGCGCTCTACCGCGGCAAGAGGCAGGGGCGCGCCATGGCGATCGTCTACGATCCCGATATGCTCGTGGACGAGCGGCACGCCCGCAACATCCTGCGCGAGCTGCGCGCGGCGCTGCTCCTCGATGAGATCAGGGTCTACTACCAGCCTGTCTTCCATAACGACGGAGTGACGCTGCGCTCTTACGAGGCTCTGATCCGCTGGCACCACAGCCACCGCGGCGTCGTGCCACCCAATCAGTTCATTCCAATTGCCGAACAAAGCGACATGATCGACCGGCTCGGCGAAGCCGTGCTGCGCCAGGTCTGCTCTGATCTGCCCCGGCTGGGCGTGCCGGTGGCGATCAACGTCTCGCCGGTGCAACTGAGGCGGCCGGAATTCGCTGAGCGGTTCCGGGATATTCTCACGCAGGCCGGCGTCGCCGGCTCGCAAATCACCATCGAGGTCACCGAGAGCGTGCTCATGCGCGCCGGCGGCATCGAGACGGCCAATCTCGCCGAGCTGCGCCGCCATGGCGTGCGCATCGCCATCGACGATCTGGGCACTGGCCATGCCAGCCTCGAATACCTGCGCAGCTTCGCCTTCGAGGTCATCAAGATCGACAAGAGCTACATCGCCCACCTGCTGACCAGCCGCATCGACCGGGTCATCGTCTCGGCCGTGTGCGACATCGCCAGGACTCTCGACGTCGAGGTGATCGCCGAGGGCGTCGAAACGCGCGAACAGCTCGAGGAGCTTCGCCGCCTTGGCTGCAATTCGGTGCAGGGCTACCTGCTGGGATATCCCGCCCCGCTCGGCCTCGCCGTTCGCACGCCCGCCGCCGCTTAGTCTTTGCTCCAGTTGCACCCGGCTTGACGCGCCGTCTATAACCCTTTCCCGGGAAGGCCCGGGGCGCAAGTCGGAGCAAGCTATTGGACGTCAAGCGGATCAACGACAAGGTCAGCGTTTCCCCGCAGATCAGCCCGGACGATATTTCTGCCCTCAAGGCCATGGGCTTCACCACCATCATCAACAATCGGCCTGACGGCGAGGCGCCGGACCAGCCGGCCGCCGCCGCTATCCAGGCCGCGGCCGAAGCGGCGGGCCTGGGCTACCATTTCATCCCCCTCGGGCGCGACGGAGTCTCGCCGGAGATGATCGAAGCCACGCGCGAGGCGCTCGATGGAAGCGCCGGGCCCGTGCTGGCCTTCTGCCGCTCCGGCACCCGCTCGACGACGCTCTGGGCGCTGAGCCAGGCCGGAAAGCTGCCGGCGGGCCAGATCGTCGAAGCGGCCGCGCATGCCGGATACGACATGTCGCACCTGCTTGGGTATCTGAGCCAGAAACAGTAGGCGAGGGAGCTCCCGCGCCGGAGCCGCCCTCTCGCGAGCCGGCCCTTTCGCCCTCGTTCCCCTCTGACCGGACTGAAGCCGATGCCGATCAAGAAAATCCTCGTCGCCAACCGTAGCGAAATCGCCATCAGGGTCTTCCGCGCGGCCAACGAGCTCAACATCAAGACCGTCGCCTGCTATGCCGAAGAGGACAAGCTGGCGCTGCATCGCTTCAAGGCCGACGAGGCCTATCTCATCGGCAAGGGCAAGGGGCCGGTCGAAGCGTACCTGCAGATCGATGAGTATATCCGCGTGGCGCGCGCGAGCGGTGCCGATGCGATCCATCCCGGCTACGGTCTGCTCTCGGAATCGCCGGAATTCGCCGAGGCCTGCGAGGACGCCGGCATCATCTTCATCGGCCCCAGACCGCAGACCATGCGCGATCTGGGCAACAAGGTCGCCGCGCGCAACATGGCGATCGCCTCGGGGGTGCCGGTCGTCCCCGCGACCGAGGCGCTGCCCGACGATCTCGATGCGGTCGCGGCCATGGCCAGGCAGATCGGCTATCCGCTCATGCTCAAGGCGAGTTGGGGCGGCGGCGGCCGCGGCATGCGGCGCATCATGGACGAGACGTCGCTCCGCCACGAGGTGAGCGAAGGCCGGCGCGAGGCCAAGGCCGCCTTCGGCAAGGACGAGATGTATCTCGAAAAGCTGATCGAGCGCGCCCGGCATGTGGAGGTCCAGCTCATCGGCGACGACCATGGCAATCTCGTCCATCTCTACGAGCGCGACTGCTCGGTCCAGCGGCGAAACCAGAAGGTCGTCGAGCGTGCGCCGGCCCCCTACCTTGCCGAGGCCGTGCGCCGCGAGCTGACGGAGGCCGCTCTTCGGCTCGGGCGCGCCGCCAACTACCGTTGTGCGGGCACCGTCGAGTTCCTGCTCGATGCCGATACCGACCGGTTCTATTTCATTGAGGTCAATCCGCGCATTCAGGTCGAACACACGGTGACCGAGATCGTCACCGACATCGATATCGTCAAGGCACAGATTCGCATCATGGAGGGCGCGCGGATCGGCACCCGCGAGTCCGGCGTGCCCCGGCAGGAGGATATCCGCCTGCGCGACCATGCCATCCAGTGCCGCATCACCACCGAAGACCCGGAAGAGAATTTCATTCCGGACTACGGCCGGATTACCGCTTATCGCGAAGCGACCGGCTTCGGCGTGCGCCTGGATGGCGGCACCGCCTATGCCGGCGCCATCATCACGCGCTTCTACGATCCGCTGCTTGAGAAGGTCACCTGCTGGGCCCCCACGCCCGAAGAGGCGATCGCCCGCATGCACCGCGCCCTGCGCGAATTCCGCATTCGTGGCGTGGCGACGAACCTGGCGTTTCTCGAGAACATCATCACGCACCCCGATTTCGTCGGCAGCCGCTACACCACGCGCTTCATCGACACTACGCCGGAGCTTTTCGATTTCAAGCGCCGCAAGGACCGCGCAACCAAGCTGCTGACCTACATCGCCGACGTCACCGTCAACGGCCATCCCGAAGTCCGCGACCGCCCGCGCCCGCCCGCCGACGCCATCGAGCCGGTGCCCCCTGCCTATGAGCCCCTGATTGTTGTCGAGGGGTCGCGGCAGGTGCTCGATCGGCAGGGGCCTAAGGGCCTCGCCACGTGGATGAAGCAGCAGAAGCGCGTGCTGTTCACCGACACGACAATGCGAGACGCGCATCAGTCGCTGCTGGCAACGCGCATGCGCTCCTTCGACATCACCCGCATAGCGGAAGCCTATTCGCGCGGTCTGCCCGATCTGTTCTCGCTCGAATGCTGGGGCGGGGCGACATTCGATGTCGCCATGCGGTTCCTCAATGAGGATCCCTGGGAGCGCCTCGCGGCGGTGCGCGAGGGGGCTCCCAACATCCTGATGCAGATGCTCCTGCGAGGCAGCAATGGCGTTGGCTACACCAACTATCCGGATAACGTGGTGAAGTTCTTTGTCCGCCAGGCGGCCAGGGGCGGCGTCGACGTGTTTCGCATCTTCGACTGCCTCAACTGGGTCGACAACATGCGTGTGTCGATCGACGCGGTAGCGGAGGCGGACAAAGTGGCCGAGGGCGCCATCTGCTACACCGGCGACCTGCTCGACAGGAATCGCCCGAAATACGATCTCAAATACTACGTTGCCCTGGCCAAGGAGCTCGAGGCGGCAGGCGCTCACGTCCTGGGCATCAAAGACATGGCCGGGCTGCTCACGCCGGCCGCGGCCAGACTGCTCATTTCGACACTGAAGCAGGAGATCGGCCTGCCCATCCATCTGCATACGCATGATACCTCGGGCGCCTCGGCAGCCACCATCATGGCGGCGGTGGAAGCCGGGGTCGATGCGGTCGATGCGGCGATGGACGCCTTTTCCGGCACGACAAGCCAGCCGACCTTCGGCTCGCTTGTCGCCGCCCTGCGTGATACGGAGCGCGACCCGGGGTTGGATTCCAGGGTCATTCGTGAAATATCGTTCTATTGGGAGGCGGTGCGCACGCAATACCGCGCCTTCGAGAGTGACCTGAAGGGCGGTGCCTCCGAGGTCTATTTGCACGAAATGCCCGGAGGGCAGTTCACCAATCTCAAGGAGCAGGCGCGCTCGCTCGGGCTTGAGAGCCGCTGGCACGAGGTGGCGCGCGCCTACGCCGACGTCAACCAGATGTTCGGCGATATCGTCAAAGTGACGCCTTCATCGAAGGTGGTGGGCGACATGGCCCTCGCCATGGTGAGCTCGGGCCTGACCCGCGCCGATGTGGAAGACCCGAACAAGGAGATCGCCTTTCCCGATTCGGTCGTAGGCTTCTTCATGGGCGATCTCGGCCAGCCCCCTGGCGGCTTCCCCAAGGCGCTGCAGAAGAAGGTGCTCAAGGGTAGGCAGCCTCTGACCGGACGCCCCGGCGCCTATCTCAAGGACGTCGATCTCGAGGCCGAGCGGGCCAGGATCGAGAAGGAGACCGGCGATCGCGTCGATGATTTCCGACTTGCCTCCTACCTGATGTATCCCAAGGTCTATTCCGATTTCGTCAAGACGCAGGATCGATACGGCCCGACCGAGGTGCTGCCCACCCCCGTCTACTTCTACGGCCTCGAGCCCGGCCAGGAGATCTTCGCCGAAATCGAGCGCGGCAAGACCATGGTCATCAACTACCTCGGCCGCACCGAGGCCAATGAGAAGGGGCAGGTCCGCGTTTTCTTCGATCTCAACGGCCAGCCGCGCACCATCACGGTTCCCGATCGTACCCGCATCGGGGAGGTGCAGGTTCGCGCCAAGGCCGCGCTGGGCGATGCAAGGCAGATCGGAGCACCGATGCCGGGCGTGATTTCGGGTCTTCAGATCAAGGTCGGCGACAAGGTGCGCGCCGGCGACGTGCTGCTGTCGATCGAAGCCATGAAGATGGAAACCGCCATTCACGCCGAGGCCGACGGGGTCGTGGTCGAGGTGACTGTCAAGCCTGGCGATCAGATCGACGCCAAAGACCTGCTGGTGCGGCTCGAATAGCTGTTTCCGGGACCGGACTGAGGCCGATTTGGCGGCCTCGGCTCGATGCCGCCCGAGGGCCTCAGAGCCGCCGGTAGTCGCCCTCGATCACCCGGCCGCCGTCGCGGTCCGTTCGGCGCGGGGCCGGCTGCGGCACCAGCCGGACGAGCAGCGCGACCAGCAGCGGGATGACGATGGCGTCGTCGAGCCAGCCAAGGATCGGAATGAAGTCGGGTATCAAGTCCAGGGGGCTCAGCAGGTACCCCGGCACCAGCAGCATCAGCGCCTTGAGCCAGACTGGCGTCTCGGGCGCAAGGAACGCCCGCCACAATATCGTCAGTTCATCCCAGAAGCGCAGCAGCCGGTACATCACGGGTCCCTTTTGCCGTGCATTTAGGGAGGGCCCCGTCCGAGTCAAGGTCCCCTGGCCAAATCCCTCTATCGGGGAAATACGCCGCGGTCCTTGAGCAGCTTGACGATCGCCATGGCGTGCCCATGCCCCAGCTTGTAGTCCGCCTTGAGCCAGTCGGTCACCTGCGTTGCCTTGGTGCCGGGCCTGTCGAAGCCCTTGCCGGCGGCCAGCTTCACCCACTGGTCGGCGGTAACTCCGGTCTGCTTCTGAATGTTGTCGAGGTAGGCCTGGAACGTCACGGAACTGTCCTCCTTTATGTGCAGAATCGGCGCATTGCGCGGTTCCGCGCAAGGGCTTATTGACGGGCGGTCATGAGCATTGCGCCCCGCAAGCATACGGTTGGCGTCAGCGTCGGCGGCGTGATGGTCGGCGGCGGCGCGCCCATCGTCGTACAGTCGATGACCAACACCGACACCGCCGACGTCGAGGCGACAGCGCGGCAGGTGGCCGAGCTTTGGCGCGCCGGTTCCGAGCTCGTACGCATCACCGTCGATCGCGACGAGAGCGCGGCGGCAGTGCCCCACATCCGCGACCGGCTGCGCGCCCGCGGCGTCAACGTGCCCCTGATCGGGGACTTTCACTATATCGGCCACAAGCTGCTCACCGATCACCCGGCGGCGGCCGAAGCGCTCGACAAGTACCGCATCAACCCGGGCAATGTCGGCTTTCGCGAGAAGCGCGACCTGCAGTTTTCCACCCTGATCGAGCTTGCGCTCAAATACGGCAAGCCCGTCCGCATCGGGGTCAACTGGGGCTCCCTCGATCAGGAGCTGCTGACCAGGCTTATGGACGAGAATTCGACTTCGCCCGATCCGGTCTCGGCCGCTGCCGTGCAGCGCGAGGCGATCATTCAGTCGGCTCTGCTTTCGGCCCAGCGGGCCGAGGAAATCGGCCTTGGCCGCGATCGCATCATCCTTTCCACCAAGGTCAGCGACGTGCAGAATCTGATAGCGGTCTATCAGGAGCTTTCCGCCCGCTGCGACTATGCGCTGCATCTTGGGCTCACCGAAGCCGGCATGGGCAGCAAGGGCATCGTCGCCTCCTCGGCGGCCATGGGCATCCTGCTGCAGCAGGGGATCGGCGACACCATCCGCATTTCGCTCACTCCCGAGCCGGGCGGCGACCGCACGCAGGAGGTGCGCGTTGCTCAGGAGTTGCTGCAGACCATGGGGTTCCGCCAGTTCCTGCCGGTGGTCGCGGCCTGCCCCGGCTGCGGCCGCACCACCAGCCAGACCTTCCAGGTTCTCGCCAAGCAGATTCAGGACCACCTGAACGCCTCCATGCCCGAGTGGCGGGAGCGCTACCCCGGCGTCGAGGCGCTGTCGGTCGCCGTCATGGGCTGCATCGTCAACGGCCCGGGCGAGAGCAAGCACGCCGATATCGGCATCTCGCTGCCGGGCACCGGCGAAACCCCCGCGGCGCCTGTGTTCATCGAGGGCAAAAAGGTCGCCACCCTGCGCGGCGCCGATGTGGCCGATCAGTTCAAAGCCATGGTCGCCGAGTATATAGAACAGCGTTTCGGAGCTGGCCGGAAGACTGCGGCGGAATAGTCAGCGCGCCTCGAGCCGTTGCCACAGCCGCGTTGCCACCGCCAGCGGAGTGAGCTGCAGCATCAGCATGGCGGCCAGCCCCAGTATGGCGAACGGCACTGCCCCGATCGTTCGCAGGCCCGCGCCATTGGCGAGGATCACCAGCGCGAACACGGCCGGGCTGGCCGGGCCGTTGGTGGCCGCAAACACGTACCAGAAGCGTCCCCGCACCTGCGCGAAGGCCCTGGCGGCCGATGCCCGCCGCGGATTGAGCGCGGCCATCGGCAAGAGCGTGCTCAGCGACGCCGCGATGGCCCAGCTCGCAAAAAAGCCCAGGCCCAGCGCCACATCCGACAGCACATCCGCGCCGAACGCATCGACGATTTCCGCCGCGATCATCGGGGCGAACCACATCGTCTCGAGAAAGCTCGCATAGGCGATGTAGGGGAGCGCTTCCATGTAGGCTCCGGCGCGCGGCAGCCAGCGGGCCTCTCCAAAGGCCACATAGCGGTGAAGCGCGATGTAGTAAGGCGCCGCGATCGCGGTGACCCCGATGAAGTCCAGCAGGCGGAGCACAGTTTCGCCCAGCTTGGTGTCGACAAGCAAAGGCAGGGCGAAATAGCCCATGACCGCCAGAACATAGAGCGCGCACAGGGTGAGCAGCACCGGCCACATGTCGCGTGCCATGCCGATGAGATCGGCGTAAGCCCGCCGGGCGACGCTTTCGATATCTGCGAGCGCGACCATTACGTCATGCCCCACCACGCTGCTGCGCCCTGGCAGTAACGCAAAATGCCCGCCCTTGGTGCGGGCCCGTTCAGCCAATAGTTAAGGAACGTTTACCCCTGCGCCGCGGGAACGTCGCAGGCGTCGGCCCACTGGCCGCCGCAGAGCGCGACCAGGCGCTCGAGCGGCAGGCGTACCGAAGCATGCGTATCGCCGCCAGCGGGGATCACTTCGTCATAGATCCTCAGCGAGACGTCGCAATAGATCGTGAGCGGCGCGGGCAGACCGAACGGACACACCCCGCCGACCCGATGGCTGGTGAGGCGCAGCACGTCCTCCGGCCCCAGCATGCGGGGCCTGCCGCCGAACGCCGCTTTTGCCTTCTGATTGCTCAGCCGCGCATCGCCCCGCGTCACCAGCAGGAACTCGCGCTCGCCCACGCGGATCGCGAGCGTCTTGGCGATCTGCCCTGGCGCGACCCCATGCACGGCGGCAGCGAGCTCGACCGTGGCCGTGCTTTGCGGGGTGACGATGACATGGATGTCCGGGGCGCGGAGGGCGAGGTCCGCGCGAACGGTCTCAAGGCTCATTTCAGTGTTCCCGTATAGCGAAGTAACGCACGCATTCGCGCAGGGTGTCGGCCTCTGCGCCGAACGGTGTAAGGGCCGTGATTGCATCATGCACGATGTCGCCCAGGTGCCGCCGCGCCGCCTCCACGCCAACCCGCGACACCAGCGTCTGCTTGTTCCGGCTCGCATCCTTCTGCGTCGCCTTGCCCAGGGCCTCCGACGAGGCGGTGACATCGAGCAGGTCGTCGGCGAGCTGAAAGGCGCGGCCGGCCGCCTCGGCATAGTGCGTGAGGTGGCCGAGCGCATCGGCCTCGGCCCCGCCGAGGATCGCGCCCATGCGGATCGCAGTACGGATCAGGGCTCCGGTCTTCATCGCCTGCATGCGCGCAATATCGAGTTCGCTGAGCGTCTGCGTTTCGCCCTCGATATCGCGCATCTGCCCGCCAGCCATGCCGCCGGCTCCAGCGCCGGCGGCGAGTTCGACGACCAGCCGGGCCCGCACGGCCGGGTCTGTTGCGCCGTGCTCGCCCAGATGTCCGAATGCGAGGGTGAGGAGCGCATCGCCCGCAAGGATCGCGGTCGCATCGTCATACGCTTTATGCACCGTCGGCCGGCCCCGGCGGAGGTCGTCGTCATCCATCGCCGGCAGGTCATCGTGAATGAGCGAATAGCAGTGGACGAGCTCGACCGCGGCAGCGGCCGCCAGGCTCTTTTCCTCTGCAACGCCCAGCATCCCGGCGGTCTCGCTGAGAAGGAACGGCCGGATCCGCTTGCCGCCGCTCAGCGCGCCATGGCGCATCGCCTCGACCAGCCGGTCCGGCGGGGCTCCGGGCCCGCTGAGCGCTCCGGCCTCCAGCAGCGTATCGAGCGCGCGCTCGATCCGGGCGGCGGTGCGGGCGAGTCTTTCCTCGAAACTGGACATCGGCGGCACTTACACCAGCCCGGCGGCGCGGGGAAAGGGGGCTGCTCCATTGCCGCATGGAAGCGACCCACCCCCTAGCCAAGACGGTTTTTCTTCTCTATAGAGCCGCCAACTTCCCGGCAGACCCCGATCTGTCGCCGCCGGCCCGTCCCCGGCGAACCGCCTGTTCATGGAGACCGAAATGGCCGTTCCAAAGCGCAAAACCTCGCCGATGAAGCGCGGGTTCCGCCGCTCCGCCGATGCCCTCGCTGCCCCGGCCTATGTTGAGGACAAGGATTCGGGCGAGCTGCGCCGCCCCCATCATGTCGACCTCAAGACCGGCATGTATCGGGGCCGCCAGATCCTCGAGCCCAGGAAGGCCTGAGGAGCGGAGCGATCGCCTTCGCGTATTGAACTTTGCCGCGGCCAGTCCCAAAAGGGCTGGCCGTTTGCTTTGCGGCCGCTATTGCAGGTGAGATCGATGAGCTCCATGCGCACCGAATCGGATTCGATGGGCACCATCAATGTGCCCGCCGACAAGTACTACGGCGCGCAGACTGCCCGATCTCTCGCCAATTTCGACATTGGCGGCCAGAAGATGCCCGAGGAGATCGTTCGCGCTTTCGGCATCCTCAAGAAGGCCTCCGCTCTGGCCAATTTCAGGCTCGGGCTCATGGATGAAAGAACCCGCGACCTCATCGTTCAGGCCGCCGACGAGGTGATTTCCGGCAAGCTCGCGGACCACTTCCCACTCGTGATCTGGCAGACCGGCTCGGGCACCCAGTCCAACATGAACGTCAACGAGGTCATCTCCAACCGCGCCATCGAACTCGCAGGCGGTGTGATGGGCTCCAAGAAGCCGATCCACCCCAACGACCACGTCAACATGAGCCAGTCGTCCAACGACACCTTTCCGACGGCCATGCACATCGCGGCCGTCGAGGCGATCGAGGGCTACCTGTTCGATCGGGTCCGGCTCCTGCGCGACACGCTGCATGACAAGTCCAGGCAGTTCATGGATGTGGTCAAGATCGGCCGCACCCACCTGATGGATGCAACTCCGCTCACCCTCGGACAGGAAATGAGCGGCTGGGTGAGCCAGATCGACCACGCGCTCGAGGCGATCCGGGCGACGCTGCCGCAGCTCTACGAGCTCGCGCTGGGCGGCACCGCCGTCGGCACTGGCCTCAACGCGCCCGACCGCTACGATGTGACCGTTGCGGCCGAGGTGGCGCGCCTGACCGGCCGGCCGTTCGTCACCGGCCCGAACAAATACGCCATTATGGCCGGCCACGACGCCTTCGTGTCGGCGTCGGGCGCGCTCAAGCAGCTGGCGGTTGCGCTCATGAAGATCGCCAACGACGTGCGCTGGATGGCCTCTGGGCCGCGCTCCGGCCTGGGCGAGATCACCATCCCTGAAAACGAGCCGGGCTCTTCGATCATGCCGGGCAAGGTGAACCCCACACAGTCAGAGGCTCTGACGATGGTCGTGGCGCAGGTGATGGGCAATGACGCGGCCATCGCCTTTGCCGCGAGCCAGGGCAATTTCGAGCTCAACGTCTTCAAGCCGGTGATCGCCTACAACTTCCTCATGGAGGTGCGGCTCCTCGCCGATGCTGCCAAGAGCTTCAACGATCATTGCGCCGTTGGCATTGAGCCCAACCGCGAGCGCATCCGGCAGCTCGTCGACCAGTCGTTGATGCTGGTAACCGCGCTCAACCGCAAGATCGGCTACGACAACGCCGCCAGGATCGCCAAGAATGCTCACAGGAAGGGCATAACCCTGCGCGAGAGCGCCGTCGAGCTCGGCCTGCTTACGGCCGAGGAATTCGACAGGGAAGTGCGGCCCGAAAAGATGGTCGGGCCGCTCCAGTCCTAGCCATCAGCGCCAGGCGCGACGGGCGATGATCGAGAGTCCGACCGCGATCAGCACCAGCGGCCAGAAAATCCCCCAGTTGAGCCCGAAGAAGATCGCGAGCGCCATCGCCAGAAGCACGATGCCGCCGATCAGCGGGCCCATGGCGCGCCCGCCCATTGTGTTATCCGCCCGGTAGAACCGGATCGCGGTCACCAGCAGCCCGACGGCGGGGATCAGCAGCAGAACCGCCCACCAATGGGCGGGCAGGTGGAAACCGAAATTGCCCAGCAGGAACACGACCCCGAGCACGAGAATGATCGCGCCTCCGATCGGAAAGCCGTGCCATCCGGACGCATTCCAGCGCTCGCTGCGCCGGGCCCAGCGCTCGGCGCGGCGCTGCTCGCGCCAGTCGCCTGCAGAGCCGCCCGTCTGGCTCTGCGCCGCTTCCCCGGCTGGGCTGCCGCTGCCGGGCTGCGGGGCCGGATTGTTGCCATTGCTGTCGGGGTCGGACATGGGTGTCTCCTGTCGGGTTGCCGAGCATATCGGCGCGAAGCGGGGGCTCTGCAAGGGAGGGGCTGGCGAAGTCGGCGCGTCTTTGCCATTGTCCGCCGCGACGCCAAAGAGGAGAGGATCATGAGCGAAACCGTGATCGTACCGCCAGCTGCCGGCCTGCGCCGCCGTCGCGGACCGTTCATTCCGCCTCTGCTGCTCATTCCTTTCGTGCTCTACAACATCCTTGCCTTCACCCTCTTTGGCGGGCAGCCGGTGGGCTGGGCCAGTCAGCTTCTGCAGATTCGAATGGTTTCGGGGACCGAGTGGTCGCTCACCTGGGGCGACCTGATGCTCGTGATCGGCCTGGTCTGCCTGTTCTTCGAGGTCCTCAAGTCGACCAATACCGGTCGGTCCTCGCTGATTGAGCACATGCTCTCGACGGCTCTGTTCATCGTTTTCCTGATCGAGTTCATCCTCGCTGGCGCCGCCGCGAGTTCGGTCTTTTTCCTGCTCATGGTCATGAGCCTTGTCGATGTAGTGGCTGGCTTCTCGATCTCGATCACCGGCGCCGGTCGCGACGTCACGATGGAGTAGCCCGCATCAGGCGAGGGTATCGAGGCGGTAGCCGGGCGGCATGCGGCGGACGGACAGCCTTCCGCCTGCGTCGTAAGTGCGCAGCACTTCGGCAACAGGTGCCCGGCGCTTCACCCTCTGCGTCGCAAGGTGGTGCCTTTCGGCGATGAGCTGGCTCAGGAACGCAGGCTTGGACGGGCCGCGATAGGGCGAGAATCCCGTTCCGGCTCCGGTGGGAACCGGCAGTGAGATGCGAACTGTCTCGACCTGACGCATGGCGGCCGGCTTTCTCGCTCTGCGGCCAGCACTTTCGGTTGCGGTAGTGCTTGTCGCCTGACTGCTGCCGATAACGTCGCAGCCCCCATGCCGGGCTGCAACGATTTGTTAACGGTTGCTCCAACCTTTCGTTGGCCAGAGTTAATATCGGGGGCCTGAGGCAGTTGTGCCAGTGACCTGGCCAATTTGCCTCAAACGCGCCGCTAGAGCGTGAGCCGCATCAGGTGCCGCCGCGACCCGGCCCTGCCAACGGTCTCAAATCCCAGCCGCTGGAACGCGGGGACGAACCCCATGAAGCGGTAGCTTGGAGACTCCGGGTCGACAGGATAGGCCTCGAGCACGGTGCCCCCACGCCTTCTGGCGTAGTCGCGAGCCGCCTCGATGAGTTCGAGGCCATAGCCCTGGCCCCGCAACGCCCGGTCGATATACATGCAGACAAGCGACCAGACCGTCTCCTCCCCGGCCGGCGGCCCGCCGAGCTCGCGGTATGTTTCGCGCGGCGCGACCGAGACCCAGGCGACCGGTCTTCCCTCGAGATAGCCCAGCAGCCCTACAGTCGTGCCGGCCTCGACCCTGGCCTTCATCATCGGCTTGCGTTCGCGGCCCGAGCCGAGCTTGGAGTCTTCCGGCGTCGCGCGCCAGCTCATGCACCAGCAATAGCTTGGCGCACCGCGGCTCTCGAACAGCGCTTCGAAGTCGCTCCAGCGCGCCTTGGTCACCGGGTGGAAGGCGAGGCGAGGCGCCATCTAGTGGAATGCGTCCTTGGCGGCCCGCAGCGCGGCGAACACAGCGGACGGGTCGATGTCGGGCCCAAGCCCCACCGCCCGCGCCAGTTCGGGCTTGTCCGCGCGCAGGAACGGATTGGTGCGCTTCTCCATGCCCATGCTGACCGGAACCGTATGACGGCCCTCCTGCCGCATGCGGGTGACCTCGGCCGCGCGGATATTGAGCGCGGCGTTGCGCGGGTCGACGCTGAGCGCGAAACGCGCGTTATCGGCCGAATATTCGTGCCCGCAATAGACCAGCGTCTCCTCCGGCAGCGCCCGGAGCTGCCTCAGACCCTCCCACATCGGCCCCGGTTTGCCCTCGAACATGCGGCCGCAACCCAAGGAGAACAGCGCGTCGCCCGTGAACACGTGCCGGTCGCCGGCATTGTGATAGGCGACATGCCCGAGCGTGTGGCCGGGCGTCGCCATGACGAAGAAGGCGGTGGCCCCGAGGGGCACGACGTCGCCGGGCGCGACCAGCACGTCGAGGCCGAGGATCTTTTCGGCCTCGAGCCGCGGGCCATAGACGGTGACGTCGAAATCCGACTTGAGGACGGGCAGGCCCTCGACATGGTCGCGGTGATGGTGGGTGACCAGAATGTCGGTCAGCGTCCAGCCGCGCCGGTTGAGCGCCGACTTGACGGCGCCGGCGTCGGGCGCGTCGATCGCGGCCGTCTTGCGCGTTTCGATGTCGTGCACGAGATAGCCGTAGTTGTCGGTCCGGCACAAAAACACATCAACCAGAACGGCCACGTCGACTTGCCCCCATGACGCCAAACGGTGCAAATTCTAGCGTTTCCCTCCGCGCAAAGCCATGACCCCGGACGTCAAACGCCTGATCGGCTTCTACAAATCTCCCCTCGGCAAGATCGCGCGGGCGCTCGTGCGCGAAGAGATCGTCCGCTTCGCTGGCAATGTCGAAGGCCGCCGTGTGCTCGGGCTGGGCTTTGCGACCCCCTATTTGCGCTTCACCCTGGAAAAAGCCGAGCGCGTGCTCGCCTTCATGCCGGCGCGACAGGGCTCGTCGGCATGGCCGCGCGAGGGCCCGTCCCATACGGTGCTCTGCGATCCGCTCGAAATGCCGCTCACCGATGCGGCCATCGACATCATCATTGCCGTACACGCCTTCGAGCATATCGCCGACGCCGAGGAGCTCATGCGCGAGCTCTGGCGGGTCGCGGCGCCCAACGCCCGGCTGATTGTGGTTGTCCCGCGCCGCCGCGGCCTATGGGCGGCAGCCGACAATACGCCCTTCGGCGATGGCAACCCCTTCAGCCGCACGCAGGTCGAAAAGCTCCTGCGCGACCACAGCTTCGTGCCCGAAGGCTGGCGCGAGGCCCTCTTCCTGCTGCCCTCCAGCCGGCCGCTGCTGCTTCGCCTGGCGCGCTTCTTCGAGCGGTCCCTGAGGCTGTTCGGTCCCGCTTTCGGCGGTGTGATCGTGGTTTCCGCGCGCAAGGAGCTGTTCCCGGCTGTGCCGCGCCGCAAGAGGCTCGAACGCTATGTGCGCGTGCCTTCGCTGGCCCCCCAGGCTGCGACCATGGCGGCATTGCGATGCGCTCGGCCCGCAAGTCCCGCTTCCTTTCGGCGCCCCGCCTGACTATGGTCCCGGCGATTTTTCGACCGGCCAGACCGCATGACCACTGATTTCCCAGACCGCCCGCGGCCGCAGCCCGGCCTGCTCAAGATCGCGCCCTATGTTCCGGGCCGGTCGCAGGCGCCCCCTGGCGTGAGCGCCGTCAAGCTCAGTGCCAACGAGTCTCCGCTGGGGGCCTCGCCGGCCGCGCTTGCCGCCCTGCGCGAGGCCGACGCCTCGCCCGAGATCTACCCTGAGGGAAGCGCCCGGATCCTGCGCGAGGCGCTGGGCGAGGTGCACGGGCTCGATCCGGCCCGCATCGTGTGCGGCAACGGCTCGGACGATCTGCTGCACCTGCTGGCCCAGTGCTATCTGGGCGAAGGCGACGCCGCGGTGATGAGCCGGCACGGCTTCAACATCTACCCTATCGTCACCATGGGCGCTTCGGCCGAGATCATCATGGCCCCCGAGCGCGACTACCGGGCCGACGTGGACGCGCTTCTGCGCGCCGTCACGCCGCGCACCCGCATGCTGTTTCTGGCCAACCCCAACAACCCCACGGGAACCTACCTCGGCGGCGCCGAGCTCGAGCGGCTGCAGCGGGGGCTCAGGCCCGACATCCTCTTCGTGCTCGATAGCGCCTACGCCGAATATGTCACCGCCGAGGATTACGATGTCGGCATAGGCCTGGTGAACGCCGCCGACAACGTCGTCATGGTCCGCACCTTTTCCAAGATGGGCCTTGCGGCCTCGCGCATCGGCTGGATGTATGCGCCCGCGCACGTCGTCGATGTCGTCAACCGCATCCGCGGCCCGTTCAACGTCAACCGCCCCGCCCAGTACGCCGGAGCCGCCGCAGCGCGGGATACGGCGTTCACCGCCAGGCTGCGGGCCTACAACGCGCGCATGCGCGACTGGTTGAGCCGCGCCCTCCACGGCAATGCCATTCGCGTTGTGCCCAGCCAGGGCAATTTCGTCCTGGCCCTCTTCGAAACGCCCGAAATCGCCCATGCCGCCTTCGAGGCGCTGTTCGCTGAGGGCTTGATCGTGCGCGAAATCGGCGTCTATGGCATCGATAACGGCCTGCGCATCTCCATCGGACCCGAGGCGGCGCTGCGACGTCTCGTCGAGGTGCTGCGCCCTTTCGGCGCGCCCGGAGCAAAGGACTAGAGTGATGTTCGAGAAACTTGCGCTGATCGGCATCGGCCTTATCGGCTCTTCGATCGCCAGGGCGGTCCGCCTCAAGGGCCTGGCGCGAACCATCGCCGTTTCCACGCGCCGGCAGGAGACCCTCGATGAGGCGCGCGGCCTGGGACTGGGAGATTTCTACACGCTCGATCCGGTTGAGGCGGTTCGCCACGCCGATCTCGTGATCCTGTGCATTCCGGTACAGTCCTATGGTCCCGTCATGGCGCAGATCGGGCCGCACCTGCGCGAAGGCGCCATCCTCTCCGATGTCGGTTCGGTCAAGGGATATGTCGTCCGGCAGATGGCCCCGCACACGCCCAGGGGCGTGCATCTCATTCCCGGCCATCCGATCGCCGGCACCGAGCATTCGGGCCCTGCCGCGGGCTTTGCCGAGCTGTTCATCAATCGCTGGTGCATTCTTACGCCAGGCAGGGACGTGCCGGCCGAAGCGGTCGCGCGTCTCACCGCCTTCTGGACGGCGCTTGGCTCCAATGTCGAGCTGATGGAGCCGCCGCATCACGATATGGTGCTCGCCATCACCAGCCACATCCCCCATCTCGTGGCCTACAACATCGTGGGCACCGTTTCCGACCTCGAACAGGACACGCAGTCGGAGGTCATCAAGTTCTCCGCCTCCGGCTTCCGAGATTTCACCCGCATTGCCGCCTCCGATCCCGTCATGTGGCGCGATGTGTTCCTCACCAATCGCGATGCCGTCCTCGAGATGCTCGGCCGCTTCCTCGAGGATCTGAGCAAGCTGCAGCGCATGGTCCGCGTCGGCGACGGCAAGGGCATGGAGGAGCTCTTCACCCGCACGCGCACCATCCGCCGCTCGATCATCACCGCGGGGCAGGAGACGGCCGCTCCCGATTTCGGCCGCCCGCATCCTGGCGCCGAGGTGCTCACCGGGCCGGCCGGCACGGCTCTCCTCGATGGCGCGCCCGCGCCGCTCGTCGATATCAACGTCGAGGTCCCCCGGCCCGTGCGCGAGCATGGCGGCGGTGACGACGCCTAGCGGGCGCGCATTCAGTTCCGGTTCAGGCCGCCTGCGGCAAACGCCCGCCTTTCGGCGCTGAGGCGCGTGAGGAGGCAGCGATGACCGATACGTCCGGCTACACCAGAATGCGCGCGGGCGAGTTCTATGAGGCCCCCGACCCCTACCTCATCGGCCTGCAGGTCGCCGCAGCCGCCCGGCTCGCCGAGCTCAACGCCATCCCAAGCTTCGATATGGAGCGCCGTGCCCCCATGCTGCGCGAGCTGCTCGGCAGCTTCGGCCAGAGCTTCGTCGTCTCGCCGGTGACCTGGGAGTATGGCCGGCACATCCATCTGGGCGATGGCGTGCTCATCAACTACGACTGCCTTTTCCTCGATGGCGCCGACATCCGCATCGGCGATGGCACCGTGGTCGCCCCGCGCGTCCAGTTCCTCACCGCAGGGCACCCCGTCGATCCGGCAGAGCGCGTCACCTGCGACCCGGAAACCGGCAGGCCCAATGGCGGCGTCACCTTCAACCGTCCCATCACCGTGGGCCGCAACTGCTGGATTGGCGCCGGCGCGATCATTCTGGGCGGCGTCAGCATCGGCGATGGCGTCACCATCGGCGCGGGCAGCGTCGTCACCCGCGATATCCCCGAGGGCGTCGTGGCCGTGGGCAATCCCTGCCGGGTCGTTCGACGCGCTGCCCGCGACGGCGAGGCCGCCAACGCCGCCTGACGGAGCTGCTCAGAGCGCCTTGAGCGCCGCGACGACCCTTGCGCCGTCAGGCGAATCCCACACCGCCGGGCCCTGCAGCACGCCGATTTCGCAGCCCTTGCTGTCGAGCAGCAGGCTCGTGGGCAGCCCCACCGACACCCCGCTTGTCTTCAGCCGTTCGAGCACCGCGAAATTCGGATCGATGTAGAGCGCCAGATGCGTCCAGCCGCCGGCATCGAAGAACGCCTTGCCCTTGCCCGGCTGGGTCTCGCTGGTGTTGATCGGCAGCACCATGAATTTGTCGTCGTCCTGCTGCGCCGCAAGCCTGTCGAGCGCTGGCATCTCGGCGCGGCAGGGTATGCACCAGCTCGCCCAGAAATTGACCAGCAGGGCCTTGCCGGCGAAGTCGCCGATCGTCATCGCCTTGCCGGCCCGGTCGGTGAAGGCGAGGTCGGCATAGCCGCGCCCCGTCCCGGTGCCATTGAGCGCCGCGAGCTGGCCGGTCGCGGCGAGGTCGATCGCCTTGGCCGCCGCCGGCTGCGGCATGCAGTCGGAGGCCTTGGGGGCCGTGGCATTGCCCCACCAAAGCACAATCGCTATAGCTAGCGCCGCGATCACAAGGGCCGCGAGCGCCATGCGGCCGGGTGTCACTCTCGGGCGGGCTGCTGCGGGTTCGGACACTCGTAACTCCAAGGGATTTCGGCGATGAGCAATCGCATGTGGGGCGGCCGGTTCACCGCCGGCCCCGATGCCATCATGGAAGAGATCAACGCCTCGATCGGCTTCGACCAGAGGCTCTACCGCCAGGACATCGCCGGATCAATCGCTCACGCCAACATGCTCGCCGAAACGGGCATTCTGACGCAGCACGATCGCGATGCGATCGTCCGCGGCCTGAACGCCGTATTGGCCGAGATCGACTCCCGGACGTTCAATTTTTCGCGCGCGCTCGAAGACATCCACATGAACGTGGAATCGCGTTTGCGCGAGTTGATCGGCGATCCGGCTGGCCGGCTTCACACCGCGCGCAGCCGCAACGACCAGGTGGCGACCGATTTCCGCCTCTACGTGCGCGATGCCATCGACACCCTGCTCGCCCAGATCAAGGCCCTGCAGCTCGCTTTGCTCGAGCGCGCCGACGCCGAGGCCGAAACCATCATGCCCGGCTTCACCCACCTGCAGAGCGCCCAGCCGGTCACCTTCGGCCACCATCTCATGGCCTATGTTGAAATGCTGGGCCGAGACAGCGGCCGGCTGTCCGATGCCCGCCGGCGGCTCAACGAGAGCCCGCTTGGTTCGGCCGCCCTCGCCGGCACGCCCTATCCCATCGATCGCGATATGACCGCCTCTGCCCTCGGCTTCGACCGGCCCACCGCCAATTCGCTGGATGCCGTCTCGGACCGCGACTTCATCCTCGAGACGCTCGCCGCCGGCGCTATCATGGCCGTGCACCTCAGCCGCTTCGCCGAAGAGCTGGTGATCTGGAGCTCGGCCCAGTTCAGCTTCGTCCGCCTCTCGGACAAGTTCACCACCGGCTCCTCCATCATGCCGCAGAAGCGCAACCCCGATGCCGCCGAGCTGGTGCGCGCCAAGGCCGGGCGCGTGCTGGGGGCGCTGACCTCGCTGCTTGTGGTGATGAAGGGCCTGCCGCTCGCTTATTCCAAGGACATGCAGGAGGACAAGGAGGCCGCCTTCGACGCCCTTGATTCGCTCTCCCTCTCGCTCGCCGCCATGACCGGCATGGTGCAAGATCTGTCCGTCAACCGCGAGACCATGCGCCGCGCCGCGGCCATGGGCTTTTCGACCGCCACCGATGTTGCCGACTGGTTGGTCACCCGGGCCAACATTCCCTTCCGCGAGGCGCACGAGATCACCGGCCGCATCGTCAAGCTCGCCGAGGATAAGGGCATTCCACTCGACGGGTTGACCATCGAAGACTTCAAGGCCATCGACCAGCGCATCGATAGCCGCATCCACAAGGTGCTCTCGGTCGA
This sequence comes from Devosia sp., assembly GCA_035548755.1. Classification (GTDB taxonomy): domain Bacteria; phylum Pseudomonadota; class Alphaproteobacteria; order Rhizobiales; family Devosiaceae; genus Devosia_A. The sequence goes on from DASZSH010000086.1 coordinate 20,730, forward strand.
GTCGTCCGTGCGGGCCCGTCGGTCCTATGGCGGCACGGCTCCCGAAAACGTGCTTGCCCAGGTTGCGCGCTGGAGATCGGCGCTCACCGGCGAGCCCGTCGAGCCGCGCAAGCCGAAGGTCTCGCTTGGCGGCGGCCATGGCGACGGTGGCGTGGAGTAGGCCCATGGCCCGGGCGCGCCGGCAGATGCGGCTCACCGCCGCGCATGTGGCGCGCGTGCACCGCGACGTGCCCGATCCGGGGCCGCAGCTCTACCCCGGATATCGCATTGCGACCGAGCAGGACTATGCCGAGATCGTCGGCGACATTCTCGCCTCCCGGCCGCCGGGCCCTCTTTGGATCTTCGCCTATGGGTCGCTCATCTGGCGGCCTGAGACCGCCTATGTCGAGAGCCGCCAGGCCGTGGCGCGCGGCTGGCACCGCCGCTTCTGTCTCGGCTGGGATTATCGCTTCCGCGGCAGCCGCGAAACGCCGGGCCTGATGCTGGCGCTCGATCGTGGCGGCCAGTGCCGCGGCATGCTCTACCAGCTGCCCGAGGCCTCCGTTGCCGCCGAGCTCGACAAGCTCCTGCGCCGGGAGATGACCACCGTGCCCAGCCCCTTTCCGTGGCGCTGGATCGATGTCGTCACCTCCGAGGGCGCTTTGCGGGCCATGACGTTCGCCATGAACCGAAAGAGCGGCCGCTACATCGCCCATCTCGGCGAGCACCAGATCGCCGAGGTGCTGGCAACCGCCGTGGGCTTTCGCGGCTCCATGGCCGAATATCTCTTCTCGACCGTGGCCAAGCTCGAGGAACTGGGCATCCACGACCGCAACCTCTGGCGGCTGCAGGCGCTGGTCGCCGAACGGATCGACGCCGCCCACCCCACGGAGACCTGAGTGCATCACTTCCAGTACCGCGATGGCGCATTGTTTGCCGAGGATGTCGATGTGACCGCCCTGGCCGCCAGGGTCGGAACTCCGTTCTATGTCTACTCCGCCGCCACCCTGCGCCGCCATGTCCGCGTCATGCGCGAGGCTTTCGAGGGCATCCCGACATTGGTCGCCTATGCCATGAAGGCCAATTCCAATCAGGCGGTCCTCAAGCTCCTGGCCAGGGAGGGCGCCGGCGCCGACGTGGTCTCGGGCGGCGAACTCGAGCGCGCCATCGCGGCCGGCATTCCGGCCGGCAGCATCGTCTTCTCCGGTGTTGGCAAGACCGTTGCCGAGATGCGGCGCGGCCTTGCGCTGGGCATCAAGTGCTTCAATCTGGAGAGCGAGCCCGAACTCGAGCGGCTGAGCCAGATTGCCGCCTCGATGGGCAGGGTCGCGCCCGTCTCCGTGCGCATCAATCCCGACGTCGATGCCGGCACCCACGCCAAGATCTCGACCGGCCGCAAGGAGAACAAGTTCGGCATCCCCTTTGCGCGCGCCCGCGAGGTTTATGCGCGGATCAGGCAATTGCCGGGGGTCGAGGCCATCGGCATCGACATGCACATCGGCAGCCAGATCACCGACATGACTCCCTTCGACAACGCCTATGCGCTGATGGCGGAGCTGGTCCGCACGTTGCGTGCCGATGGCCACAACATTCGCCACGTCGATGTCGGCGGCGGCCTCGGCATCCCCTATCATGCCGATCGCGATGCGCCGCCGCTTCCTGCCGAATATGCGGCGATCGTCCGCCGCCACCTGGGCAGTCTCGGCGCTGAGCTCGTTCTCGAGCCGGGCCGGCTGATTGTCGGCAATGCCGGCATTCTCGTCACCACCGTCGAATACGTGAAGGAGGGCGAGAGGACCTTCGTCATCGTCGATGCGGCCATGAACGATTTGATCCGCCCCACGCTCTACGAGGCGCATCACGAGATCGAGCCGGTACGGCACTCCAACCTGCCTGCGATCACCGCGGATGTCGTCGGGCCTGTCTGCGAAACCGGCGATTACCTCGCCCTCGGTCGCCGCATGCCGGGCGTCAGGGCCGGCGACCTGCTTGCCGTGATGTCGGCCGGGGCCTATGGCGCGGTGATGGCCTCCACCTACAATTCCCGCCTGCTCGTGCCCGAAGTGCTGGTCGACGGCGACCGCTGGCACGTCATCCGCCCGCGCCGGTCGATCGAGGACCTGATCGCTCTGGACAGCGTTCCGGCATGGCTGTGACCCGTTGGCCGGCCCTCCGCCCGGCGGGGGATGGTCGGCCGCCGAGCCTGCTGACTCCGCCTGTCAGCAGGCGGGCGCTAGAGTGCCGCCATGCAGACACTCACCGATCGCCAGCTCAATCGCGCCACCCTTGCCCGTCAGATGCTGCTCGAGCGGTCGGACAGGGCCATCCCGGATGCCGTGCAGTTCCTCGGCGGCCTTCAGGCCCAGCAATCCAACGATCCCTACATCGCCCTGTGGAGCCGGCTTCGAAACTTTCGGCAGGAGGACCTTACCGGCCTGATCGTCGGGCGCACGCTGGCGCGCGCCACCACCATGCGCGGCACGCTCCACCTGCACACCATCGATGACCTCTACGGCATCCGCGTTCTCGCCGCCGATTTCCTAAAGGGCGTGTGGCGCACCAACTTCCTGCGGCGCTTTGGCAGCGAAAAGCCGGCCGTGGTGATCCGCGCGGGTGTGAAACACCTCGATGCTCATGGCCCCATGACCGCGGGCGCTCTCGGCAAGGCGCTGCACGAAAAGTTCCCCACGGCCGAACCGCTTGCCCTTTCGGCTTTGCTGCAGCTCAATGAAACGCTGATCCAGGTGCCCCCGACGCGGCTTTGGGGCAATGGCGGCGCTCCCCTCTTGACGCGGGCCCGGAACTGGCTGCCTCCGCCGCCGGACAACCTGTTGACCCGGCGCGAGCTCGTTCGCCGCTACCTCCGGGCCTTTGGCCCGGCCAGCATCTCCGACATGCGCACATGGTGCCGCCTCACGCGGCTCGGCGACGAGTTCGAGGCATTGCGGCCCGAGCTCGCGACGTTCCGCTCGGAAAGCGGCCGCACCTTGTACGATCTTCCTGACGCGCCGCGGCCCGATCCGGAAACTCCGGCGCCGGTCCGCTTCCTGCCGCTCTATGACAATGCCTATCTCGGCTACGAGGACCGCGGGCGCATGCTCCCGCCCGCGGACAGGGCCCGTTCCAGCATGTTCCTGAGTTTCAGGCCGGCGGTGCTGGTCGATGGCGTCATCGCCGCGGGCTGGTCCGTCCAGTCCGCAAAGGGCAGGGTGCTGCTGCGCGTCGAGCCCTACCGGAAACTCGCCCGGGCCGAACGGCGCGAGCTCGAACGCGAGGGGCTTGGCCTTGCCCGTTTCGTCGACCCGCACGCCACCGGCCACAGCGTCGAGATCGCGGCGCCCGCCGCCTAATGCACGAGCTTGCTCAGCGAGGGCAGTTCGACCGGCTTGCCGCTCAGGGCATCGCTCACTTTGCCCAGCAGAAGCTCCAGCGTGAAGGGTTTGGGCACCACATCGTAGATCAGCGCCTCGAGCCCGTGTGCGCGTTCGCGCTGATCGGCAAACCCCGTCATCAGCAGGATCGTGAGCTTGGGATATTGCGCCGCCACGTTGAGCGCCAGCGCAATGCCGTCCATCACGGGCATCTTTATGTCCGACAGCAGCAGATCGAAAGCGCCGCCGCGTTCATGGCAGATTTCGGCGGCTATGCCGCCATCTTCGGCTTCGGTCACGTCGTGGCCGGCATGGGTCAGGGCGCGGGTGACGAACGCCCGCACATTCTCGTCGTCTTCGGCAAGCAGAATGCGCGCCATCATGAAGCCTTTGTCGTAAAGCTGAGGCGAACCGCCACCGCGGCGGGCGGCGGCGAATTCACTTCGGTGGTTATGTCGAGCACTTCGCCCGGCTCCATCTCGCTCACGCTGGGCGACACGGTCCATTCGTAGATCGCCGCCCCCTTGTCGTTGACGAGGCTGACAAGCACAGGCGGCACCTTCACGGCGCGCGGCGCGATCGATCGGATGCGGGCGCTCACCTGCATCACCATCTTGCCGTCGCGCAGCGTGGTGATGGTCTTGGAGTCCTGGAACTCGAGGCCCACCACGTTGACGGGAAGCCCCACGGCGGCATAGAGCCCGGCCAGCGAGGGGAACCAGCGGACCAGGTCTTCGCGCAGCGAAAAGCCCAGCACCAGCATCGAAATCAAGAGCACGAAGGCGCCCAGCCGCGCCGTGCGGCGGACGCGGGCAAGAGGCAGCCCGCCGAACAGGGCGCGCTGCCGGCGGCTGAACGACTGCTGCACCTTGCGCAGGAGCTTTGGGTCGATGTTGTTGACGGCCGCTTTCTTCGGCTTGGGTGCGATGGCCGCGCGTATCTCGGCCAGCGTGCGCTCGTATTCGGGGTCGTCGTGGCGCGCGCGGGCCGGCTCTTCCGGTGCGGCGGCGGCAGCCTCTGCTTCGAACGCGCGGTCGAGACCGGCCTCTTCGGCGGGGAACAGGGCGTCCGGCTCCACCGCGGGCGGCGGCGGGAGCGTCGCTTCGGCATGCCAGGATTTGCCGCACTGGGCGCACTGCACCTCGCGCCCGTCCGCCCCCAGCGTGGCGTGCGGCACCTGGTAGCGCGTACCGCAATGCGGGCACGTGATCACAACCGTCGCGAGATCGGCGGAACTCATGGCCGAACCTAGTGCGGGCGAGGTTAAGTTTCCTCAAACTTGCCCATGTTTCCGCCTATTGGCCCGGCGTTTCGGGGGTTCGGCTGCTATGATCGGCGCCGGCGTGATTCGGAGACGTCGCCCGAGTGATCGAATTCACCAATGTCGGCCTGCGCTACGGTCATGGCCCCGAAATCCTGCGTGACCTGACGTTCCGCATCGAACCGGGCTCGTTCCATTTTCTCACCGGGCCCTCCGGTTCTGGCAAGACGTCGCTTCTGCGCCTGCTGCTGCTGTCGCTCAAGCCCAGCCGCGGCATGGTGCGCATGTTCGGCCGCGACGTGTCCTCTCTCGATCAGGATTCGCTGCTCGATATGCGCCGCCACATCGGCATCGTGTTCCAGGAGTTCCGCCTGCTCGATCATCTGACGACATTCGAGAATGTGGCTCTGCCGCTGCGCGTGCTGGGCCAGCCCGAATCCGCCTATCGCTCCAACGTCACCGAGCTGCTCGAATGGGTGGGTCTGGGCGAGCGCATGGATGCGCTGCCCCCGCTGCTCTCGGGCGGCGAGAAGCAGCGCGCCGCCATCGCCCGCGCGGTCATCGGCCGCCCCGATATCCTTCTGGCCGACGAGCCCACCGGCAACGTCGATCCCGAACTGTCCCTGCGGCTCGTGCGGCTGTTTGCCGAGCTCAACAAGCTGGGCACCACCATCATCCTTGCCACCCATGAGCTGCCGCTGCTCGACAGCTTCGACTTCCCGCGCATGACCCTCAGCGACGGCCGGGTCACCATTCATGGCTGAGGCGGCGCTCGATGAGTCCGCGGCCGAGGCCGCCAGGCCGCCGGCCCCCCGCCGCGCCACCGCGATCGTGCCCGAGCGTTCCGTCGCCGGCCGCACGCTGGTGCTGCTCATCGCCATCATGACCTTCCTGTCCGGCGTCACGCTGGGGGGCGTTGTGCTGGTGCAGAAATCGGCGATCGCCTGGTCGTCCGATGTGGGGCGCGAGGTGACCATCCAGATCCGCCCGATGCAGGGCGAGGTGATGGAGAGCAACATTCGCACCGCCATCGCCCTTGCCGAGGCGATTCCCGGCGTCACGGAGGCCCATGCCATCAGCATCGAGGACAGCCAGAAGCTGCTCGAACCCTGGCTTGGCAGCGGGCTCGATCTCAGCCAGCTCGAAATTCCGCGGCTGATCGTGGTCGAACTCGGCGACCCCAAGGCGGTCGATCTCAGCCTGCTCGACCGGGACCTCAAATCGGTCAAGGGCGCCACGCTCGAAACGCACGCCGCCTGGCGTCAGCAGCTCAACACCATGGCCGGCACGCTGGTTCTCTCGGGCGTCCTCGTTCTGGCGCTGATCGTGCTCGCCACCGTGCTTGCCGTGGTCTTTGCCACACGCGGCACCATGGCCTCCAATCGCGAGATCGTCGACGTGCTGCACTTCATCGGCGCCTCCAACGCCTTCATCGCCGGCGAATTCCAGGGCCGGTTCCTCGCCCTGGGCTTTCGCGGCGGCCTCATCGGCGGGCTCGGCGCCGTGCTGTTCTTCTTTCTCGTGGCCGGCGCGACCGGTTCGCTCGTTCCCGAGCAGTCGACCGCCCAGCTCGGCTTCCTCTTCGGCCGCTTCTCCCTCGGGCTCGACGGCATCCTGGGGATTGCCGCGGTGGTCCCGGTGATCGCCGCCTTGACCGCCATCACCTCGCGCATGACCGTCCGCCGTTTCCTCAGCCAGACCTCGGGGCTCTGAGTGCGCGCCGCCCTGCAGGCGATCCTGACCGGCCTGTTCTATCTGCTTTTCCTGGGCCAGACGGTCGTCCTCGCCATCGTTGTGGGGCTCATCGCCATCGTCACCGGGCGGCGCACCGAGTTGGCCTGGTCCATCGCCAAATACTGGCGCAACGCCAACATCGCCCTGTTGCGATGGATCGTCGGCGTGCGCACCGAGGTCAGCGGCATGCAGAACATTCCGCCCGGAGCCTGCATCATCGCCGCCAAGCACCAGAGCGACTGGGACATCTTCGCCATACTGCCCTACACCGACGACAAGCCCGCCTTCATCGCCAAGCGCGAGCTCATCGACATCCCCATGTTCGGGCGCGCGGCCCGCTCCATCAACACCATTCCCATCGACAGAAAGCTCGGTGCCCAGGCCATTCCTCGCCTGCTCGCGGATGCCCGCGAAGCGCTCGCCCGCGGCTGCCGGATCGTCATCTACCCCGAAGGCACGCGCAAGAAGCCGCTGGCCGATCCCGACTACCGGCAGGGCGTCGCCCGCCTTTACGAAGCGCTGGGCGTGCCGGTGGTGCCCGTCGCCCTCAACTCGGGCCTGTTCTGGGGCAGGCTCAGCCTTACCATCTGGCCCGGCACGGCGCGCGCCCGCTTCCTGCCGGCCATACCGCCCGGACTGCCCGCCGGCGAGTTCGCCGCCCGCCTGCAGCAGGCCATCGAAATCGAGAGCACGCGCCTGATCGCGCAGTCCGTCGATGCCGGCATCGCCCGCCCGCTGACGCCCGAATTTCTGAGCCGGCTCGCGGCCATGCGACAAGCAGCAGGGGTGTGAGTCAAGCAAGCATACTACATATTGACGAATGGACCCGAAGCAGCCCATAGATGTTGCGTCTGGGGCATCAATTCGATTGACTTTTGCGTCGAATTTGTTCTATCTTTGTTCCCTTTCGGGAGTAAGGGAATGCAGCTGATGGTGGTCGCGACCGAACGTCCGGGAGCGGGCTTCCCCATGCCGCGCCAGGTCAACTGGCGTGGCCGGTCGGGCCGCTTTTACGCGCTGGCGCCCGAGCGGCTGGAGACCTTCGTGCTCGCCCGCGACCGGCTCTACCTGCTGGCCCGCGGCTCGCTTCCCGTGTGGGTGGGCTCGGCCGACGACGTCATCCACGACGCGGCGAGCCGCGCCCGCTTTCGCCTGGCGCTCGCCGCGGCCGACCGCGCCTTCGCCGTCGAGGCCGGGGCGGACGATCTGGTCCGCGCCACCACCGTGTGGGATCTCGAGGGCGCCGAGCCGGTGAGCGGGCTGTCGGCCGCTTGAAGGCCGCCGCTCGAGGAGACCGCCGCGCCGCCCCTCAGGCGCTTTCCACCATCAGCGCCGGATTTCCGTCGAGCTCGGCCACCAGCCGCATCAGGCCCTTGTCCTCAATGCCCAGCGACAAAAGGTGCCGCGCGGTATTTCGCACATACTCTGCATTGTTCCCCGACTCCCCGCGCGAATGCGAAATCAGCCGCACCTGCTCGGCAAGCTCGAGGCGGCCGGCGAACTGCGGGTGGCGCTCATTGACCAGATAGGCGAGGGCCCGCACCCGCGTTCCGTCCTCGAGCCGCACCTGCCGCCAGGCCTCGCGATAAACGCCCCGATCCTGCTCGCGCGCCTGCAGATAGGCGAACACCTCGTCCCAATGCGCCGCCGCAACTTCGAACGCCACGCCCCGGCAGCTGCCGCCGCGGCTGAGGCCGAACACCAGGCCGGGCCGCTCGGGCGTGCCGCGATGGCGATGCGAATAGATCGACAGCGACCGGTGCGCGCCATAAAGCAGCGCGCGTTCCGCCCGCAGATAGGCAAAGCCCGGATTCCAGATCAGCGAGCCATAGCCGAAGACGTAAGGGTTCGCCGTCTCCATCGGGCCGCTCCGTCATCCTGCCCGTCCGGGATAGCGGCCGCGCCGCTCTGCCGCAAGCCGGCCGGGTGACGCCTGTGGGCCCAGCCGATAAAAGCCCGCCATGAAACGATTCGTCGCACTCGGCATCGTCGTCATTCTGGTTGCGGCCGGCTGGACCGGCGCCTGGTTTTGGGGGGCGGGGCTCATCGATGGCTACCGCCGTCAGCTGGCCGCCGCCGACGGCGTCGCCGCGCCAAAGCTCGTTTGCGAGAATTTCTCGATCGGCGGCTATCCGTTCGGCTTCGATCTGACCTGCACCGGCGCCACGCTCGCCTCCGGCGATATCACGGTCACGGTCAAGGGCCTCAAGGCCAGTGCCCAGATCTACAATCCCACCCACGTCCTTCTCTTTGCCGAGGCTCCGGTCACCATCGCCGATGCCTTCACGGGCAGCCAGAGCCGGCTGGATTTCGTTTCCGCCCAGGCGAGCGCCAGGCTCGCCGGCTGGCGCATCGGACGGGTGTCGCTGGTGCTCGAGAATCCGGAATGGAACGACACCGTGCTCGGCGATCGGCTGATCGCGCGGGCAGGTCACCTCGAAGCGCATCTTTTGGACCTGCCCCAGCTGCACGATGCAGCGGCCGGCCTCGCGGGGCTGGGCGAGTATCTCGAGATTGGGCAGCTTGAGGCGCCCGGCTTCGACGTTGCCTCCGGCGCCGCGACCTTCGAGGGCGAGGCCGACAGGCTACCCGACGATATCCGCAGCTGGGCCGGCTCGGATCTGCTGAGGCGCTGGCAGGCTGCGGGCGGCAGCTTCACCCTGCGCAAGCTCGCGGCATCCGACGCGGCGGGCTCGCTCGATGCATCCGGCACCCTTGCGCTCGACGCGCAGGGCAAGGTCAACGGCCAGTTGAAGCTTCATTCCAAGGGCGTGGTCGAGCGGCTCGGCCCGCTCCTTCCCGAGCAATATCGGGGCCTTGTCACAGGCGCGCAGGCGGCCGACGGCTCCTATAGCCAGACCGTCAGCGTCGCGGCGGGCGTGGTGTTCTCCGGCGTCGCCCCGCTGGCGGTCATTCCGCCGCTGTTTTGACAGGCTGCTAGGCCCGCTTGTCCAGCCGGTGCAGGTCTTTGGCCTCCGCCTCGAACTGGGCGGCGAGGGCATCCTCGCGCGCGCCCAGCGTGCGGGCCTCGGCTGCCTCCTGCCGATGGCGGGCCATGGCCACCATGGCCTCGGCCGCCGAGCCGCCGGCTTCGGCGAAAGACAGGCGGCGCAGCGCGATCTCGATATCCATCATACCCTCCTGTCGACCAGCCGGCCCGGGCTGGCCGCGCCCGGCGCGGGCGTGCTGGCGGCGACCGTCGCGATCATGTCGGCGACCGCCATGTCGCGCTGGTGCGCCTTGCGCAGCATTTCGATCTGCACGAGCTGGCGGGTCCCCGCCTGCCTCAGCGCGAGAGCCGCAATGAGCGTGTTCTGGGACATGCCCGCACTTTACCGCTCAAGCCGTAAACGAATGCCTATCTCCGCTGGCGGTCCGCCTGGTCGTGACCATGCTTGCCCGGCTCCCATAGAACGTCGTTCTGGCCGTTGCCGTTCGCCATCCGTCCCAGCACGAACAGCAGATCGCTCAGCCGGTTGAGATAGATCATCGCCTGGACATTGGTGCCCGGCTCGTTGTGGACAAGTTCCACCACCCGCCGCTCGGCGCGCCGCGCGATCGTGCGGGCCACATGCAGCGCCGTCGCCAGCGGAGTGCCGCCTGGCAGCACGAAGCTTTTTAGCGGCTCGATCGCATCGTTATAGAGGTCGATCATCTCCTCGAGCCAGGCGATCTGCTCCGGCGTCGTGCGCAGCGATGGCGTTGTTCCGGCCGGATCGGTTCCCGGCGTGGCAAGGTCGGAGCCGAGATCGAACAGATCGTTCTGGATCCTCGCCAGCACCGCGTCGATCTTGGGCATCGAGGTCGTCGACAGCCGCGCCACCCCCACTGCCGCATTGGTTTCGTCCACCGTGCCGATGCACTCCACGCGCAGATCGTATTTGAAACGCCGCGGGCCGCGCACCAGCCCTGTGGTGCCGTCATCGCCGGTCTTGGTGTAGATCTTGTTGAGCTTGACCATCCGCCTGCAACTATATTAGCCGCCGCTGCCGCGGCCGAAGAAGTAAAGCGCCCCCAGCAGCACCACCAGGGCCACAAATTGCGCGATAACGCGCGCCCGCATCAGCATCTGGCTGCGATTGGCGTCCCCGCCGCGGAACATGTTCCACAGCCCCATGAACAGGATCACCGCCACCGCCACGCAGGCGAGCACGGTGACGAGCGTGACGATTTCGTTGTTCATGAGGCGGTCCGTTCGTTCGTGGCCCCCGGGAGGCGCGCCATATAGGCGCCGAGGCCCTCGGCAAGGCGGTCATAGATGGCACGAATCCGCGGGCTGAGGAACAGTTCCCTATGCGTGGTCAGCCACACCTCCAGCGGAGGGATGCGCAGGGCCGGCAGCAGCACCCGCATGCCCGGCGTGTCGTTGACCAGGCCCAGTTGCGCAAAGCCGATTCCCAGCCCGGCCTTGAGCAGTTCCCAGCCGCCGGTCTGGCTGTCTGTGCGCAGCGCGAAATCGGAACGCTTGAGCTCGACGCCGAGCGCCCTCGCGCCGCTGATGATGAGGTCGGAGCGATCGAGACCGATGAGGCTGTGATGCTTGAGCTCTTCGAATGTCGCGGGCGTGCCGTGCGCGCCCAGATAGCTCGCATGTGCCGTAGCCACGATCGGCAGCTCGCCGATCCGTTTAGCTATGAGCTCGAGTTGCGCCGGGCGGATCATGCGGATGGCGATGTCGGATTCGCGCAGGAGCAGATTCTCGATTGAATCGGAGGGAACGATCTCGATCGCGATACCGGGAAACTCCTCCCGGATCGGCCGGAGCAGGCCGGGGAGAATGTAATGGGCAACCACCGTGCTGGCGGTGATACGGACCGTTCCCTCCAGCGATCCGCCCGCGCCCTCGGCCACCAGCATCGCTTCGGCCAGATTGGCTTCTGCTGCCGAGACCGACTGATAGAGCCTGAGCGCCGTTTCCGTCGGCTTCAGCCCCTGCAGCGTTCGGTCAAAGAGCGTCAGCCCGAGCTGCTGTTCGAGTGCCTCGATATGCCGGCCCAGCGTCGGTTGGCTGAAGCCGATCCGGCGCGCGGCCGCCGAGAGCGACCCATCGGCGACCACCGCGGCAAAGCTTCGCCAAAGGGCCCAGTCCGGTTCGGCGCTCGCCATCTATGCAATCCTGAATGGCTATTCTTCATTCATCGGCAATTTCGCATGGGAAGTGAATGACCGATCTTCCTCTCATCCACTGCAAACATCCCCGCAAGGAGCATTGAAATGAGCAAGGGTCAGGTCGCAGTTCTCGGCATCAACGGTCACATCGGCCAGGCGGTCGCGCGCGCCTTCGTCGCCGCGGGCTGGGAGGTCGCCGGCATGGGCCGCGCCGACCGGCATCATATTCCCGGCGTGCGCTTCGTTCGGGGCGACTCCGATTCCGTCGAAGACATGCGCCGCGCCATCGGCGATGCCGATGTCGTCGTGAACGCTCTCAACATGCGCTACGACCTCTGGTTCGAGGGCCGCATGGAGGCGCAGATGGCCCGCGTCGTCGAGGCCATGGGAAAGTCCGGCAAGACCATGCTGTTCCCCGGCAACATCTACAACTACAGCGCTGCCGACCGCGTGATTGCCCCCGACACGCCCCAGCGTCCCCAGACCGTCCGCGGCGAGCTTCGTGTGCGCGTCGAAGCGGCCTTCGAGGCGGCCGCCGCCCGCGGCGATATCCAGGTCATCATCCTGCGCGCCGGCGAATTCTATGGGCCCGGATCGAGCCTGGATTGGTTCGACCAGATCATGTTCCGCGAAATTCGCTCGGGCGTGGTCCGCACCATGGGCTACCGCGACGTCCCCCACGCCTGGGCCTATCTGCCCGACCTGGCGCGCGCTTTCGAATCGGTGGCCTCCGTGCGCTCGACGCTGGGCCTGTTCGAGCGGTTCCACTTTGCCGGCCACTTCGTGACGCCGGCCCGCATGCGCGCCGCCATCGAGAAAGCCGCGCCCGTCAAAGTCAGGGTCAGGCCGTTCCCGATCGCTCTGCTGATCGCCGCCGGCCTTGTCGATCCGGTCATCCGGGAAATCGCCAAGATGCGCTACACCTGGAAAAATCCCATGGAACTCAGGGACAGGCGCCTCGAATCGATCCTCGGCGACAGCTTCGGCACGCCCTTCGACGAGGCCGTCGCCGCCACCGTGAAGCCGATCTTCGACCGCCTGCGGAACGACCCCAAGGGTGCCGGCAAGCTCGCCGCCGCCTGAGCTCGCGCCCGCCTCTGCCGCTCTGCCGGCCGTCAATGCGTCGGGCCGGGCCCCGCTCTCTGCGCGACCGGAGAATGGGGCTCGGCCTTGCGCCCGCCGTCACGTCGCCCGAACTAGAACCCCAGTTCACGCCGGATGCTTTCTGCCGTCCGCCCCGCCTCCCGCAGCTCGCGCAGGCTCGCCGATCCCCGCGACTTGCTGAGCTTCTTGCCGTCCGGCCCCAGGATGAGCTTGTGGAACGTGTAGATCGGCTGGCCGAGCCCCAGCAGCATCTGCAGCAGCACGTGAATGTCGGTCGAGGGCTCCATGTCGCGGCCGCGCGTCACATGGGTGATCCCCTGCGCGGCGTCGTCCACCACCACCGCGAGGTGGTAGCTCGTGGGCATCTCCTTGCGCTGCACCACCACATCCCCCCAGAGCTGCGGGCGCGCATGGCGGATCTGCGGTCGGTCCGCCGGCGTCGGCATCGCCACCGTGAAGCTGATCGGCCCGGTCAGCGCCATGGCGCGCGTAAGGTCCAGCCGGGTTTGCACCGGTCGCCCGCCGGCAGGGCCATGCACCCGGCACTTGCCGTCATAGAGCGGCGCCCCGTCCGGGTCCGTCCCCTCCGCCCGCATCGCGATCTCCTGCCGCGTGCAGTCGCATTCGTAGAGCAGCCCGAGCCGCCGCAGCCGGTCGGCCGCCGCCTGGTAGTGCCCGAGCCGCTGCGATTGCACCATCACCGGCTCCGGCCAGCCCAGGCCGAGCCAGGCAAGATCCTCGTAGATCGCCGCGGCGAATTCGGGTTTACACCGGCTGGGATCCGTGTCTTCGAGGCGCAGCAGAAACCTGCCGCCCATCTGCCTCGCCCACGATTCGGTGAACAGGGCCGAATAGGCGTGGCCCAGATGCAGATAGCCGTTCGGGCTTGGCGCAAAGCGAAAGATGGGCATATCCCAATGGCGTCTTCTCATGCGCGTTACGGACCCCGAGATCGCGGCCGCCGCTCCTGGCCGCGCTCCTAGCATGCGCCGCCGGCGATCCCCAGAGCGGCTGGTGTCGACCGACGCGCTGCAGCGGCAGCTGCGCGCCCTGCTGCGCCGCGACCGGGCCCTCCGCACCGTCGCGCGCGTCGCGGGGGCCTTCGACATCCGCATGACCCCGGGCGGCTTTCCCGGGCTGACCCGCGTCATTTGCGGCCAGCAGCTGTCCGTGGCGAGCGCCCGCGCCATCTGGGCCCGCTTCGCCGGCCTCCCCGGCGCGCTCGACCCCTCGGGCTATCTCGCCCTCGATGAGGCGGCTGTCCGCGCCGCCGGCTTCTCGGCCGGCAAATACCGCACCGTGCGCTCCATCGCCGAAGCCGCTCTTGCCGGCCGGCTGGATTTCGATCTGCTCGATTGCCTTCCGGCCGACGAGGCCATGTCCTACCTCACCGCCCACCGCGGCATCGGCCCCTGGACGGCCGGGATCTATCTGATGTTCTGCTCCGGCCATCCCGATATCTTTCCCGCCGGCGACCTTGCGCTGCAGAAGGCGGTGGGGCATGCCCTGGGCATGGACCATACGCCCTCTGCCCGGGAACTCGTCGAGATCGCTCGGCCCTGGTCGCCCTATCGGCATGCGGCGGCGCTTCTGTTCTGGAAGTACTACGCGGTCGCGATCCGCAAATCCGGAGGCATCGCGCTGTGACCGTCACGCTGTCGGGCCCCATGTTGCCGCCGCGCTCGGGCGGCGCGGCGCGGCAGGTCATGGTGCTGTTGCATGGCTATGGCGCCGATGGCGCCGATCTCATCGGGCTGGGCGCCCAGTGGCGCGATGCCTGGCCCGACATGCTCTTTGTCGCCCCCAATGCGCCCTGGGCCTGCGCGCGAAATCCCGCCGGCTACGAGTGGTTCGCCCTGGGCGACCGCCCGGTTGAGGATTTCCGCCGCGAGGGCGCCGACCGCGTCCGCCCGGTGATTGTCAATTTCCTTATCGACCTCTGGTCGCAGACGGGCCTCAGCGCCCGCGACACCGTCCTTTGCGGCTTCAGCCAGGGCGCCATGATGGCCCTGCATGTCGGCCTCGCCCTCGATCGGCCGGTGCGCGGCGTCATCGCCTTTTCGGGCGCCCTGATCCCGCCGCCCCCGCCCTGGTCAAAGCCGCCGGTGGCCCTGATCCATGGCGATCTCGACAGCGTCGTTCCGGTGGCGCTGTGCGATGAGGCCGAACGCATTCTCCGCGCCGAGGGGATCGAGGTTCGCCGTCACATCGAGCAGTCCATGGGCCACGGGATCGCGCCGGACGGTCTGGGCTTCGCCACCGGATTCCTACATTCGCTAATGCCTGTCAGCGGCTGAAAATGCTGGCGTTTTGACGCTTCACGGCGGCGTCATACTGCATATAGTATATGACCAATATGCGTGCTGCCGATTCCCACAGTGGGGGTCTCCGGTGACTGTGCATGTGTCGCCAGAGTCGTGCCCCGCGCTGGTCCTGAACGCCGACTACAGGCCGCTCAGTTATTATCCCCTGTCTCTGTGGTCGTGGCAGGATGCCATCAAGGCTGTCTTCCTCGATCGCGTGCAGATCGTCTCGAGCTACGACCGCATCATCAAGTCGCCCAGCTTCGAGATGTTCCTGCCCAGCGTCGTCTCGCTCAAGGAATATGTGAAACCGGCGCGGCACCCAGCCTTCACCCGCTTCAACGTGTTCCTGCGCGATCGCTTCACCTGCCAGTATTGCGGCAGCAAGGAGGATCTCACCTTCGACCATGTGATCCCCAGGTCGAAAGGCGGGCGCACGACCTGGGAGAATGTCGTGGCCGCCTGCGCCCCGTGCAATCTCAAGAAGGCCAACCGCCTGCCCAGGGACATCAAGATGTTCCCCATGCAGGCGCCCTACCAGCCCACCGTGCACGATCTGCACAACGCCGGCCGCGCCTTCCCGCCCTCCCACCTCCATCAGAGCTGGCTCGACTA
>DASZSH010000087.1:0-11483 GCA_035548755.1 Devosia sp.
AGTCGGCAGTAGGCAGTAGGCAGTAGGCAGTAGGCAGTCGGCAGGAGAAACCTCGCCCCCCACCGCCGACTGCCGACTGCCCCCCACTGCCGACTGCCGACTGCCCCCCACTGCCCCCCTACTCCCTCGGCTCCCATTCCGGCCAGTCGGCGATGTGGTCTTCCCACGTACCGGGCTTCACCTGCGTTTCGGCGATGGTGCGGCCGCGCACGGAGATGCCCGCCTCCACCACGGTTTCGGGGTCGCCCGAGATCAGCGGATGCCACCAGGCGAGGCCCCGGCCTTCGGCCAGCCGGCGATAGGCGCAGCTTCGGGGAATCCACTCGATGGTGCGCACGTTTTCGGGCGTGAGCTTGATGCAGTCGGGCACGGCCTCGTGGCGGTTGGGGTAATCCATGCAACGGCAGCTCTGCCCGTCGAGCAGCCGGCAGCGCACGTCCGAGCGGTAGAGCTCGTGGGTGTCCTCGTCCTCGAGCTTCATCAGGCAGCAGCGCCCGCAGCCGTCGCAGAGCGCTTCCCACTCTTCGGCGGACATCTCTTCGAGCGTCTTTTCGTCCCAGAAGGCCATCCCCCTCTATAGGCGGTTTCGCCGGCGATTGCACGGCCGCCCAGCCCGCCGCTTCCGCCCCTGGCGGGCCGGGGCTATGGTTGGCCCATGCGACCGCTTCGCTATTCCATCAATGTCACGCTCGATGGCTGCTGCGATCATCGCGTTTTTTCGCCCGACGAGGAGCTGCACCGGCACGCGGCCGAAACCATCGGGCGCGCCGATGCGCTGATCCTGGGCCGGGTGACCTACCAGATGATGGAGGCGGCGTGGCGCCCCGCGGCGCCGGGCGCGCCCTCTCCGGAATGGATGGCCGGCTGGATGCAGCCCTTCGCCCGGAGCATCGATGCGGCGCGCAAATATGTGGTGTCCGACACCCTCGTCCGGGTGGACTGGAACGCCGAGCGCATCGCCCGCGCCGAGCTCGAGAGCGCCGTGCGCGCGCTCAAGCGGCAGCCGGGCAACGGGCTCTACGTCGGCGGCGTGGCGCTGCCGACGGCGCTCGCCGCGCTCGGGCTCATCGACGAATACGAGTTCATCGTGTTTCCCGCCGTTGCCGGCCACGGGCCGTGGCTGCTTGCCGGCCTGCCCGCGCCGCTTGCGCTGCGCCCCACCGGGCGGCGCGAGTTCGCCTCGGGCGCCGTGGCCATGCGCTACGAGCCCAGGGCCTAGCGGGCCGGGCGATTTGCGCACAGGCCCTGGGCGCGTTTGCCGGCTGCCCGTGCCCCCGCGCCCGGCCTAGGGTGCTCAATAGGAGAGGGCAGCGCGCGTCAACCGGACGCGGCGGCATGGGGAACGGGGCGGTTTTTCCGGTTTCACGCCCCGGCCAACGAAACGGCAGGCGAGCGCCTACACCGCCCGCGCTGCCCTCTCAGCGGGGGGAGGCGCGACCCCCGGTGGACGCCCCCGCCCTCGCCGGTTATGACAAACGTTGTGGCCCGCAGGACGGCCGCACGGGCATTTGGGCAATCGAACGACCTTGGCCACCAAGCAACGCACCAAAGAGCTGCTGGAGCATCTCGCCCGTCAGCCCGGGCACGACGAGGTAAAGTCCGACTTCCGGCAACTTGGAGGCGGAAGCTCTGGCGGCAGCCGTGCCCCTATCTCCCGACGCACGGTTTCAGGCAGCGCGGGCGAAGGTGCGCAAGGCCCTCGCCGAGGCCGGTATCTCGCAGCGCATAGACGCCCTCGTCGAGGACCTTCTGGGCCCCGCCTAGCGCGCGCTGGCCTCCTTGTATCCCGAGCGCTTCCGGGCCGGGCTTGCATGCCTCACCCCCGGTAGTCTGCGGCCTTTTTGGGATTTCGCCGGCCCCCCGGTCAACCCTCCCCGCCCTATATTCGCCGTGCTTGCAATGGGGTATCCTGCCGGTCTTCCAGCGCCTTGCCCGAGAGCCGCCCGTGCAGGATCCGTTCTACGCCAAAGAAAAGCGCAAGAAGAAAGCGCGCATGCTCGATGCCGATGCCTGGCTCGATTCGGCGCTCTACGAATTCTGGAACTCGCTGGGCCGCGGCTACCGGCACATCGAGGATTTCTTCGCCAGGTTCCGCGTCCGCGGCCTGCGCCGGCTGATCGTCGAGCTCGTCTCGGACGGCATGAGCTTCCTCGCCATCGGCGCGGTGCTGCTGATGGGGCTGGCGGTGCCCGCCTTCCAGACGGTGGAGACGGGCAGCTACAACCGGCCCGAGGACATCTCGGTCACCTTCCTCGACCGCTACGGCAACGAGATCGGCCGGCGCGGCATCCGCTCGGACGATTCGGTGCCGCTGAGCAAACTGCCCGACTATTTCGTCAAGGCGGCGATCGCCACCGAGGACCGGCGCTTCTACGACCATTTCGGGGTGGACGTGATCGGCACGCTGCGCGCGCTGCTCAACAATGCGCAGGGCGACAACGGCACGCAGGGCGGCTCGTCCATCACCCAGCAGCTCGCCAAGAACCTGTTTCTCTCCCCCGAGCGCACGGTGGAGCGCAAGATCCGCGAGGCCTTCCTCGCCATCTGGCTCGAATGGCACTACTCCAAGGACGAGATCCTCAAGCTCTATTTCGACCGCGCCTATATGGGCGGGGGCAATTTCGGGGCGGCCGCGGCGGCCGAATACTATTTCGGCAAGAAGATCACCGACGTGAACCTGGCCGAGGCGGCCATGCTCGCGGGCCTGTTCAAGGCGCCCACCAAATACGCCCCCACGGTCGATCTGGCGGCGGCCCGCGCGCGCGCCAACCTGGTGCTCTCCAACCTGGTGGATGCCGGCTTCATGACCGAGGGGCAGGTCGCGGCGGCGCGGCGCAATCCGGCCACCCCCATCGATCACTCCGACGAGATCAACTCGCCCAACTACTTCCTCGACTGGGTGTTCGACAACGCCAAGCAGATCATCGCCGACTCCAAGACCACGGCCAACAGCTTCATTGTGCGCACCACGATCGACCCGGTGCTGCAGTCCTATGCCGAAGACGCGGTCAATTCGGTGATGCGCGAGAACGGGGAGAAATACAACGTCACGCAGGCGGCCATGGTCGCCGCCGAGCCCAACGGGCAGGTGCGCGCCATGGTGGGCGGGCTCGATTACGGCAAGAGCCAGTTCAACCGCGCCGTCTCCTCGCTCAGGCAGCCGGGCTCCTCGTTCAAGCTGTTCGTCTATGCCGATGCCTTCGAAACGCTCGATCTCACCCCCACCTCGCCCATCGCCGACCGCAATGTGTGCATCGGGGACTGGTGCCCCACCAATTACGAGGGCGAGCGCTTCGGCAGCCTCACCATGACCACCGCCTTCGCCCATTCGGTCAACACCAGCGCGGTGGCGCTGTCGATCAAGACGGGGCGGCAGCCGATCGCCGATCTGGCGCACCGCATGGGGATCACCTCCGATTTCCCGGTGACGCGCTCGCTGGCGCTGGGGGTTGCCGAAGTCAGCGTCATCGACATGACCTCGGCCTATTCGGTCATCGCCTCGGGCGGCTACAAGACGCCGGCCTACGGCATTCTCAAGATCACCACCACGCGCGGCGACACCATCTATGAGCGCGACGTCAACGCGCCGCGCGAGCGCATCCTGTCGGACAGGACGGTGGGCTACATGAAAACGCTCATGCGCGCCGTGGTGACGAGCGGCACCGGCACGCGGGCGCAGATCGATGGCGTGCCCGCCGTGGGCAAGACCGGCACCACCTCCGACTATCGCGACGCCTGGTTCTGCGGCTTCACCGGCAACTATGTGGCGGCGGTCTGGTTCGGCAACGACGACTATCACCAGACCAACCGGCTGACCGGCGGCCTGCTGCCGGCCATGACCTGGCAGAAGTTCATGGCCTATGCCCACACCAATATCGACGTGAAGCCCATTCCGGGCGTCGATTTCACCCCGCGCGCGCCGGCCGTCACCACGGCCGACGCCACCACCGTGCCGCCCGAATCGCAGCGCCCGCCCACGCTCAAGCCGGGGGCGGCCAACAAGCTGCTCGATATCGCCGAGGCGCTCGACCAGGCGCTGCGCTCGAGCGGCGCGGCAGACACCGAAGTCGCCACCCTCGCCGTCACCGCCACCGCCGCCGGAAAAAGCTGATCCTTGCGGTTCCTCGTCAACCTCATGCTGATGCTGGTGGTCGCACTGGCGATCGGTTTCGGCCTCAGCTGGTACGCCCTCGACGACGGGCGCCTGTTCGGCGCGGCGCAGATCGGGCCGTGGACGGCCTGGCCGCGCGCCGGCTCGCCCACGCCCGATCCCTATACCCGCGCCTATCTGGCGCGCAGCGGCATGCTGCAGCTCGGCCAGGGCGAGGGCATCCAGTTCGTCGCCGCCACCGACAGCGACGGGCAGCCGCTCAACCGCGCCTGCCGCTACCGCATCGACGGCAACACCCCCACCGCGACCTTCTGGACTCTTGTTCCAACCGCGGCGGACGGCTCATCGATCGCCCGCCCGGACGGGCCGCCGGGCTTCGAAAGCGGCCGCATCGCGCGCGCCAGCGATGGCTCGGTGCAGCTCTACATCAGCCGGTCGCTCGCTCCGCTCAACTGGCTCGAGATCAGCGGCGAGGGCCCGTTTGAGCTGGTGCTGACCCTCTACGACAGCACGATGTTCACCAGCGCCAACGCGGGCGAAGCGAGCCTGCCTGCCATCAACCGCGAGGCCTGCTGATGCTGCGCACGGGCCTTTATGTCCTGGGCGGGGTGCTGCTGGGCCTGGCCATCCATCTGGTGGTCATTCTCATCTTGCCCAGCTTCGCCAGCAATTCGGTCACGGCGCGGCTGCGGTCGCTGGCCAGCCTCGACAAGGTCAGCCTCATTCCCCCGGTCCCGCCCGGCGCGCCCAATCCCCTGCGGCTCGATCCGGAGCTCGATTACGCCGTATGCCGGCTCGACCTGCGGGCCGGCCCCGGCGAGGTGGAGGGCACGCTGCCCCTCGCCTTCTGGTCGGTCGGCGTCTACGACATGTCCGGAACGGCGATCTACTCGACCACCAACCGCGACGGCATCGGCCAGACCCTCGATCTGGGCATTTTCGATCCGGGCCAGACGCGCCTGCTCGCCGAACAGAAGATCGATGTCGATGCCGGCCTGCTGATCGTTGAGGCCAAGACCGACGACGTCTTCGTGGTCGTCCGCCTCGCGCCGCCGCAGCCGGCCATGAAGGAGCGCTACGCCGCCGCCCTTAGCAAACTGACCTGCCGCAACCTCAAGACGTGACAGTCGCCCATCAGGTGCTCTCCGCGGTGCCGGCCCCAACCCCTGCATCCGCAGTCGGGATTCCCTCCCCCGTAAACAGGAGAGGAATCCCGACTGCAGCCGCAGTGTCCTGCAGTCGGCGAACCTCCCCCGCCTGCCGGGGAAGGAACCGCCGTCAGGCGGTGGAGGGGGGTGCCCCACCCACCAAACCCGCCGCGACGATCGCCTCAATGACGACGGCCTGCCGCGCCTCCTCCAGCTCACGCCGTGTGATCGGGCGAGGAGCACAAAGCGCGAAGGTCACGACCCCTTCAGCGCCGGCTGCCGCGGCGTCAACTCGCGCGAGGGAATCTCGGCCGCCGCGCCGTCATTGAAGGCCGCGCCGCCGCCCGCGCAGAAATCCCCGCGCTCGGCCTGCTCGAGGTCGGCCGCGAGCTCGCTCAGCAGGCCGTTCACCCGCACCGCCTCCTGGTGCGGGGTTTCGACCAGCAGATGGTCGAGGGCGTAGCTGTAAGACTCGTAGCGGTTCCGCACCGCCGCCGTGAACCAGTCGATCTGCGTGTCGTTCTCGGCCTGGCGCGCCGCGGCGTCGCGCCGGGTCGCTTCGTCCAGATCGGCGAGGCCGTTCGCCGCCACGCCGCGCTGCCGGTCGACCTCGAGCACGGCGCAGATCGAGGCGAAGGCCGAGGGCATCATCTCGATGTCCACCGTCACGTCATCCCCGATCCGCGCGTAGCGCGTCCGCGACGAGGCGAAGCTCTGCCGATGCAGCCAGTCATAGTAGCGGTCGATGCGCGGCCCCTTGCCGCTCACGGGGAGAAGCCGGGTGCGCTGCAGCTCGACGATACTGGCGCCGAACCAGTCGAAGGCGTGCGGAGCGACCAGATAGCGCCAGATGCGGTCGCGCATCTCGCGCTCCTGGTCGGAAAGGTTGAAGGCCGAGACCGGTTCGCCGGCGAGGCTCGCGCGCGCCGTGCCCGCGAGCGGCATCAGCCGGTCGTGCACGGGGTCGGCTTCGGCGCGGCCGAAATCGCCAACGGGTCTGGCGCAGCCCGAAAGCGCCAGTGCGCCCAGCAGGACGAGCAGCAGGCAATTGCGGCGCGCCGGACTAGCCACGTCTGCGCTTGCCGCCCGAGGAGGTCGTGGGCTTGGGAGGGACGGTCGAGCCCTGCCGCTCATAGCGCACGCCGGTGAAGATCAGTATCTCGGCACTGGCCGGCGGATCGGGCCGCGCCGTGAGGCGCCCCTTTCCCCGCTTCTCGAATTGCACGAGCTTGCCCACGAAACCACTCCGTCCTGACGACGGGCCAATGCCCAAATCACTGCAGCGACCTTCCCCAGCGGTTTCGATTAAGAGTTCGTCAAGGTTAACAGTCTGCTAACGAATTGTCGGAAATAGTCCGGCCATGGATTTGGCCCGCGTCGACCGGGGCACAGCAGGCCTTAAATGCTCGGATTTCAACCCTACGAAACCTTCCAGCTTCTGATCGAAACGGGCGGCATCGACCGCACCAACACGCTTCTCATCGCGGCCTGCGACGCCTATGCGCGGCGCGGCCGGGCGACGCCGCAGGAGACCGAACAGTTCTACTCGCTGGTCTCGCGGCTGTTTCCCGCAGCGGCGCCATCGGCGCGGGCCAGGGCGGCGGCCGTGCTCGGCCGGGCCGAGGGGCTTTCGGCGGAAATCGAGGATCTGATCGTTGCCAATATCGGCGACGAGCTGCCCGACTTCCTGGTGAGCGCGCCGCGCCTGTCGGAAGCCACCATGCTCAAGATCGTGAGCACGGGCGAAGTCGCCAATGCCGCGGCGCTGGCCCGTCGCGGCGACCTCACGAACGTCGTTCTGGCCAGGCTGTTCCAGATGAACAGCCGCAAGGTGTATCGGGCGCTGGCCACCAACACCATGATCGCGCCGCGCGGTCCTTACCTCGCCGCGCTCGCCCGGTCGGCGCAGATGGATCATCAGGTCGCCTGGTCGCTTGCGGCGCGCGAGGATTTCGACGCCGCGCTTCTCGCGCCCGCCTTCTTCGATCTCAACGAGAGCGACCGCATCAAGGTGATCCGCGCCTTCGCCATGCGGGCCACGCCCGAAGCGCCGATCAAGAAGACGCTCGAGCAGCTTTCGGTCGCGACCGCCGAGCTCACGCGCGCGCTCATGAAGCTGTTCGCCGAGAACCGTCGGCCCGAGGCCACGCGGCTGTTGCATCAGATCACCGGGCTCGACGAAGTGCGCTGCGGGCAGATCGCGCACGATACCTCCGGCGCCGCGCTGTTCGTGGTGCTGCGCGCCTTCGGCTGCAGCGCCTATGACGGCCTCAAGGTGCTCATCCACGCCACCTCGCATGACGAGGACCGCTCGGCGGCGCTCTCGACCTTCTCACGCCTGTTCGAGGCGGTTTCGGTCGATGCCACGGCCTATCTGATGAGCGCCTGGCGCGGCGAAGTGAACCTGCTCGATCTGGGCAAGCCCGAATATCGCCCCTTCGCCGAAACCCGCCGCTCCGCCGCCGCCGCCGCGGCCCAGCAGCCAAGCGAGCGCATCGACCGCGTCATCGAACAGCTCGCCAGCACGGGGCTGAAGCAGGCGGGGTAACCCCCGCAGTCAGGACTCCTCCCCCACCCCCTCAGTCAGCACTCCTCCCCCGCCTGCGGAGGAGGGGAACCGCCGTCAGGCGGTGGAGGGGGCGGCCCCAAGCACCAAACCTGCCGCGACGATCGCCGCAAGGACGGCGGCCGGGCGCCGGTCGCGCAGCCCATTCATCACCTCACCGCCCCAACCCCAGCGCCACACGAACATCGCGCAGCGCGTCCGAGACGTGCACGCGCATGGCGGCCTCGGCGCCGGCCTGATCGCCCGTTTCGATGCAGTTGAGGATGCGGTGGTGGGCGTGGACCGTCTGGCGCCAGGCTTCGTCCCTGGCGGCGCCCTCCTTGCGCGTAAGGAACAGCGACTGCTCGAAGGCCGGGGCGATCGCCCCGAACATGCCGATCAGGATGCGGTTGCGCGAGGCCTGCGCGATCAGGCGGTGGAACCGGACATCGGCGGCATGAAAATCGCCTTCGGCCGCCGCGCGGTCGGCCGATGCGACGGCCGTCTCCATGGTCCGCACCGTCTCGCCGATTTCGGCCGTGTCCTCCTGCGTGGCGCGCATGGCGGCAAGACCCGCGCATTGCACTTCGAGGGACATGCGGGCCTCGACCAGTTGCAGAAAGCCGTCGCTGTCGTTCTGGGTGATCGAGCTCACGAACTGTCCGAGCGCGGCCGCGTCGGGTTCGCGCACCACGGCGCGACGGCCGCGGGCCAGCTCCAGCAGGCCGCGCCCGGCGACCATCTTTACGGCCTCGCGCACGGTAACGCGGCTCACGCCGTGCTGAAGCGCCAGTTCGGCCTCGCTGGGCAGGCTCGAGCCGGGCGGCAGTCCGAGGATCATGCGCACAAGCTCGTCCGCAACGCCCGAGGTGGCCGTTCCGCTCTCGTCGCGTTTCCTGCGCAGGGGGTCGGTCATGACTGTCTCAGGATGTATTACTTGTTTGGGGGCCGCGTCGCGGCGATGGGAAGATAGACGCTTGCCGCCTGGCGCGCAAATCGCCCGGATTTCCGGGCCTGCCATCAGGGGGAGCAAGAACGGGCCCGGGGTCGGGCCCAGCCGTTCTTTACAGACTTGTATTATTCCTTTAACGATTCCGCCGTGGACGTCGGCGGGGTGCTCGACCCGGCGCCGCAACAGGGAGGAACATCAATGAAAACAAGGTTCTCGCGGCTCCTGCCGCTGGCCGGCGCTGCTCTGGCGCTGGCCCTCAGCGCGTCCGGCGCGCTGGCCCTCGACCCCACGCCAAAATGGTGCAGCGGCGTGAAGATCGCCGCCTTCCCGGGCGGGCCTCAGGGGGGCGTGTTCGCCAACAATGTCTATAACGGCTATCGCCAGGCCGAGCTCGATCTGGGCCCGACGGTCACCTACTACTTTTCGAACTGGGATCCGAACCTGATGATCACCCAGTTGCAGCAGGCGATCGCGACCAAGGTGGATGGCATCGCCTTCATGGGACATCCGGGGGACGACGCCACCGATCCGCTCGTGGATCAGGCGCACGCCGCCGGGATCATCTTCACCACCGCCAACACCGCCCTGCCCAAGGCGCAGGCCAAGTATGCGGCCGACGGCACGGGCTATGTGGGGGCGCCCAACTACAGCGCCGGCTTCAATCTGGGTTCGGAAGCGGCCAAGCGCGCCAAGCTCGCCTCGGGCGACGAGGCGTTCGTGTGGGGCCTCAAGGGCCAGGGCGGCGACCGGGCGCAACGCACCATCGGCGTCATCGACGCGCTCGAGAAGGCGGGCGTCAAGGTCATCTATCAGGAGATCGACGCGGCCACCAACGCCGATCCCAATGCCGGCACCGCGACCTTCGTGGGCGTGATGAAGGCCAATCCCGGCATCAAGCTCGTGGTCACCGACCATGGCGGGCTGACCTCGAATGTGGGCGTTTATGCCAAGGCCGCTTCGCTCAAGCCCGGCCAGGTCTATTTTGCCGGCTTCGACATGTCGCCCAACACCGCGCAGGCGGTGAAGAGCGGCTACCAGAACCTGGTGATCGATCAGCAGCCCTACCTGCAGGGCTATCTGCCGATCCTCAATATCTGTCTCACCAAGAAGTACGGATTTTCCGGTCTCGACATCAATACCGCCGGCGCCTTCGTCGATGCGAGCAATGTCGATGCCGTCGCGCCGCTTGCGGCCAAGGAAATCCGCTGATCCGATCGCCAATCTGATAAAGTGAGGCGGGGCTGCTTCGGCCCCGCCTCGAATGGTGCGAGGTGACAATGGCGCAGCTTGCTGCCGTCAAGGCCGATCCCGGGCCGGTCGCGGACGATGTTCCGGTGATCGAGCTGCGCAACGTGTCCAAGACCTTTGGCGAAGTCCGCTCGCTGAGCGGGGTCGACTTCAAGGTGCTGCCGGGCGAAATCGTCGGGCTCTTGGGCGACAATGGCGCGGGCAAATCCACGCTGGTCAAGACCGTCATGGGCTTTCACCGCCCCGATCCGGGCGGGGAGATCTACTTCCGCGGCGAGCGCATCGACGACTGGTCGGTGGCGCGGGCGCGGCGGCTCGGAATCGAGACGGTCTATCAGGAGCGGGCGCTGTGCGAGAAGCAGCCGATCTGGCGCAACATGTTCATGGGCCGGGAGCTGCGCACGAGCCTGGGCCTGCTCGACGTCCGCCGCATGCGCTCAGAATCGGCGCGGCTGATGAGCGAGCATATGAGCTTTACCTCGGCCGCTGTCCATCCGGATAATATCGTAATGACCATGTCGGGGGGAGAGAAGCAAGGCGTCGCGATCACGCGCGCGCTCTACTTCGACGCAGAGCTCGTAATCCTCGATGAACCGACGATGGGGCTCAGCCTGACCGAGACAAAAAAGACGCTCGAGTTCGTGGGCAACATCAAACGCGCCGGAAAGTCGGCGATCTTCATCGACCACAACATCTTCCATGTCTATCCCGTCGTCGATCGCCTCTACGTGCTTGATCGCGGCCGAGTGGCCGGGGTCTACGACAAATCGCAAATCTCGATGGACGACCTGATCGAGCGGCTCTACCGCGTCGCGCGTTCGGGTTCGCTGGAATAGCCATGGCTGCGGAAACCGAACATCGCCCCGCCCTGCGGCCCATGGACAACCGGATCTCGCCGCCCTCGATCATCCGGCGCTGGGGCAGCCAGCTCGGCATCATCGGCGTGGGCGTGGCCATGTGGTTGGCTTTCGTCGTAGCCGCGCCGGCGGTGTTTACCAACATCGACATCTACCTCGCCTTCGCGCAGACGACGCCGCTGTTCGGCATCATTGCCCTGGCCCTGACTTTTGTCGTCATAACGGGCGAGATCGATCTCAGCTTTCCCTCGATCATGGCGCTGGGAACCGCCGTCTTCTGTCTGGGGGTCACGCAGTGGAGCCTGCCCTGGTACGTGGCGCTCGCTGCCGCCTTCGCGTCGGGCGCCGTCTGCGGCTGGATCAACGGCGCACTCGTCGCGCGGCTCAACATTCCCTCACTCGTCATCACCATTGGAACGCAGTTCCTGTTCCGCGGACTGGAGCTGGTGCTGATGAACGGCACCGGCGTACCACTCACCGAAGATGTCTATCCTGAATTGCATGCGATGTTCCGCGAACCGCTGTTCGGCGTACTGCCGACCCAGACGGTATGGATGGTCGCCCTCGCCATCATCATGTGGCTGCTGCTCAACCGGACCCGCTTCGGCGCCCATGTCTTCCT
>DASZSH010000088.1:0-62720 GCA_035548755.1 Devosia sp.
AGCCGGATGGGCGTGGTCACGAGCCCGCGCAGGGCGGGCATGTTCATGGCGCCAGCGGCCATGGCCCGCATGCATCGGGCGCGCCGGCCCCGGCCGAAGCGTCAAAGGGGCGGCGGGGAGCTGTGACCTATACCTGCCCGATGCATCCGCAGATCGTGCGGGACGGCCCTGGCGATTGCCCGATCTGCGGCATGGCGCTCGAGCCGGTTGTGGCCTCGCTTGAAGACCAGCCGAACCCCGAGCTTGAGGATTTCACGCGGCGGCTTGCGGTTTCGGCGGGGCTCAGCGTGCCGATCCTGGTGCTGTCGATGGGCGAGCTCGTCGGGCTCAGATGGGGCGAATGGATCGGCGTCACGGCGGTTGGGTGGATCGAGATGGCGCTCGCAACGCCGGTGGTCCTGTGGGCTGCCCTGCCCTTCTTCCGGCGCTTCTGGGCCTCGCTGGTCAACCGCTCCGCCAATATGTGGACGCTGATCGGACTGGGGGTCGGCGCGGCCTATCTGTTCTCGATGGCGGCACTGATCGCGCCGCAGCTCTTTCCGATGACGGCGGGGATGGGGCCGCCGCTCTATTTCGAGGCGGCCGCGGTGATCGTGGCGCTGGTGTTTGCCGGGCAGGTGCTCGAGCTTCGGGCGCGCGAGTCGACCGGCAGGGCCATCCGGGCCCTCCTCAACCTCGCTCCGAGGACGGCGCACCGGCTGCGCGGGGAGCGCGAGGAAGACGTGCCGCTCGAAGAGGTGGCCGTAGGAGACCGGCTGCGCGTGCGGCCGGGCGAGGCGGTGCCGGTCGACGGCATGCTGACCGACGGCGAAAGCGACATCGACGAATCCATGCTGACGGGCGAGCCGATGCCGGCGGCCAAGGCGCCGGGCGATGCTGTCACCGGCGGCACGCTCAACGGCGCGGGCAGCTTCGTGATGACGGCGACGGCAGTGGGCGCGGCGACCCGGCTCAGCCAGATCGTGGCGCTCGTGGGCAAGGCGCAGCGCAGCCGCGCCCCGATCCAGGCGCTGGC
This sequence comes from Devosia sp., assembly GCA_035548755.1. Lineage (GTDB taxonomy): Bacteria > Pseudomonadota > Alphaproteobacteria > Rhizobiales > Devosiaceae > Devosia_A. The sequence goes on from DASZSH010000088.1 coordinate 1,016, forward strand.
GGACCGGGTGTCGGCGTGGTTCGTGCCGCTGGTGGTGCTCGTTGCGATCGTCAGTTTCGCGGCCTGGACTGTCCTCTCCCACGACATCGCCCAGGCGACGGTGGCCGCCGTAAGCGTGCTCATCATCGCCTGCCCCTGCGCGCTGGGCCTTGCCACGCCCATGTCGGTGATGGTTGCGACCGGGCGGGGAGCGCATGCGGGCGTGCTGGTCAAGGATGCGACGGCGCTCGAGGCGCTGGCGCGGGTGGACACGCTGGTCATCGACAAGACCGGCACGCTGACCCAGGGCCGCCCGGTTCTGAGCGAGGTGCTGGCGGCAGAGGGCATTGGCGAAGATCGCGTGCTCGCGGTCGCGGCCGGGCTCGAGAGCGGCTCGGCCCATCCGCTGGCGCACGCCGTCGGCGAGGCTGCGCGGGCGCGCAGGATACAGGCGCCGGGGGTGAGCGGCTTCCGCTCGGTCACCGGCAAGGGCGTGACGGGCACGATCGGAGGGGTCGGGGCGGCGCTTGGCAATGCCGCGATGATGGCGGAAGCCGGCGTTCCGGTGCCGGAGACGTTTGCGGCGCTTCAGGCCGAACGGGCCGGACAGGGACAGACCACGATGCTTGTCGCCGAGGGCGGCCGGGTGATCGGGCTTGTCTCGGTCAGCGATCCGGTCAGGCCGGGCGCGCGCGCCTCTATCGAGGCCCTCCGCGCCGACGGGGTGGACGTCGTGATGGCGACGGGCGATGCCCGGGCCACGGCCGAGGCGGTGGGCGCGGCGGTTGGGATCGCCCGCATCGAGGCGGGCATGACGCCCGAGGGCAAGCACGACCTTGTGGGCGCGCTGCGGCGGGCCGGCAGGGTCGTGGCGTTCGCCGGCGACGGGGTCAACGACGCGCCGGCGCTGGCGGCCGCCGATGTGGGCATCGCCATGGGCGCGGGCGCCGACGTGGCGATCGAGTCAGCCGGGATCACGCTGCTGTCAGACGATCCCGGCGCAGCGGTGCGGGCGCGCCGGCTAGCATGCGCCATGATGCAGAACATCCGGCAGAACCTGTTGCTCGCATTCGGCTACAACGCGCTGTGCATCCCCCTCGCCGCCGGCGTGCTCTATCCGCTGACCGGCTGGCTGCTCTCGCCGATGATCGCGGCGGCGGCGATGAGCCTCAGCTCGGTGAGTGTCATCGGCAATGCGCTGCGACTGAACGCGACCCGCCTCTGACGTCGTTCAGTCGCTGCGGCCGCGCAGAAAGGCGATGAGATGGGCGGTGAGCGCCGCCGGCGAGGGACGAAGGGAGGCGTCGGCCGGAAGCGCCAACCTGCCGATCGGGTTGAGGGCTTCGAGGAGCTCCGGCGAGATCGTGGCCAGGTTGGCCAGGAACTCGTAGCGTGGCCCGAGCGCCAAATGCCCCCGCTCATAGGCGTGAATGGCGTCGAGCGAGGCCGGGATGAGCAGCGTCGGGTCAGACGAGGGCGGCCGCGCGCCGATATCAAGCAGGTAGCCGCGCGGGTCGACATCCGCTTCGGCGCGCAAGCTTCGGCCCGTGAAGGCGCAGGCGAAACCGTAGGACTGAAAGATCACGGCCGGGTCGGCGCCGGCGAAGGCGCGACCAGGCTGCGCCTCGCCGAACCCCTTGGGCGCCCGAGAACGACGCGCCGCTGCCGGCTGCCGCTTCGGCCGGATCGGACTTCTGCTAGCCTGCTGCTTCGGCCTCAGCGCTATCTCCCCTCCGGGTTTGCGGGGGCGGAACATAAGTGGAATCCCTTAGGCAAGGCAAACACAGTCGGCTAACATGTTAGTTGACCACTAACATGTTAGTACCTAACCTGCCGCCACCTCAGGGAGGCTACCCCATGTCCGCTCTCGATCGGGCGCTCACCATCGAAGACCTCAAGGCGATGGCGCGGCGGCGCGTGCCCAAGCAGTTCTTCGACTACATCGACTCGGGCGCCTATACCGAGGGGACCTACAACGCCAACGAGGCAGACTTCAAAAGGATCACCTTCCGGCAGCGTGTGGCGGTCAACCTCGAGAATCGCAACCTCGGCACGACGCTGCTCGGTCAACCGGTGAGCCTGCCGGTCGCCATCGCCCCCGTCGGCTCGACGGGAATGACCGACGCGGACGGCGAGATCAAGGCGGCCCGGGCGGCCGAGAAATTCGGCATTCCGTTCACGCTTTCGACCATGGCCATCTGTTCGATCGAGGACGTCGCCGAGAACACGAGCAAGCCGTTCTGGTTCCAGCTCTATGTGATGAAGGATCGGCCCTTCGTCGAGCGGCTGATCGACCGGGCGCGGGCCGCCAGGTGTTCGGCCCTGGTGCTGACCATGGACCTGCAGATTCTCGGGCAAAGGCACAAGGACGTGCGCAATGGACTGACCGCACCGCCCAGGATCACGCCGCGTTTCGTGGCCGAAATGATGATCAAGCCCGGCTGGGGCCTGCGGATGCTCGGCACCAGGCGGCACACGTTCCGCAACATCGCCGGGCATATCAGCGAGGCGGTGAACCTGCAGTCGCTCAGCAAGTGGACCAGCTCGCAGTTCGACCTGACGCTCAACTGGAAGGATATCGCCTGGATCAAGAAGCGGTTCGGCGGGCCGGTGATCGTCAAGGGCATCCTCGACCCGGAAGACGCCCAGCTTGCAATCGACAACGGCGCCGATGCGATCGTCGTGTCCAACCATGGCGGGCGGCAGCTCGACGGGGCCCCATCGAGCATCCGGGTGCTGCCCTCCATCGTGGACGCGGTGGGCCACAAGACCGAGGTGCTCATGGACGGAGGCATCCGTTCTGGGCAGGACCTGCTCAAGGCGCTGGCGCTCGGGGCAAAGGGCGCACTGATCGGGCGCATCATGGCCTACGGACTGGGAGCCGGCGGCGAGGCTGGAGTGCTGCGCGCGCTCGAGATCGTGCGCAAGGAGACCGACACGACGATGGCCCTGATGGGCGAGCGCGACATCCGCAATATCGGACCCCACAACATCTATTCCAACGATCTCGAACGGCGACAGGGCTACTGACTTACCGCGACCTAACCAAGCTTGCTCGCAATTAACTGGGCGGCCGGTCCAGGCATCGTCATGTTGGCGTCATCACAGGAGAGACGCCCCAAATGACGGCTGCGACAGTGCCCACGACTTACGAGCGCTATGATTCGACAACTATTGTCCTGCACTGGCTGACGGCGCTGCTGGTTGCGATCCTGTTCGGTACCGCTTGGCTGTGGAACAATGCTCCACGCGAATGGCACCTGCGCAGCCTGGAGGGTGTGCATGTGTCGCTTGGGATCGCGTTCACGGCGGTGCTGGCCGCGCGGCTCGCCTGGCGCGCGCTCGCGGGACGCCGGCTGCCTGCGGTCGCAATGCCGCTCGGGGGCTGGCTGTCCCGCCTCGTCCACTGGGCGCTCTATGCGCTGCTCGCGGCGCAGGTCGCCCTCGGATTTGCGCTCCGCTGGCTGCAGGGCGAAGATTTCGGCTTTTTCGGCCTGTTCCAGATTCCGTCCCCGTTTGCACCCGATCGGGCTGTGGCGCATCAGATCGAAGACCTGCATAATCTCTTTGCTTGGACGCTCGTGGTACTTGCAGGCGGGCACGCTCTTGTCGCGTTGATCCACCGCTACGTGCTGCGCGACGGCGTGCTCCGGCGCATGCTGCCGAGCATGGGCTGAGGATCGAGGCTTTACACGCAGACGCCCGAAAGCTATCGAGAGTTCATGTTCGCGCGCATCCTCTCGATTGGCATGCTTATTACCGACCCCTCGGGGATCGGTTCGCGCGACGCTTGACCTTCACGCAACCGGCCCCGCCATCAGGCGCGGGCGACCGATAACCTGAGGCGGGGCGACACAGAGACCCCCGATGACCTCCGCCTCGTCCCCGGCCAAACCCCTTTCCCCTGTCCGCGCGCAGGCGATCGGCATCCTGCTCGCCCTGACCGGCGCAGCCCTGTTTGCGACCAAAGGCATCATCATCAAGCTCGCCGTGGCGGACGGGATCGACACGCTCACCACACTCGCCTGGCGACAGATTGTAGCGGTGCCCGTGTTCCTGACGGTGGGCGTGATCGGCTATCTGGGACGGCGCGAAGGTGCTGCGACGGCGGCGAAGTCCGGGCTCGACGCGCCGACGCTGGCGCGGGCCCTGGGGGTCGGCGTGCTCGGCTACTATGTTGCGAGCCTGCTCGATTTTTCGGGCCTGACATATGTCACGGCGCAACTCGACCGGCTCATCCTGCTCACCTACCCATTCTTTGTCGTCGCGTTCGGCGTGCTGTTCTTCCGCCGCCGGGTAACACCGCTGATGATCGCGTCGTTGCTGGTCAGCTATGCGGGTATTGTTCTTATCTTCGCCCGCGATTTTGCGGTCGAAGGCGCCAACGTCGTCCTGGGTTCGCTACTGGTGTTCGGATCGGCCCTGGCCTATGCTGGGTACCAAGTGCTCGCCAAGCCGCTGATCGACCGGCTCGGCCCCCAGCTCTTCACCTCGATCGCCATGAGCGGAGCGGGCCCCGCGGTGCTGGTTCACTTTCTGGCCACGCATCCGGCGGGCGCTCTCGCCATCAACGGCGAGGGGTTCTGGCTGATGGCGGCGATCGGACTCGTCGCCACCGTCGCGCCGGCCTATTGCATTTCGGCCGGCATTGGTCTGATCGGGCCCGAGCGCACCGCGATCATTGGCAATGTCTCCCCGCTGGTGACGGTCGGGCTCTCGATTGGCGTGCTGGGCGAACCGTTCACCGCATGGCACGCTGCAGGAACGGCGATGGTACTGATGGGCGTGTGGCTATTCGGGCGGAGGCCTTCGAAGGGCCCGTGATCACAAGAGCCGATACGCGACGCGACTATGGAGAAGCGCGATCTATCAGGCGCATCAGCGTCGCAGAGGCGAGACGACTGCATGACACTGGCGAGACGAGGACCAACTGGAGCGCGCCGCCCGGCCCTGACCTACCACCGGACTTCTGGGAGACGGCGGAGGTGATGTACCCTGAAGACTGGGAGAAGCGGTCGGTCCACCTGCGGCTCGAGCCGGAGGTGTTCGAATTTTTCAAGGCCGGCGGCAAGGGCCACATCACGCGCATGCAAACGTGCTCAAGGCCTATGTGAAGGCCAAGCAGAAGGCTCCCGGGGACAAGGCGCGCAAGAGGCGCGCCTCCTGAGCGGAGACGGCGCTAGATGTGGATGGCGCCGTCGCCGCACATGAGGGCCGCTTCGCGTATCGCTTCGGTGAGCGTGGGGTGCGGCGCCGTGGTGCGGGCGAGGTCTTCGGCGGAGCCGCCGAATTCGATGAGCACGGTCAGCGCCTCGATCATCTCGGACGCATTCCTGCCGATGATATGGGCGCCCAGCACGCGGTCGGTCGCGACGTCGGCGATGACCTTGACGAAGCCCTGAGTGGCCAGCATCGCCTTGGCGCGGCCGTTGGCCGTGAAGGGAAACTTGCCGACCTTGTAGTCGACACCTGCCTCCTTGAGCTCGTCTTCGGTTTTGCCGACCGAGGCGATCTCGGGGCTCGTATAGACCACGGCAGGAATGGCGCCGTAGTTCACGTGGCCGGCCTGCCCGGCGATGATCTCGGCCACGGCGATGCCTTCGTCCTCGGCCTTGTGGGCGAGCATGGGGCCGGCGATGACGTCGCCTATGGCATAGACGTTTTCGACGCTTGTGCCGAAAAGCGGGCTGACCTCGATGCGTCCGCGGCTGTCGAGGGCAACACCTGCTTCCTTGAGACCGAGTCCCTCGGTGAAAGGCTTCCGGCCGATGGCCACGAGCGCCACGTCGGCATCAACGAGCGCCATGTCGCCGCCTGCCGCCGGCTCCAGGCGGACGGTCAGCGAACCATCGTCCTGGCGGTCGATCGAGCGGACTTTGGTCGAAAGGCGGAACTCGACGCCCTGCTTCTGCATGATGCGCTGGAACTGTCGCGCCACCTCGGAGTCCATGCCCGGCAGGATGCGATCGAGGAATTCGACGACCGTGACCTTCGAACCGAGACGCGCCCAGACCGAACCGAGCTCGAGACCGATGACGCCGGCGCCCACCACCAGCAACCGCTCGGGAACGGCGCCCAGGGACAAGGCGCCGGTCGAGGTGACGACCCGCTCCTCGTCGATCTCGATGCCCGGCAGCGTCGCCGGCACGGAGCCCGTGGCAATGACAATGTTTCTGGTTTCGATGATGTGAGGATTTCCTCCCGCCGGAGTGACCTGCACCCGCCCAGGGCCGGCAAGGCTGCCCGTGCCCTCGAAGGCCGTGATCTTGTTCTTCTTGAACAGGAACGCCACGCCGTTGACGTTGGCAGCGACGGTTTCGTCCTTGTGCGCCATCATCTGCGCGAGATTGAGCTGCGGCGCCGGAATGTCGATTCCCAGGTGCTGGAAATTATGCGCGGCCTCCTCGAACAATTCCGTCGAATAGAGCAGCGCCTTGGACGGGATGCAGCCGATGTTGAGGCACGTGCCGCCGAAGGTAGACATCTTTTCGACCACGGCGACCCGCATGCCGAGCTGCGCCGCGCGGATCGCGCAGACATAGCCGCCCGGTCCCGACCCGATCACCGTGAGGTCGAATTGATCCGCCATGGTCAGCCCCTGATTTGTTCTGCTCGTATGTAGTCGCTGCCCGCCGCGCTGGCTAGAACGGGGCGCCGGAACATCCCTGCCATGCACATCCCGGGCGGCACTCAGATGCCCCTACCGCCGCCGACCGTCAGGATGGCGCCGGTCGTGTACGAGGATTCATCGGACAGCAGGAAGAGTATTGATTGCGCAATTTCCTCGGCCGTGCCCGCCCGTTTGAGGGGAACCTGCGGCGCGAGGCGCCGGGCCCGGTCGGGATCGCCGCCGGAAGCATGGATTTCGGTATCGATGATGCCGGGGCGGATCGAGTTGACGCGGATCCCCTCGCCCGCCACCTCGAGGGCGAGACCGATGGTGAATGTGTCGATTGCGCCCTTGGCCGCGGCGTAGTCGACGTAGGAGTTGGCGCCGCCCAGGCGTGCCGCTGCGGAGGAAACGTTTACGATGGCTCCGCCCTTGCCGCCGCGCCGTGTCGACATACGTTTGATCGCCGCGATGGCGCAGAGGAAAGATCCGGTGACGTTGACTTCGAGGATGCGGGCGATGCGGGACGCATCGAGGTCTTCAACGCGCGCCGTCTTGCCGACAATGCCGGCATTGTTGACGAGGCCGGTCAGCGAGCCGAGCCGATCAGCGGCTGCGAATATGTGTTCGACGTCGTCCGGACTCGCGACGTCACCGCGGACGGCGATGGCCTCGCCACCCCTCTCGCGGATCTGCGACACAACGCGCTCCGCCGCCTCGACATTGCCGGCGTAGTTGACCACGACGGCATATCCCCGCGCTGCCGCCAGCACCGACGTTGCGGCGCCAATTCCGCGGCTGCCGCCGGTGACGACGAGAACGCCGTTTGCCGACACGACGCGCCTAGAGATCGAGGACGAGCCGCTCGGGAGCCTCGAGACTCTCCTTGACACGGACGAGGAAGGTCACGGCCTCCTTGCCGTCGACGATGCGGTGATCGTAGCTCAGGGCCAAATACATCATCGGGCGGACGACGATCTGGCCATCGATGACCACCGGCCGATCCTGGATTTTGTGCATGCCCAAAATGCCCGATTGCGGGGCATTGAGAATGGGCGTCGACATCAGCGAGCCGTAAACGCCGCCGTTGGAGATGGTGAACGTGCCGCCCTGCATGTCGGCCATGCTGAGCTGGCCGTCGCGGGCGAGCCGGCCCAGCCGGGCCACCTCTTTCTCGATGCCGGCGATACCGAGCTTGTCGGCGTCGCGCACAACCGGCACGACGAGCCCGCGGTCGGTACCCACAGCCACACCGATGTGGGCGTAGTTCTTGTAGATGATCTCGTCACCGTCGATTTCGGCGTTGACGTTGGGAATCTCCTTGAGGGCGTGGACGACGGCCATGGTGAAAAAGCCCATGAATCCGAGCTTCACACCGTGTTTCTTCTCGAAAATATCCTTGTATTGCGCGCGCAAGTCCATGATGGGCTTCATATCCACCTCGTTGAAGGTGGTGAGCATGGCTGCGGTGTTCTGCGCATCCTTGAGGCGGCGGGCGATGGTTTGGCGGAGCCGCGTCATCTTCACCCGCTCCTCGCGCGCCTCGTCGGCCTGGGCCACGGGGCCCCGGGCGACGTTTTGAGGCGCCGACACAGCACCTTCCGCGCGCACCGAAGCGGCTGGGGCGGTTGCGGGCTGGGCCCGGGGGGCCTCGGCGGCGATCTGACGGACCGGCGCGGATTGCGGGGCAGCGGGAGCGGCCATGGGCCTGGCCATGGCAGCAACGACGTCTTCCTTGAGCACTTGGCCACGGCGCCCCGAGCCATTGATGCTCTCGGCGGATATGCCGTTTTCGACCATCAGCTTGGCGGCCGCGGGGGCCGGGGGCGGCACGGCGGCACCGTTACCACCGCCAGCGGGCATAGCGGGCGCCGGAGCCGGTTCGGCCTTCGGGGCCGGCGCGGCAACCTTGGCGGCGGGAGCTGGAGCTGGAGCTGGTCTGGCGGCCTCGGGCTTGGGCGCGGCCGCCGCACCCTCCCCGATCGCCCCGATCAGGGAACCGACGTTGACCGTGTCGCCCGGCTGAGCCGAGATCGCTTCGAGAACGCCAGCTGCAGGCGCCGGCACTTCGATCGTGACCTTGTCGGTCTCGAGTTCGACCACAGGTTCATCGGCGGCGACGGCGTCGCCGACTTTCTTGAACCACTGGCCGATGGTCGCCTCGGTGACGCTTTCGCCCAGCGTCGGAACCCGGATGTCGGTCGCCATTCAGTCGCTCCTTGAGAGTGCGGCATGGCCGGTCACTGCCGGCCACGAGCCGATATCACTTTGCGTAAGCTTCTTCGAGGAATTGCTGCAGCTGGGCCAAATGCGTGCGCATGAGGCCAGTGGCAGTCGAGGCCGATGCGGGCCGGCCGACATAACGCGGCCGGTCGTGGGTGCGCCCCATCTGCTCGAGCACCCAATCGACATAGGGCTGCACGAAGCTCCAGCCGCCCATGTTCTTGGGCTCCTCCTGACACCAGACGATCTCGGCATTCTTGAAGCGCGAGAGTTCGTCGAGCAAGGCCTTGGCCGGGAAGGGATAAAGCTGCTCGAGCCTGAGCAGGTAGACGTCGTTGATGCCGCGCTTTTCCCGATCCTCGAGAAGATCGTAATAGACCTTGCCGGAACACAGGATGACACGCCGGATCTGAGCGTCCGGGGCGAGCGTGATCGTCGTCTTTTTCGGTCCGGGAGCCTCCGCGTCGTCCCACAGAAGACGGTGGAAGCAGCTCTCGGGGCCGAGTTCGCTCAGGGTCGAAACCGCACGTTTGTGACGCAGCAGCGACTTCGGCGTCATCAGGATCAGCGGCTTGCGGAAGTCGCGCTTCATCTGCCGGCGCAGAACGTGGAAGTAGTTGGCCGGAGTGGTGCAGTTGCACACCTGCATATTGTCTTCGGCGCAAAGCTGGAGGTAGCGCTCCAGGCGCGCGGAACTGTGCTCCGGTCCCTGGCCCTCGTAGCCGTGGGGCAGCAGCATGACCAATCCCGACATGCGGAACCATTTGCGTTCGCCAGAGGAGATGAACTGGTCCACAACGACCTGCGCGCCATTGGCGAAATCGCCGAATTGCGCTTCCCACAGCGTCAGCGTGTTGGGCTCGGCAAGCGAGTATCCATATTCGAAGCCGAGCACCGCTTCCTCCGAGAGCATCGAGTTGATGACCTCGTAGCGCTGCTGGCCAGGCGCGATGTTGTTGAGCGGCGTATAGGTTTCGCCATTCTCCTGATCATTGAGCACGGAGTGGCGCTGGGTGAAGGTACCACGCTCGGAATCCTGACCGCTGAGCCGCACGGGGTGGCCCTCGGTCAACAGGGTGCCGAACGCCAGCGCCTCGCCCGTCGCCCAGTCGATCCCCTCGCCGCTTTCGATCGAGGCGAGGCGATTGTCGAGGAAGCGCCTGACAGTCTTGTGGACGTTGAAGCCTTCCGGAACCTTGGTGATGGCAGTGCCGACTCGAACAAGCTCTTCGAGGGCAACACCGGTGTCGCCACGGCGCGGCCCGTCGGCATCGGCGCGCTTCAGGTCCTTCCACTGGCCGTCAAGCCAGTCGGTCTTGTTGGGACGGAAGTCCTGTCCTGCCTCGAACTCGCTTTCGAGATGCGCGCGCCAACCCGACTTCATCTTCTCGACGTCGTCGGCAGTCACAAGACCTTCGGCGACGAGACGCTTGGAGTAAAGTTCCAGAGTAGTCTCGTGGTTGCGGATCTTGGCGTACATCAGCGGCTGGGTGAAGCTCGGCTCGTCGCCTTCGTTGTGGCCGAAGCGGCGATAGCAGAACATATCGATGACGACGGGCCGGCCGAAGCGCTGGCGGAATTCGGTCGCCACCTTACTGACATAGACGACCGCCTCTGGATCGTCGCCGTTGACGTGGAACACCGGCGCCTCGATCATCTTGGCCACATCGGTGGGATATGGCGACGAGCGCGAGTTCATCGGCGAGGTGGTGAAACCGATCTGATTGTTGATGACGAAGTGGATGGAGCCGCCCGTCCGATGCCCCTTGAGTCCGCTGAGACCAAGGCATTCGTAGATGATGCCCTGGCCGGCGAAGGCGGCATCGCCATGAATGAGCAGCGGTAGCACCACGGAGCGATCGGTCTGGCGCGTGTCAAACACGAAATGCCCATCGACGGCGGAATGCTGATCCTGCTTGGCGCGGGCCTTGCCCAGCACGACAGGATCGACAATCTCGAGATGGCTGGGATTGGCCGTCAGCGACAGGTGCACCCGATTGCCATCGAACTCGCGGTCGGACGAGGCGCCCAGGTGGTACTTGACGTCGCCCGAACCCTCGACGTCCTCGGAATAATAGGCACCGCCCTTGAATTCGTGGAAAAGGGCGCGGTGAGGCTTGTGCATCACCTGGGTCAGCACGTTCAGGCGGCCGCGATGCGCCATGCCAAGCACGATATCCTTCACGCCAAGCGCGCCGCCCCGCTTGATGATCTGCTCGAGCGCAGGGATCAGCGATTCAGAGCCGTCAAGGCCGAAACGCTTGGTGCCGGTGTACTTGACGTCAAGGAACTTCTCGAACCCTTCGGCCTCCACCAGCTTGTTGAGGATCGCCTTCTTACCCTCTGGGGTGAACTTGATCTCCTTGTCCGGCCCCTCCATGCGCTCCTGAATCCACTGCTTGGCCTCAGGATCGTTGATGTGCATGTACTCGATGCCAATGGTCGAGCAGTAGGTGCGCTTCAAGACGGCGAGCATCTCGGGGATGGTCGCGAATTGGAGGCCGAGCACGTTGTCGATGAAGATCTTGCGGCTGTAATCCAACTCCGTGAAGCCGTAGGTGCGCGGGTCGAGTTCGGGCGCTGGCTCCTCGGGCTTGAGCTTGAGCGGGTCGAGATCGGCGTGCAGGTGGCCACGCGTGCGGTAGGCGCGGATCATCATGATGGCGCGGATGGAATCGCGCGTCGACTGCAGGACGTCGACCGGCGAGGGCGCGGGAGCGCCTTCGGCCTCTGCCTTGCGGCCCAGCGCGGCCCCCGTCCGCACGAGGATCTCGCCCCAGTTGCCGTCCAGCGCGGAAACGAGCTCGCCATTGGCGAGCTGAGGCCAGTCGGCTCGCGCCCAGGATGGCCCCTCGAGGTTCCTGCGCACATCGGCCGGGCTGTCCTCCAGGCGGCCGAAATAGCCCGCCCAGGTCGGATCGATGCTGCCCGGATCGGCCTTGTAACGGTTGTAGAGGTCTTCGATGTAGCTGGCGTTGCCGCCGTAGAGGAAGGAGGAGAGCAAGAACTGTTCGTTCTTTTCCTGTCGGGTCATTTTTCGTCTTAGGCGGGGCCTTTTACCCCGTATTCCCTGTTGCCGGCGCACCCGGAGAGGGGGCCGTTCCGCGCAGGCGCGGAGTGTGACGGTTTCAGATTAGCATGCTGTTAAAGAATTGGGCATTCCGACCTCGGTCTGAAAGGCCCGATCGCCTTCACTTTGTTGCGCTTTTCGCCCCTGTCCGATGGCAATGCCGGGCGGGGACCCTTTCATCCTCCCAGGACTCAGCCTTTGAGCACCTCGGCGAGCGTGACGCCGATCCTTGCGGGGGAACGTGACACCTTGATGCCGGCCGATTCCAGGGCGGCGATCTTGTCCTCGGCGCCGCCTTTTCCCCCCGAAATTACGGCGCCAGCATGGCCCATGGTGCGGCCCCTAGGGGCCGTAAGGCCGGCAATGAACCCCGCCATGGGCTTCTTGCGGCCACGCCGGGCCTCGTCGATCAGGAACTGGGCGGCATCCTCCTCGGCCGCCCCGCCGATCTCGCCGATCATGATGATCGATTTGGTGGCCTCGTCGGCCAGGAACATCTCGAGCACGTCGATGAACTCGGTGCCCTTGACCGGATCCCCGCCGATGCCGACCGCGGTGGTTTGTCCCAGTCCGGCGTTGGTGGTCTGGAAGACGGCTTCGTAGGTGAGGGTTCCCGAGCGCGAGACGATGCCGACTGACCCTTTGCGGAAGATCGAGCCCGGCATGATGCCGATCTTGCATTCCTCGGGGGTGAGGACACCGGGGCAGTTGGGCCCGATGAGGCGCGATTTCGACCGTTCGAGGCGAGCCTTGACCCGGACCATGTCGAGCACCGGCACGCCCTCGGTGATACAGACGATGAGCGGAATTTCAGCCTCGATCGCCTCGATGATTGCCTCGGCCGCGCCCGCGGGAGGCACATAGATGACCGAGGCGTTGGCGCCAGTCGCGGCCTTGCCCTCGGCAACCGAGCCGAAGATGGGCAGTGACGTGCCATCCACGCCCGAGGTCCAGGTCTGCCCGGCCTTTTTGGGATTGGTGCCGCCGACCATTTTCGTGCCGTAATAGGCAAGCGCCTGTTCCGTATGGAACGTACCGGTCTTGCCGGTCAGGCCCTGCACGAGAACCCGAGTGTCGCGATTGACGAGGATCGACATGAAAGGCCTTGGATCAGGTTTCTAGGAAGATAGTGGCTGCTGTGTGTGCAAGGTCAGTTGCCCGCCGGCGTGCCGCCGAGCAGCAGGTTGAATTCGATCTCGACAGCGCCGTCGGTGCGGTCTCCCAGGACAAGCAGTTTTCGGTCCGGGCTCTCCCAGGCGCCGTAGACATTACCGTCGCCGCGGTCGGCGAGCGTTCCGGCGAGGCCCGCGATGCCGGCCATGTCCTTAAAGTCGAGAAGGTTGTCGTTGTCGGAAAAGTCGATGCGGCAATAGCCCAGCCGCTGACTCGGAAAGCTTTGCAGCGAGCCCCAGATGTCCACCTCGCCGAAACCCGGCACGTCGCGGTAGCCCGAATAGACCGCATTGTAGGGACCGGCGTCCTCCGGCTCGTTGGGGACCCAACCTGCGTCCTTCACCTTGTCGTAGGCATCGGGCGCGCCGCTGCCGATGGCGGTGCACGCGTCGACGAACAGGCGCAGCGCCTCGGATGAGGACAGCGGCGGGCCCGTGGACTGATCGGGGGGAACCGACGAGGAGGCGTCGAGGGAGATCGGGACCGACGAGGATGCCTCCTGGGCAAGCGAAGGCCCAACGAGACTGCCCAGGCAGAGGAGGAGCAGCGGTAGCCGCATCGCGCGCCTGTCTGGTTCGGTGCGCCACACGTCAGCGACGCGCATGGATGGCAGCCACGATCTTCTGGGCGGCATCGTCGAGATCGTCGGCAGGGATGACATCAAGCCCCGACGCCGAAAGGATGGCCTTGCCTTCCTTGACGTTGGTGCCTTCGAGACGGACCACGAGCGGCACCTTGAGACCAACCTCCCTGACTGCGGCGACCACGCCTTCGGCAATGACGTCGCAACGCATGATGCCGCCGAAGATGTTGACGAGAATGCCTTTGACGTGGGGATCGGCCGTGATGATCTTGAACGCTGCCGTCACCTTCTCGCGGCTTGCGCCGCCGCCGACATCGAGGAAGTTCGCCGGCTCCTCGCCATAGAGCTTGATAATGTCCATAGTGGCCATGGCAAGGCCAGCGCCGTTGACCATGCAGCCGATATTGCCGTCGAGCGCGACATAAGCGAGGTCGTATTTGTGGGCTTCGATCTCCTTGGCGTCCTCTTCGGTGAGGTCGCGCAGGGCCTCGAGATCGGGGTGGCGGAACAGCGCATTGTTGTCGAAGCTGACCTTTGCGTCGAGCAGCCGGAGATGGCCGTTCTTCATGACGATCAGCGGGTTCACCTCGAGCAGGCTCATGTCCTTGTCGATGAACGCCTTGTAGAGCGCCGGAAAGACCGTTGCCGCGTCGGCGCGCGCGGCTCCCTCGAGCCTGAGCGCATCGGCCAGCTTTTCCACATCGGCAGAGGTTACGCCCTTTTCCGGGTCGATATCGACGGTGACGATCCGCTCCGGCGTGTCATGCGCGACAGTTTCGATGTCCATGCCGCCTTCGGTCGAGACCACGAAGGCAACTTGGCCCGTTTCACGATCGACGAGCAGAGAACAGTAGAGCTCTCGCGCGATATCGGCGCCATCCTCGATATAGAGCCGGTTAACGACCTTGCCGGCCGAGCCGGTCTGTTTGGTGACGAGCGTGTGGCCGAGCATCTCGCGGGCGTTGGCCGCGACCTCAGCGGGCGACCTGGCGAGCCTCACGCCGCCTTTAGCGTCGGCCCCGAGCTCTTTGAAACGGCCCTTGCCCCGGCCGCCGGCATGAATTTGCGATTTCACCACATAGAGCGGGCCCGGCAGGGCCTTCGCCGCAGCCTCGGCCTCGCCCGGCGAGAAGATGGCGACGCCCTCGGCGACCGGCAGGCCATAGGTCTTGAGCAGAGCCTTGGCCTGGTGCTCGTGGATGTTCATTCGAGAGGCCTCAGGCGAGCTTGGGGGCGATCTTCTTGCAGGCGTCGATCAGCGCGTTGACCGCGGCGACCGATTTCTCAAAGGCTTTCTGTTCGGCACTGTTGAGCGCGATCTCGACGATCCGTTCGGCCCCGCCGGCCCCGATGATTGCCGGCACGCCGACATAGGTGCCCTTGACGCCGTATTCCCCCTTGAGAAAGGCGGCGACGGGAAGCACACGCTTCTTGTCCTTGAGGTAGCTCTCGGCCATCTCGATGGCCGAAGTCGCCGGCGCGTAGTAGGCCGAACCGGTTTTGAGAAGTCCGACGATCTCGGCTCCGCCATCACGCGTGCGCTGGATGATCTGGTCGAGCCGATCCTTGTTCAGCCATCCCATCTTGACGAGGTCGGTGAGCGGAATGCCGGCGACGGTTGAATAGCGGGCGAGCGGCACCATGGAGTCGCCGTGGCCGCCCAGCACGAAGGCAGTGACATCCTCGACCGAGACCTTGAGCTCCTCGGCGATGAAGAAGCGGAAGCGCGAACTGTCGAGCACGCCCGCCATGCCGATGACCTTCGAGGAGGGCAGGCCAGAGAAGCGCTGCAGCGCCCAGACCATTGCATCGAGCGGATTGGTGATGCAGATGACGAACGCGTCGGGCGCATATTTGGCGATGCCGGCTCCGACCTGCTCCATGACCTTGAGATTGATCTCGAGCAGATCGTCACGGCTCATGCCGGGCTTGCGGGGAACGCCCGCGGTGACGATTACGACGTCAGCGCCCGAAATGTCCTTGTACTCGGAGGTGCCTTTGATGGCGGCATTGAAGCCTTCGACGGGACCGGACTGGCTCAGATCGAGCGCCTTGCCCTGCGGCACGCCATCGACGATATCGAACAGAACCACATCGCCCAGTTCTCTGGCCGCGGCCAGATGCGCCAGCGTCCCGCCAATCTGCCCCGCCCCGATCAGAGCGATCTTCTTGCGCGCCATAAGCCCGAAATCCCGATTTCGTTGGAAGTGGCGCCCCTATAGCGCCGGGGCGGAGGGTTAACAAGGGCGGCTTTGGTCGGGATCACGCGGGCTTGCGCGTAGAGCGCAGATAGGCTCCCGACTGCATTTCGACCAGGCGGGAAATGGTCCGCCGCAGCTCGGCGGCGTTGCTCGAGTCCGTTACCAGCCGGTCAAGGGGCGCCGCGAAACTTGCCGCAAGCTTGATGCCGCGATCGTAGAGGGTATCGATCAGCAGCACGAAGCGCTTGGCTGCGCTGGGATTGGTGCGGCCGAAGACAGGGACGTCGTCGATCATCAGCGTGTCATAAGCATGGGCGAGGCGCAGATAGTCGCGCGCCCCGAGCGGGGCTTCGCAAAGCGCGGCGAAGGGGAAGCGCGCGGCCCCCATCGCTGCAAGGGGTACGGCAATGTCGCGGCCAAGCGAATGCAGCCTCTCGGGGGCACCGGCGACGCCGCCGGTGAGCCTGAGCCAGAGCCGGTCCATGCCGGCCCGGATTTCGGCCCCCGTACCGAAGCGATAGACCTGTTCGCCCTCGAATTTGAGGCGGCGATAGTCGGTCTCGCCATCGAGGCGAACGATTTCGACGGCGGACTTGAGCAGGGCAATGAAGGGCAGAAAGAGCTGCCGGTTGAGGCCACCGCGGTAGAGCTCGTCGGGCGGGGTGTTCGACGTGGCAACGAGCGTGACACCACCGGCGAACAGTTTTTCGAACAGACGCCCCAGCAGCATGGCGTTGGCGATGTCGTTGACCTGAAATTCATCGAGGCACAGCAGGCGAGTTTGCGCGAGGATGGGCTTCACGACGTGAGCGATCGGGTCGCCCTGTCCGTGACGCCGGTACGCCGCAATGTCCGCGTGGAGTTCGTCCATGAACTCGTCGAAGTGGATGCGCCGCTTTTCCTCGAGCGGCGCGACAGCGAAGAACAGATCCATGAGCATGGTCTTGCCGCGGCCGACGGCGCCCACAAGATAGGCGCCGCGCACGGGCCGGCGGCGGCGGAAGAGGCTGCGCTCGGCCAGCTCGCCGGCGATGCGGTCGAGACTCATGGCCGCCCCGGCCTGCTGCGGATCGGGGAGGAGGGCCCCGGTTTCGACCATGCGGCCGAGAGACCGGGTTACGGGCGGCGGAGCGGACGGCTTGGGCAGAGGCACGGCCAGCCCATAGCGGTATTCGGCGGAGGTGTCATGCCCCCCGCGCGCCGCGCGGGCTCGGGCGGACTATGCCGCGCGCCAGGGCCCGGCGCGACCCAGATCGCCCAGGCGCGCGGGCGCGGCGTAGCTCAGACTGTCGATCAGGAAAGGGTCCTGCAGCAGCAGGCCGAGGCTGCTGTCCCCGGGTGCTGCAGCAGACGGGCGGGCTGGCGCCGACATGCTCCCAGCCACGAACTGGCTTGCGGGAACCGGCAAAGCCACGATCGCAACCACGAGGGCAAGGGTCAGGGCTTTGACGCGCATTTGAGGGCACTCCAGCTCGCGATGCGGCTTCATCTCGCCGCGTTCTTGAGGGAGTTATCGAGCACCGGCATCGAACCGGCACTGAAGCACGCATTCATCCCGCGTTTATGGGATGGCGGAGCCTAACGATAGTCGACGAGCTTTTTGTCGGGATCGTAGGGCTGATCGGTGACGGTTTTGGTGACCGCCTGGCCGCACTTCATCTTCTTGACGGAGGGATCGTAGGCGTAGGTGGGCGAGCCGTAGAGGGCCCAGCCCTCGCTCAGGGCCTTGGTGACCTTGTGGCAGAAGGCGGAATCGTCCTCCCCGCTGAGGAAACGGTAAATCTGCATGGATGGGGCGGCCTCGTCGTCCGAAGGAAGCGTTGAACCGGGGCCTACTTACCGGTAATCGGGGCGGATGCACAGCTTTCCGCAACACCTCATCGACGGCTACAGGCAGTTTCTGGCGGGGCGCTACGCCCGGGAAACCGAACGGTACAAGGAACTGGCGCGGGGCGGGCAATCGCCCACCACCATGATCATCTGCTGCTGCGACAGCCGCGCGGCGCCTGAGACGATTTTCGATGCCGGGCCGGGGGAACTGTTCGTGCTCAGGAACATCGCCAACCTGGTGCCGCCCTTCGAGCCGGTGGCGGGCCAGCACGGCACCTCGGCGGGAATCGAATATGCGGTCAATGCGCTGGGTATCTCGGACCTGATCGTGCTCGGCCACGGCCGCTGCGGCGGCATCCGCTGGGCCCTTGGGCCGGGGACCCCGATCGCCCAGGGCGATTTCATCGGCAAATGGATGAGCATGCTTGCGCCAGTGACCGAGCAGGTTGCGACCTATACCTTCCTGACGCCCGCCGAGCGGGAGACGGCGCTCGAGCGGCTCTCGGTGCGCAACTCCATCAAGAACCTCAGGACCTTTCCCTATATCAGGGAGAAGGAGGCCGCCGGCCAGCTCACGCTGCACGGGGCCTGGTTCGACATCTCGACGGCAGAGCTCTGGGTGATGGACGCCGAAACCGGCGATTTCAGCCGGCCGGAGGTGGACTGAGGCCCGCCCCTGGGCGGCGGGCACGGTTCAGGCCGCGGCGGAGCGGGCGAACAGGCGCGGGCCGAAGACGTTGAGCAGCAGGCCGGCAAAGACGATGGCGCTGCCGGCAAGCTCGAGGCCCGTCGTGCGCTCGCCCAGGATAAGCATGGCCGCAAGGATGCCGACGATGGGCACCAGCAGGGTGAAGGGCGCCACGGTGGAGGCCGGATAGCGGCCGAGCAGCACGCTCCAGGCACCGTAGCCGAAGACGGTCGAGACCCAGCCGATAAAGAGCAGCGAGCCGATCCCCAGCCAGGTGATCTGGCCGAGCGCCACGCCTACCGCGCCCGGCCCCTCGAACAGCAGCGACAGCAGGTAGAGCGGGATGGGCGGCACCAGCGACGACCAGACCACAAAGCCCAGCATATCCACCCGGCCGGCCTTTTTGGTGAGGAGATTGGCAAGGCCCCAGCAGGCGCCGGCGGCGATGGTCATCAGGAAGGGCCAGAGGGCCGCTCCGCCGAGGCGCTCGGCGGCGATGAGAGCGATGCCGGCCAAGGCGACGAAGGCACCCAGGAGCTGCGCCCCGCGCGGGCGCTCGCCCAGAAACAGCACCGCCAGCGCGATGGTGAAGAAGGCCTGGAGCTGGATGACGAGCGAGCTCAGGCCTGCCGGCATGCCGAACTTGATGGCGGTGAAGAGCAGGCCGAACTGGCCCACGCCCACGGCAAGGCCGTAGCCCACAAGGATGGGCAGGCTCACCTGCGGGCGGCGGATGAAAAAGACGGCCGGGACCGCGGCCACGACATAGCGCAGCGAGGTGAGCAGCAAAGGCGGAATCTCATCCACGCCCCAGCGGATGGCGACGAAGTTGACGCCCCAGACGACGACGATGGCGAGCGCCAGCAGAATATCGCGCAGCGGCATCATGATTTCAGGTCTCCTGCCCGGGCGGCGCCGGAAAGGACGCTGCGAAGCGGACGAAGGCAAATGATTGATGGTGATGGCCCCGATCAGCGGCGGTGATCGGGGCGGGACCGTCACCGCTGCTGGCGTCAGGCGGCCTTGCGCTCGACGAGGTTGCGCTCGAGCAGCGTTTCGAGGATCTGCACGGTATTGAGCGCGGCGCCCTTCCTCAGATTGTCGGAGACCACCCACATGGCGAGGCCATTTTCGACCGTGGCGTCCTCGCGGATGCGGCTCACGAAGGTATCGTATTCGCCCACCGACTCGATGGGCGTGGCATAGCCCCCCGGCTCGCGGCGGTCGATGACGGCGACGCCGGGCGCTTCGCTGAGCGCGGCGCGCGCCTCGTCGGCGGTGATGGGCTTTTCGAACTCGATGGCGACCGCCTCGGAATGGCCCACGAACACGGGCACGCGCACGCAGGTGGCGATGACCTTGATGCGCGGATCGAGAATCTTCTTGGTCTCGGCGACCATCTTCCACTCTTCCTTGGTCGAGCCGTCTTCCATGAAGACGTCGATATGGGGGATGACGTTGAAGGCGATCTGCTTGGGGAACTTCCGGGGGGTGGGGCTGTCGTTGACGAAGATGCCCTTGGTCTGCGTCCACAGCTCGTCGCGGCCCTCCTGCCCGGCGCCCGAAACGGATTGATAAGTCGCAACCACGACCCGCCGGATGGTGGCCAGATCGTGCAGCGGCTTGAGCGCCACCACCATCTGGGCGGTCGAGCAGTTGGGGTTGGCGATGATGTTCCTGCGGTCGTTGCGGGCCATGTATTCGTCGAGCACATGGGCGTTGACCTCGGGCACCACGAGCGGCACATCGGCGTGGTAGCGCCAGTAGCTCGAATTATCGACAGCGATGGCGCCCGCCGCCCCGATGCGCGGGGCCCATTCCTTGCTCACGGCCGAGCCCGCCGACATCAGGGCGAAATCGACGCCGCGGAAATCGAAATGATCGAGCGTCTGCACCTTGACCCGGCGGTCGCCGAAGCTCAGCTCCTGGCCCTGGCTGCGCGAGGAGGCGAGCGGGATCACCTCGCTCACCGGGAAGTTCCGCTCGGCCAGGATATTGAGCATTTCGCGGCCCACGGCACCCGTGGCCCCGACAACTGCAACGCGATAACCCATCTCGACTGGTTCCTTTGACCCCAACCCCCCGCACCGGACAAGCCCGGCGGCCAACTGGCTTCGGCCTCTCCCCGGCGGGAGGGGCCGCGGGGAAAAGCTCAGGAGGTTTTGCTGGTTTTGGTCTTGAGCTCGAGGCGGCCGAACAGACGCTCGGGCCGGAAGGTCTCCAGCCCCACATCCTCAATGTCCAGTTCGTCTCCGCGCCACATGGCGAAACGGCCTCGTTCACTCGCGTGGGCTTTTACGCCGAAATGGGAAAGAGTCAATGAAGGGGCGCGGCCGCAAGATGGGGGTGGTCGAGAGCGGGGAGCGCCTGTCCCTCTGTCGCCCCTCGATTTTCGAGGAAGGTTTGACTGGCCACCCGCAACCTTCGTGCTAAGGGCCTGCTCATGCGCAAGTGTGACGTGATCGTGCTGGGGGCCGGGGCCGCGGGGATGATGGCGGCGATCGAAGCGGGCAAGCGCGGCCGGTCGGCGCTGGTGATCGACCATGCCCGGGCGCCGGGCGAAAAGATCCGCATTTCGGGCGGCGGCCGGTGCAATTTCACCAATATCCACGCCACGGCGAAGACAGCGGGCGAGCGGTTCATTTCGGGCAATCCCAAATTCGCGATCTCGGCGCTGAGCCGCTATACGCCCGAGCGCTTCATCGGCCTGGTGCGCAGCTATGGCATCGCCTTTCATGAAAAGACGCTGGGCCAGCTCTTCTGCGACGGCTCTTCCGCGCAGATCGTCAACATGCTGACGGCCGAAATGGGCAAAGCCGGCGCGGAGCTCAGGCTTTCGAGCGAGATCGAGGCGGTCGAGCGGGCAGAGGGGTGCTGGCGCGTTCGGCTTGCGGAGGGCACGATCGAGGCCGGCGCGCTCGTGGTGGCGACGGGAGGCAAATCGATCCCCAAGATGGGGGCGAGCGGGATGGCCTACCGGCTTGCGGCCCAGTTCGGCCTCAAAGTGACCGAGACCCGGCCGGCGCTGGTACCGCTCACCTTCGAGCCCACGCTGCTCAGCCGGCTTGCGCCGCTCGCCGGGGTTTCGACCGAAGCGGTGGTGAGCGCCAACGGTCACAGCTTCCGCGAAGCGCTGCTCTTTACCCATCGAGGGCTCAGCGGACCGGCGGTGCTGCAGGTTTCCTCATACTGGCGGGAGGGCGACGAGATCGAGGTGAACCTGATGCCGGATGCGGATGTGCCGGGGCTGCTGAAGGCGGCCCGGAGCGCAACTCCGAAGCTCAGGCTGCAGACGGTGCTGGCGGCGCACCTGCCCAGGCGCCTTGCGCAGATGCTGGCCGAGGAGATCGCCCTCCCCGGCATGATCGGGGATTTCCCGGACGGCAAGATTGCTGCAGCGGCCGAGGCGCTCAAGCGCTGGCGGCTCAAGCCCACCGGATCGGAAGGCTATCGCACGGCGGAGGTGACGCTGGGCGGGGTGGACACTGCGGGGCTCAACTCGACGACCATGGAGGCACGGGAGGCGCCGGGGCTCTATTTTGCGGGTGAGGCGGTGGACGTAACGGGGTGGCTGGGGGGCTACAACTTCCAGTGGGCCTGGGCGAGCGGCTGGGCCGCAGGCCAGGCGGCGTGAATTCCGCCGCCCTTGCCGGGCGCGCGCAGCTTGGGTATAGAGGCGGCTCTTCAACACGTCCCCAGGGAGGCGCCGCATGACCATTGGCTCGTTCCGCCTCAAGCGCGGAGTGTCGGCGACGCTTTAGCTCGCCCCGCAGGCCCCGAGGGGCCCGCAACTTCCCTGCCGCAGACAAAGATGGGCGCCTCGCCCGGCCGCGGCATTCCGACTGAACCTTCATTTTCCGGGACCGGTGCGCTGCCACCGGCGTTGACCATGGCCCGTTTCAAACTCGACCTCAGGGGCGACTCATACCGCAAGGTGCTCGGCTTCACGTTCGCGCACTGGCGCAAGCAGCCCTGGCTGGTGCTCGCCATGTTCGCAAGCTTCATGCTGGCGACGATCGCCGACGTGCTGACGCCGCTATATGCCGGAAACCTGGTGGACGCGGTGGCCGGCGGCAGCTCGGCGGAGGCGTTGCGGGCAGCGCTCGCGGCCTTTGCAGTGCTGATCGCGCTCGGGCTCGCGGCGGTGCTGCTGCGGCAGATCGCGTTCATGGCGCTTATCCGCTTCACGATCCGGATGATGAGCGAGGTGGCGCAGACGGCGTTCGCGCGCGTGCAGCGGTTTTCGACCGACTGGCATGCCAACACCTTCGCGGGCTCGACAGTGCGCAAGATCACCCGCGCCATGAACGGGGTGGACGTGCTCAACGATACGCTCATCATCATGCTGTTCCCCTCACTCGTGATGCTGGTGGGCACATCGGTGCTGCTGGGGGCGATCTGGCCGCTGATGGGCGCGGTGATCGCGGTGGGCTCGCTCGCCTATATCGGGCTGACGGTGGCGCTCTCGGTGGGCTATGTGTCGCCGGCGGCGACGCTCGCCAACCAGTGGGACACGCGCATGGGCGGGGCGCTCGCCGACGCGATCTCGTGCAACATGGTGGTCAAGGGGTTCGGCGCCGAGCGGCGCGAGGAGGAGCGGCTCGGCCAGGTGGTGGGCAAGTGGCAGAGCCGCACGGTGCGCACCTGGCGCCGCGGTACGCTCAATGGCGGCGTGCAGGGCGCGACGCTGATCCTATTGCGCACGGCCATCGTGGGTGTGGCGGTGCTGCTGTGGCAGCAGGGCGCGGCCAAGGCCGGCGACATCGCGCTGGTACTGACCTCGTTCTTCGTGCTGCAGGGCTATCTGCGCGACATCGGCCAGCATGTGCGCAACCTGCAGCGCGCCGTCAACGACATGGAAGAGCTGGTCGATATCCACCACCAGCCGCTGGGCATCGAGGATCGAGCGGACGCCAGGGCGCACGTGATCGAGGAGGGGCGGGTGGAGTTCGACCGCGTGACGTTCCACTACGGGAAGCACGCCACGCCGCTTTATCGGGACTTTTCGGTGACGATCCCGGCCGGGCAGCGGGTGGGCCTGGTCGGCCACTCGGGCAGCGGCAAGACGACCTTCGTCAAGCTGATCCAGCGGCTCTACGATGTGACATCGGGGGCCATCCGCATCGACGGGCACGACGTGCGCGACTTCACGCAGGCGGCGCTCCGGCGGCAGATCGCCATCGTGCAGCAGGAACCGATCCTGTTCCACCGATCGCTCGCCGAGAACATCGCCTATGCGCGGCCGGGCGCGACGCGGGCCGAGGTGATGGAAGCGGCCAAACTGGCCAGCGCCCACGATTTCATCGCGGCGCTGCCCAAGGGCTACGAGACGCTAGTGGGCGAACGCGGGGTCAAGCTCTCGGGCGGCGAGCGCCAGCGCGTCGCCATCGCGCGGGCGTTCCTGGCGGATTCGCCCGTGCTGATCCTCGACGAGGCGACGAGCTCGCTCGATTCGGAATCGGAGCTGCTGATCCAGAAAGCGATGGAGCGGCTGATGGTGGGCCGCACGACCATCGTGATTGCGCACCGGCTCTCGACCGTGCGGGCGCTCGACCGGCTGCTGGTGTTCGACAAGGGCCGGATCGTCGAGGAAGGCACGCATGAAGAGCTGGTCAAGCGCGAGGGCGGCATCTACCGCCGGCTGTTCGAGCGGCAGGCGCTGGAGCTCACCAAGGGGCTGATGGTGGCGTAGGCCGCCGCCGTCAGCCGGCCTGCACGGCGCGCCAGGCCCGTATGACGGCCTGCGCACTCAGATCGACATCGGCCTCGGTGGTCGGCCCCGAGATGACGCTCAGGCGCATGATCCAGTCATCGCGCCACTGCGCTCCGCCCACGAAGCAGACGCCATCGTGCTGGACGCGGGCGATAACGGCCTCGGTCGCGGCCTTGCGAGATGCCGCATCGCCCTCACCGAAGTTCACGGCGACCTGGTTGAGCACGACATCGTTGAGAATGCGGATGCCCGGCTCGGCGGCGAGCCGCTCGGCAAAGCGCCGGGAAAGACTGCAGTGGCGTTCGACCATGGCCGCGATGCCCTGGCGCCCCAGCGCCCTGATCACGGCCCATACGGGGATGCCGCGGGCGCGGCGGGAGAGCTCGGGCACGTAGGCGGAAGGGACGCGATCGCCCTCAGCGATGGTGGGCAAGTAGGTGGACCACTGCGTCATGGCGCGGGCGAGCATCTGTTTGTCGCGCACGATGGCAAAGCCGGTGTCGTAGGGCGCCTGCAGCCATTTGTGGCCATCGGTGCACCAGGAATCGAAGAGCTCAAGGCCCTCGGTCAACTGACGCCGGGACGCGGTGGCGCGGGCCCACAGGCCGAAGGCGCCATCGACGTGGAGCCAGGCCCCCTGGGCGCGGGCGATGGGCGCGATCTCGGCGAAGGGATCGAAGGCGCCGGTGTTGATCTGGCCGGCCTGGGCGATGACGATTTTCGGGCCCACAAGGCCCTTCATGGCGCGCTCGAGGGCGGCGGGCAGCATACGGCCCTGAGCATCGGTCTCGACCTTGATGACGCGGCGATAGCCAAAGCCGATGAGCTGCAGAGAGGAGAAGAGCGAAGAGTGCGCGTCGGCCCCGATCAGCACATGCACGGGCGGCGCGCCGAAGAGACCATCGGCATCGGGGTCCCAGCCGGCCTCGAGCAGCGTGGCGGTGCGCGCGGCGGCAAGGCAGGTACCGTTGGCGACGGTGGCGCCGGTTGCAAAGCCGACGCCGCTCTGACGCGGCAGATCGAGCAACTCGAGAAGCCAGGCTTCGGCCGCCTCCTCGAAGGCGGCGGCGGCGGGCGTGGGCGTGTGGTAGCCGGCATTCTGGCCCCAGGCGCTCACCAGCCAATCGGCGGCGACGCCCACGGGGTTGGACGCGCCCATAACCCAGCCGAAGAAGCGCGGGCCGGTGATAGGCATGAGACCGCCCTCAGCCAGAGCCACCAGCTCATCGATCACCGAGGCGGCTTCGGCCCCCGTTTCGGGCAAGGGCGCGGTCAGCCGGCCGCGCATCTGGTGGTAGTCTGCGGCGAGCGGCCGCGGATCGCGAGCGACGGCCTCGCGGTAGTCGAGGGCATGCTGGCGGGCGTGCTCGAAGAGCGCAGCAAGCTCAGACATCATCAGTTCTCCTCAGCCCCGACGGACGCCGGTCCGATTGGGTAAAGGACGATGAACCCAGGCTGAACACGGATCACGCGGCGAGCCGAGCAAGGATCGCCGCGCCCATTTCTGCAGTGCCGATGGTCTTGCGGTTGTCCTGGGCGATATCGCCTGTCCTCAGGCCATCCTCGAGCACGGCGGCGATGGCCCATTCGAGCCGGTCAGCGAGCTCGATCATGCCGAAAGAATAGCGCAGGGCCATGGCGAAGCTTGCGAGCATGGCGATGGGGTTGGCGATGCCCTTGCCGGCGATATCCGGGGCCGAGCCATGCACCGGCTCGTAGAGGGCCTTGCGCTTGCCCGTCACCTTGTCGGGGGCACCCAGCGATGCCGAGGGGAGCATGCCCAGCGAGCCGGTGAGCATGGCGGCCGCATCGGAGAGAACGTCGCCGAAGAGATTGTCGGTGACCATGACATCGAACTGCTTGGGGTTGCGCACGAGCTGCATGGCGGCATTGTCGGCAAGGATGTGGTGGAACTCGAGATCGGGGTAGTCCCTGGCCACGGCCTGGGCCACCTCGTCCCACAGGACGCCTGACTTCATGACGTTCTTCTTATCGGCCGAGTGGACCTTCCTGCGGCGGGTGCGCGCCAGGTCGCAGGCGACGCGCACGATGCGATCGATCTCGTAGGTCTCGTAAACCTGGGTATCGACAGCCCGCTTCTGGCCGTTGCCCAGATCGGTGATGGTCTTGGGCTCGCCGAAATAGACGCCGCCCGTGAGCTCGCGCACGATGAGGATATCGAGGCCCTCCACCAGCTCGCGCTTGAGCGAAGAAGCGTCGGCGAGAGCCGGATAGCAGATGGCCGGGCGAAGGTTGGCGAAGAGCCCCAAATCCTTGCGCAGGCGAAGGAGGCCCGCCTCCGGCCGCACCTCGTAGGGCACCTTGTCCCATTTCGGGCCGCCGACGGCGCCGAAGATGACGGCATCGGCCTGCAGGGCCTTGTGCATATCGTCCTCGGAGATGGCGACGCCATACTTGTCGTAGGCAGAGCCGCCCACGAGCCCGGTGTCGGTCGAAAAATCGGCCTTCTGCTCGCGGTTAAGCCAGGCGACGAGTTTTTCAACCTCGGCCATGACCTCAACACCGATACCATCGCCGGGGAGCAGGAGCAGTTTGTGGGACATTGTTCTACCTATGCTGAGGTGGCCGCGCCGATGCGGGCGGTAACTTCGATCTCGACCTTCATCTTGTCCTCGATCATTCTGGCGAGGACCATGGTGGCGGCCGGGCGGATGTCGCGGAAGACAGGGCCGACGGCGGCGACGACCTCGTCGATATCGGCGTGATCACGGACGTAATAGACGACACGCACGGTGTCGGCCAGCGACGAGCCTAGCCCACGCAGGGCGCGGTCGATCGTGGCCAGAGCGTTGCTGGCCTGCGCGCCGGCGGTTTCGGGCATGCGCATCAGGGCATAATCATAGCCGGTCGTGCCCGAGACATAGATGGTATCGCCGTGGCGCACGGCGCGCGAGTAGCCGAACCTCTCCTCGAAGGGAGAGCCGGTCGAGACGCGCCGCACCATGCTCAGACCCACGGCCGGCTGGCGGCGACTTTCTGTTCGAAGGCGGCGATCTGGGCGCCCTCCTTCATGGTGGCGGCAATATCGTCGAGACCCTCGAGCAGCACCTGCTTGCGGGCCGGATCGATGTCAAAATGGATGACGCCGCCATCTGGGCCGCGGATGGTCTGGCTTTCGAGATCGACGGAGATGGTGGCATTGGCGCCGCGCTCGGCATCATCGAGCAGCAGCTTCAACTGTTCGGACGTGACGACGATGGGCAGAATGCCGTTCTTGAAGCAGTTGTTGTAGAAGATATCGGCGAAGCTGGTGGAGATGACGCAGCGGATGCCGAAATCGAGGAGCGCCCATGGCGCATGCTCGCGCGAGGAGCCGCAGCCGAAATTGTCACCAGCGACGATGATCGAGGCCTTGCGGTAGGCCGGCTTGTTGAGCACAAAATCGGGGTTTTCGGTGCCATCCTCGTTGTAGCGCATCTCGGAGAAGAGGGCCGAGCCGAGGCCGGTGCGCTTGATGGTCTTCAAGTACTGCTTGGGGATGATCATGTCGGTGTCGATATTGATGATCGGCAGCGGCGCGGCCACGCCTGTGAGCTGGGTGAACTTTTCCATGATCGGCAACCCCTTTCGGCGGGGGTAATGGCGCGCTGGGGCCGCAAGGTCAAGGGCGGCAGGCCGGGCGGCGGTTCGCCCGCGGAGGCGCTCAGCCGCCCCCGAAAAGGCCCTTGAGCAGATCGCCGATGGTCTTGGGCGAGCGGTGTGGCGCCTCGGCCGGGGCCTGCTGCGGAGCAGACCCGGTGAGATCGAGCGGCGGGGCGGCGCCATCGGCCGACGTGGCATCGGGGGCCGGCGCGGCGCCATCGGGCGCGGGGGCCGTGCCGTCGGGCGCGGCCGAAGCGCCGTCGGCCGCGAGGCCGGCAAGCGGATCGTTGGCCTGGAGTTGGTCGGCGGGGACGGCCGCAGAGGTCGCATCTGGCAGGTTGGCCGGCGTGAGCCCCTCATGCGCCTTGGCCATGAAGTCGGACCAGATCTGGGTGGGGACGGTGCCGCCGGCGAGCGATGTGCCGGTGTCGTCGTCGTTGCCCAGCCAGACGCCGCAGACCATGCGCGAGGTGAAGCCGACAAACAGCGCATCGCGCGCCTTCTGGCTGGTTCCGGTCTTGCCCCCGATCTGCCAGCCGGCGAGCTTGGCATGCCGGCCGGTGCCGATATCGAGGGCAGTCGACAGCATGTCGTTCATCTCGCCCACGACCACCGGCGAGATGACGCGGCCGGGCCCGGCGGGAACGGAATCGTAAAGCACCTTGCCGTCGGCGGTCTCGATGCGGGTAATGACATTGGCGATGACGCCGTTGCCGCCATTGGCGAAGGGGGCATAGGCAGCGGTGAGCTCGAGCAGGGACACCTCCTGCGTGCCCAGGGCGATAGAGGGCACAGCCTGCAGCGGCGAGGAGATGCCCATGCGCTGGGCGACTTCGACGACCTTGTCGGGCCCCACGATCCAGGCGAGCTGGGCGGCGACCGTATTGCGCGAATAGGCAAGGGCATCGCGCAGGGTCATCTGGCCCATGAATTTGTTGTCGGCGTCGGAGGGCGACCAGCCATTGATGTTGATCGGCTCGTCCTGGGCGATGGTGTCGGGCGTGTAGCCCTTCTCCATGGCCGCCATGTAGACGAAGGGCTTGAAGGTGGAGCCCGGCTGGCGGCGCGCCGTGACGGCGCGATTATACTGGCTCTGCTGGTAATCGGCGCCGCCGACCACGGCGCGGACTGCGCCGTCGGTATCCACGGCCACCAGGGCGCCCTGGGTGAAGTGGTACTTGGGACCCTGTTCGGTCACCGCCTCCTTGATCAGGAACTCGGCTTCCTTCTGCAGGTCCCAGTTGATGGTTGTGTAGACGACGATGTCCTGCTTGATGTCGCCCACATAGGACTGGACGAGCGTATCGACCCAATCGGCCACGTAGGATTCGGCGCCGGCGACCTTGGTGCGGATCTTCTGGTTGGGATCGATCGTGGCGGCTTTGGCTTCGGCGGGCGTGATGTAGCCCTGCTCGGCCATGGCCTCGAGCACGAGCTTCTGGCGCGCCTCGACGCGGTCGGGCCGGCCCTTGGGGTTGAGCACGGACGGAGCCTGCATGGAGCCGGCGAGAATGGCGGCCTCGCCCAGCGACAGGTTGCGCGCGGACTTGCCGAAATAGGTCTGCGAGGCAGCTTCGATGCCGGTGGCGTTGTTCCCGAAGAACATGCGGTTGAGGTAGAGATCGAGGATCTGATCCTTGGTGTAGTTGTGCTCCAGCCAGAGGGCGAGCAGCGCCTCCTGCACCTTGCGGCCGAGAGTCTGATCGGGGGTGAGAAAGAGATTCTTGGCGAGCTGCTGGGTGATGGTGGAGGCGCCGCGCGTGACATGGCCGGCCCTGAGGCTTTCGAGCGCCACCGCGCCCAGGCCCATCACGTCGATGCCGAAGTGCTGGTAGAAACGCTTGTCTTCGATGGCGATGAACGCCTCGGGGACATATTGGGGCAGATCATCGAGGGAAACGGCTTCGCCGCCCATCTTGCCGCGGTTGGAAATGAGCTGGCCGTCGGCGGCGACGATGCGGATGTTGGCCGGCCGCTCGGGCACAGCCCAGGTCGACACCGCCGGCATCTGCATCCAGTAGTAGTAGACGACGCCGGCCAGGCAGATGGCCCCCACAATGCCGAGCGTGGCGACCCAGTAGAAGAGCTTGCCGAGCAGACGCCAGAGGCTGAAGGGCCGGCGCTGCTTTCGGCCGCGGGGCTGCTTCTTCTGGCGGGGGGCGCGGCCGCGGCGTGGAGGTTCGTCACGTTCGTCGCTAGTGAAGAAGCCGCCGAAGCTGGGCTCGATGCGCTCGCCCTTTGCCGGTTTGCGGGCCCTGGCCTTCGCCGCGGGCTTCGACGAGCGGCCAGGGGCGGCGCCGCCGATGCGATCCTCGGGCGAAATCTCGAAATCCATCAGAGCCCCGGCTTTCTTCTTGCGCATGGCGACCGGCCGACTCCAGACAATCGGGAACGCACGCGCAATGCAAGCGCGACGCGGACTCCATCGGCCCGCGCGAACCCCCGGGTTGTCCAGACTAAATGTGGCCGGTTTATGTGGACTTAAGGGGGTGGCGGGGCCTGTGGCCGCATGGCCACAGCCGGGGCCCGGGCGGGGAACCGCGCCGGGCAGCTAAACATCAAGATTGGCGACGCTGAGGGCGTTGTCCTGGATGAAATCGCGGCGCGGCTCGACCAGATCGCCCATGAGCTCGGAGAACAGCCGGTCGTGATCGTCGCTGTCCTTGATCTCGACCTTGAGCAGGGTGCGCACATTGGGATCGAGCGTGGTTTCCCAAAGCTGCTCGGGGTTCATCTCACCCAGGCCCTTGTAGCGCTGCAGCGAGATGCCCTTGCGGCCGGCGGCTGCCACGGTGTCGTAGAGCGAGGACGGACCGAAGACGGGGAAGACCTCGCCCTTGCGGGCAAGGGTGCCAACGCCGGCGAACAGGCCCTCGGCCCGCTCCATCAGCTGCCGCATTTTGCGTGCATCGGCGCTGGCCAGGAGGTTGGCATCGAGCTCGTGGCGCTCAGTCACGCCGCGCACGGTGCGCGAGAAGACGAGGCCGCCCTGCCCGTCCGGCTCGCCGCGCCAGCCGCGTTCGACCTCGTCGGAAATGCGATCGAGCCGCTCGGCGACGCGACGGGCGATCGCGGCGGCCCGCTCCGCATCGGCGACTGCCTCAGGCTCCAGGCCGCCCGCGATCGCCGCCTGTTCGAGGATGGAGCGGCTGTAGCGGGTGTTGAAGCTTTGCAGGTGATGGACGACATCGCGGGCCTGGCGGACAATCTCGAGCAGATCGCCGCCGGCGTGCACGGCGCCGGAGGCGGCCGTGAAGGTCGCCTCGTCGACCCCGCCGTCGATCAAATAGTCCTCGAGCGCCCGCTCGTCTTTGAGGTACTGCTCGGACGAGCCGCGCTTGACCTTATAGAGTGGCGGCTGGGCGATGTAGATGTGGCCGCGATCGATGAGCTCGCGCATCTGGCGGTAGAAGAAGGTGAGCAGGAGCGTGCGGATGTGGGCGCCATCCACATCGGCATCGGTCATGATGATGATCTTGTGGTAGCGGAGCTTTTCGATGTTGAATTCTTCGCGGCCGATCGAGGTGCCCAGCGCCATAACCAGATTGCCGATCTGCTCGGAACCGAGCATGCGGTCGAAGCGGGCCCGCTCGACATTGAGGATCTTACCGCGCAGCGGCAGCACCGCCTGGTTGGATCGGTCGCGCCCCTGAGTGGCCGACCCACCGGCGCTGTCGCCTTCGACCAGGAACAGCTCGGACTTGGCCGGATCCTTCTCGGAGCAATCCTTGAGCTTTCCGGCGAGGAAGTTGACATCGAGGGCGGATTTGCGCCGCGTGAGCTCGCGCGCCTTGCGCGCCGCCTCGCGCGCGGCGGCGGCTTCGGCCACCTTGCCCACCACGGTGCGGGCTTCTGCCGGATGCTCCTCGAACCACTGGGCGAGCTTGTCGTTGACGACGCCTTCGACCACCGGACGGACTTCGGACGAGACAAGCTTGTCCTTGGTCTGCGAGGAGAATTTCGGGTCAGGCACCTTGACCGAAAGTACGCAGGTGAGCCCCTCGCGGGCATCCTCGCCCGAGAGCACGACCTTCTCCCGCTTGAGGATGCCGGAGGTTTCGGCGTAGCTCGTCACCTGTCGGGTGAGCGCGGCGCGGAAGCCGGCAAGGTGAGTACCGCCATCGCGCTGCGGGATGTTGTTGGTGAAGCACAGCACGTTTTCGTGGTAGGAGTCGTTCCACCACATGGCAGCTTCGACGGTGATGCCGTCTTTCTCCTGCATCAGATAGATTGGCGTTCCAATCAAGGCGGTCTTGGCACTGTCGAGATAGCGCACGAAGGCCTCGAGCCCGCCCTCGTAGTGCAACTCGACCTCGACCTTCTCGGGATGGCGCAGATCGCGCAGGATGATGCGCACGCCGGAGTTGAGGAAAGCGAGCTCGCGCAGACGGTGCTCGAGCGTCTTGAAGTCGAATTCGACCATGGTGAAGGTGCGAGGCGACGGCAAGAACGTCGTTTCCGTGCCGGACCGACCCTCATAGGTGCCGGGCGCGTGACCGGGCTCGTAACTGCCGGTGACGGCAAGCGGCGCATCAGGCTCGCCGTCGGTGAAGCTCATCTCGTAGATCCTGCCACTGCGGCGTACCTTGACGCGCAGCCAGGAAGAGAGGGCATTGACCACCGACACGCCCACGCCGTGCAGGCCGCCCGAAACCTTGTAGGAATTCTGGTCGAACTTGCCGCCGGCATGGAGCTGGGTCATCACCACCTCGGTGGTGGATACGCCCTCGGTGGGATGGATGTCGGTAGGGATGCCGCGGCCGTTGTCGATGACGGTGCAGGAGCCATCGGGATTGAGCTGGACCGTGATGAGATCGGCATGGCCGGCCAGCGCCTCGTCGATGGAATTGTCGACGACCTCGTAGACCATGTGGTGCAGGCCCGAGCCGTCGTCGGTATCGCCGATGTACATGCCGGGGCGCTTGCGCACAGCATCCAGGCCCTTGAGGACCTTGATCGACTGAGCGCCATATTCTTCGGCAGGAGAGGCAACGGACGGGTTTGCGGCGGGCGTGTTCAAGGGGGCTCCGAATCAGCGTCGAAAACCGCTGGCAAGGGTTTAGCGGATTGGGGAAATCTACCCAAGAGAAATGGCGTTTTTTGGCCAGATTTCAAGGGCGTCGGACCGCTTTGGGTGGACTGGGGAGCCGCCGGCGAGCGCGGCCACTGGAGGGCGGACGGGGGGCCGAAATGTCGCAGCGCCGCGACCTGCGCAAGCCAGCTCAAACGCCCAGACGGCCATTATGCACGCTGACGCGCTGGGCGCGATCGCCCAGGGCATCGAACAGCATGGGATCGGTGCCGGTCATAAGGGCCTGGGTTCCCAGCGCATCGACCGCCGCAAAGAGGGCGGCGCGCCGGCCGGGATCGAGATGCGCAGCGATTTCATCGAGCAAGAGGAAGGGCACGATGCCAGCGCGCGCTTTGACCAGCCGGGCGTGGGCGAGAACGAGACCCACCAGGAGCGCCTTCTGCTCGCCCGTCGAGCCCAGCGCGGCGGGCATCTGTTTTTGCGCGTAGAGCACATCGAGATCGACGCGATGCGGACCGTGCGTAGTGCGGCCAGCGGCGCGATCGAGCGGGCGCGACTGCCGCCAGAGCTCGCGCAGCTCGGCCTCGAGCTCGGCCGAGGATGCCGGAATGTGACGATCGTCAAAAAGCGGCGTCAGGGCGAGGGCTGCAGCAGGAAAGGCTCCGTCCTCGAGGCTCTCGGCAATACGCGCCTCGAGATGGGCCACGGCATCGGCGCGGGCGAAGTGAACCGCAGCAGCGTGCGCGGCCATCTCCGATTCGAGCGCGTCGAGCCAGCGTGGATCGGCGTTCTCCTCAAGGAGGCGGTTACGCTGGCGCGTTGCCTTCTCGTAATCGGCGACGGCGGAAGAGTGCGACGGCACGAGCGTGGTGACCAGACGATCGAGGAAGCGGCGGCGTTCGGAGGCAGGGCCCGTGAAGAGGCCATCCATCGCCGGAGTAAGCCAGAGCAGGCGCAGATAGTCGCTCATCTCTTCGACCGAGCGGGCATTGGCGCCATTGATGCGCACCCGGCGGCCGCCATCCTCAGCAGCACCAGTGCCCAGATCGACCGGACCCTCGGGCGTTTCGACGGTGGCGGCGACTGCCCAGGGCTGATCGGAGGCCTGGTTGCCGAGCGTCTCGAAGGCGGCCCGCCGCAGGCCTCGCCCGGGGGACAGAAGCGACACGGCCTCGAGCAGATTGGTCTTGCCAGCGCCATTGAGGCCGGTCAGCACGAGATGGCGGCCATCGAGATCGAGGGCCGCGGCCGCATAGTTGCGAAAGGCGGTAAGGCGAAGGCGGGAGATGTAGCGGGGCGGCAAGCCGTGAATGGCGAATGGTGAATGGCGATTGGTTGCAAGGAGCGCTCAGCTCGCTTTACCAGTCACGATTGACCATTCGCTCCTCCCTAAACGCGCATCGGCATCAAAACGTAGAGCGCGTGGGCATCGCCATCTTCCTTGACCAGAGTGGGCGAGCCCGCATCGTTGAACAGGAACACCGCGTTGTCCGACTTTATCTGCGCGATGATGTCGAGCAGGTAGCGGGCGTTGAAGCCGATCTCGAAGGCGTCTGGCTCGAATTCGACGGCCACTTCCTCGGTGGCGGTGCCATGATCGGGGTTGGTGACCGACAGCTCGAGATTGCCGTCCTTGACGGAGAGCTTGACGGCCTTGCCGCCGCGATCGGAGGCGATGGTCGAAACGCGATCGACGGCGATGGCGAAGGAGCCCCGATCGACGGTGAGCTGCTTGTCGTTGTTCTTGGGGGTCACGCGTTCGTAGTCGGGGAAGGTACCCTCGATGAGCTTGCTGAGCAGCACCACGCCATCAAGCGTGAACCGGATCTTGGTGTCGGAGACTTCGACCGTGACATCGCCCTCGACGCCCTCGAGAAGCTTTTGCACCTCGCCGACGGTCTTTTTGGGAATGATGATGCCGGGCATGCCCTGGGCACCATCGGGCGCAGACGTTTCAGCCCGGGCCATGCGGTGGCCGTCTGTGGCCACAGCGCGCAGCACCATCTGCTTGTTCACCTCAAGCGTGTGCACATAAATGCCGTTGAGATAGTAGCGCGTCTCCTCGTTGGAGATGGCGAACTGTGTGCGTTCGATAAGTTCGCGCAGCGTGGCGGCCGGCAGGGCGAACTGATGGCTGAAGGACCCCGACTTGAGATCGGGGAAGCTGTCGGGCGAAAGGCACGCCAGGTGGAAGCGCGACCGGCCGGAGGTGAGCAGCATCTGCTCGCTGCCTTCGGTTTCGAGCCGCACCTCGGCGCCATCGGCGAGCTTGCGCACGATCTCGTAGAGGGTGTGGGCAGGAACGGTGGTGGTGCCGGCGGTCGCCACCATTGCGGGCACGGACTCGGTCACTTCGATGTCGAGATCGGTCGCGCGCAGATCGAGCTTGCCGTCGCCAGCCCGGATCAGGACATTGGCGAGGATGGGGTAGGTGTTGCGCCGCTCAACGACGCGATGGACGTGGCCCAGGGATTTGAGCAGAGCGTTACGCTCGAGTGTGACTTTCATTTACGCGGGTCCCCCGCCCCCGGCAGGCGAAACCTCAGGAATTCCGGGCCCGCGACCTTGGCAATTCGGGCTCCAAAAGGCAAGCGCAACGGCCGGCGGGGCGCCGCTCCATCCACATTTCCCGTGCGCCGGCGACGCCTAGAGGCTGAGACGGTTGAGCGCCTCTTCGGCGCGCGCGAGCCGATCCTCGGCGGCCCGGTCGCGTTCCCGCAGGCGGTACATCATCTCGTGCCAGCGCGCCTCGGTTTCGGCGCCCGACAGTTCATTGCTCTCCGACGCGCCATCCCGCCTCAGATGGCGGACGGCCTTGCGCACTCGCAACACCAAACGCGGCAACACGCCCAACTCCCGACGCAACTTCAACGCCCCGCGCCGGCCAGCGGTCGGCGCATGCTTTCACCGAGCGCAGGCTCGGCGTCCCGGATCGGGGTCCGGGGCGACCATCGCCCGCATCAGGCGGGCAATGGCCGATTCACTCACTCCTCAAGCATCCGCTTGAGGAGTTCGATCTCCTGGCACAGGTCGCCATCGTCCTTCATCATCTGCTCGACCTTGCGCACGGAATGCAGAACCGTGGTGTGGTCGCGACCGCCAAAGCGGCGCCCGATCTCGGGCAGCGACCGGGAGGTGAGTGATTTGGCAAGATACATGGCGATCTGGCGCGGCCGCACGACGTCGCGCGAACGGCGCGAACTCAGAAGCTCGTTGCGCGGCACCTTGTAGTGGCGCGACACAATCCGAAGGATATCTTCGATGCGGACGCGGCGCGCCTCGCGCGCGCGTACCAGATCGGCCAGCGTGCGCTCGGCGAGCGTGACGCTGATGGGCTCCTGCGTCAGCTGGTTGGCGGCCACGAGCCGGTTGACCGCCCCATCGAGATCGCGGCCGTGGCTGACGACGATGCGCGCGATGTAGTCGATCACCGCCGGCGGGAAGTGAACGCCGAAGCGAGCCTGCGCCTGCTCGGCGCGGCGCGTGACGATGGAGCGCCGCAGATCGAGATCGAAGCCCCCGATGGGGACGACGAGGCCGCCCGACAGACGCGAGCGCACGCGCTCGTCGAGCATTTCGAGATCGCGCGGCGGGGCGTCGCCCGCCACCACCACCTGCTTGGCGCCAGTAAGCAGCGTGCTGAGGGTGTGGCCGAACTCGGTTGCCGACTTGCCCTGCAGAAACTGCATGTCGTCGATGAGCAGCAGATCGACGCGCCGGAGCCAATCCTTGAGGGCGATCGCCGACTGCCGCTGCACCGCGGTGATGAAATGATACATGAAGTGATCGGCTGTAAGATAGACGATGTTGCGGCCCGGCTCTGCCGCCCCGGCAGCCCAGGCGATGGCATTGAGCAGATGCGATTTTCCCAGACCGACGGTCGAATGGATGTAAACGGGGTTGAAGCTCACGGTGCCGTTGAGCGCGGCGCTCGCCACCTGCCTGGCAATGCCCAGAGCGATCTCGTTTGACGGGCCCGCCACGAAGCTCTCGAACGTCATTTTAGGATCGAGAGCGCTGCCCGAAAGCGCGTCGCCGCGCGGCTGCGGCGCGTCGCGATGCGGCTTGAGCGAGGCGGGCGCCGGCTCGGCTTCCGCTTCAGGCTGCGCTTCGACTGGCGGATTGAGGCGCGGGCGCGCCTGCCCGTTCACGCGGACGGTAAAATGCAGACGCTTGACGTGCGGAGTTTCGGATTTGAAGGTTTCGAGGATCTTCTCGGCGTAGTTGGACTGTATCCAGGAGCACAGGAACCGCGTCGGCACGCTCAGATGGGCCTTGTCGTCGACAATTTCCTCAAGCTCGAGACGGGCGAACCAGGAGTTGAAGACATCCTCGCCTACGGCGGCCCGCAGACGCGCCCGCACCCGCTGGAACACCTCCGCCTCGGAGCGGCCATCGGGGGTCAGCGGCGACCGGTCGCCGGCCGGCTGTCCCTCATCGCCATTGTCGAAAGTTTTGCGCGCACCGCTCGCACCAGCCGCCATTGCCTACCTGCCCCGCTCGCCGATAGGAGCCCTTTCTGGGCTCTCTCACTCTTGTCGTTCCGCCTGCCCTTCAGGCAGACAAATCCCCAACCCAGCCGCACAAGGTGGGCGGCCTGGCCGTACTCGTTGCTACTTTGACACCGGGGAGAGACGCCCCGGCTCGCCATTATCTCTTACGCCTACGCAAGACGATAAACGTACCCACCCAAAACTCGCCGCACCGGATGGAACCATCGAACCTGGCACATGCGATCCCAACGCTCGCAAGTGGTCGCTTCGACTGCATCACACACTCATTGGTCTTTGAAAAAACGGCGGCGGGAGAGCCCCCGTTCCTCATCAACGAAGCCATCTTAGTCAGCCGCATTTTGGCCCGCAACCGACTCTTTTCGCTGCGCGGGGCTTGACATGGGCGGGCGCTTGCGAGCCCCGAAAAATGTTTCTTGCGAGCCTGGTCACGTCAGTCAAAACCAAGGGCCTGTGACTCAAAGATGAATCTCGAAAGGCTTCAACAATGAGAACGCCGTTCCAGATTTCTGGCAAGGGCCACTATCGGAAAGATTCATCCAGCGCAGCGGCCGACAGGCCCGGAAACACACGCGATTCCGGATGGGCCGTTTGTGTCGCAGAACTGCCACACTACAAGATCGCGGGTACGAAAAAGGGCCCCGCAGGGCCCATGGGATTTCCCTCGTCGGGAGTTTTGCGGATCAGGCCTTGAGGGCCTTCACGCGCGCATTGAGACGGCTCACCTTCCGCGCGGCGACATTGGCATGGACGATGCCCTTCTGCGCCGAGCGCGCGATCTCGGGCTCGGCCGCCTTCAGCGCCGCCATCGCCTCCTCGTGCTTGCCGCCGGCGATGGCTTCCTCGACCTTGCGGATGAAGGTGCGCATGCGCGAACGGCGCGACTTGTTGATCTCGGTGCGCGCCGCGATCTTGCGGGTCGACTTCTTTGCCGAGGCCGTATTTGCCATCTCAGTCCTCTTTGTCCGGCAAGATCGGCGCCGCGTGGGATGCCAGAATTGCCGGAGGTGAAAATGAAAGCGGCGGCACCGGGCCGCCTGAAGCTCGCGGGTGTATAGTGTCACGGAGCCGCCCCGTCAACCCGGATTCGGGCGCGCCGCGGGGGCCTCAGGGCTTCTGGCAGGCGGGGCAATAGTAGGTCGAGCGGCCGGACTGCACGATCCGCCGGATGATGCCCGGACAGCCTGGGGTGTGGCAGGGCTCGCCCTCGCGGTCGTAGACGTCGAAGCGGTGCTGGAAATAGCCCGCCTCCCCCTGGGCGGAACGGAAATCCCTAAGCGTGGATCCGCCTGCCTCGACGGCTTCGGTCAGGACCGAGCGCACGCCCTCGGCGAGCAGCTCCAGGCGGGGGCCCGGCTGGCCCGACCGAAGGACGAGCTTTCTCGCGGGGACGGTGGGGCGAATATGGGCGCGCCAGAGGGCCTCGCTGACATAGATGTTGCCCAGGCCGGCCACCACGCGCTGATCGAGGAGTGCGGCCTTGATAGGGGCCGACTTGCCCCGGAAGCGCCCGGCCATTTCCTCGGCGTTGAATGCGTTGGAGAGCGGCTCGGGCCCGAGCCCGGCAAGGTAGGGGGTGTCTTCTTCGCGCTCGAAGAGATCCATGAAGCCGAAGCGGCGGGCATCGGAGTAAACGAGGGTCATGTGTCCGCGCTGCGGATGGCTGAGCTCGACGACCACGTGGTCGTGCCGGCCATTCTCGCCGGGTTCGTAGTAGCGCGAGGGCTCCTTGAAGCGGAAATCGGCAAAGCGGAACGACCCGGTCATGCCCAGATGGCTGAGCCAGATCCTGCCGGAGCCGAGCCGGAAAAGCAGGTATTTGGCGCGGCGGCCGACGGAGGCGACGGTCTGACCCTCAAGCGCTCTGGCGAAGCCCTTGGGGAAGGGAAAGCGCAGGTCCTGGCGGTTGAGCCTCACCTTGTCGATGCGCGCCCCCTCCAGATAGGGCGCAAGGCCGCGCCGTACGGTTTCCACTTCTGGCAGTTCGGGCACTGGACCTTCTCTTAAGACTGCGCGGCTGAGGACAATTCCAACCCGGGCGATGCTTCTATATAGACACGGGCGCAGAGACAAAGGCTGACAGCAATGGCTGAAACCACGCATTTCGGCGAACGCACGGTGCCGCTCGAGGCCAAGCAGGGCCTCGTCAACGAGGTGTTTCACACCGTGGCGGGGCGCTACGACCTGATGAACGACCTCATGAGCGGAGGCGTGCACCGGCTGTGGAAGGATGCACTGGTGGCGCGCCTGGCGCCGCCCAGGACGGGACGCCTGCCGTATCGGGTGCTCGACATGGCCGGCGGCACGGGCGATATCGCCCAGCGCATCCTCGATGCCTCGGCGGGATATGCAGAGGTCACAGTCGCCGATATCAACTCCGACATGCTGAAGGTTGGGGCGGAGCGGGCGCGCCGCTGGCGCTTCGGCACGCAGGCCAAGTTCGTGGAGGCGAACGCCGAAGCCCTGCCGTTCGAGGACGAGAGCTTCGACGCCTATACGATCGCCTTCGGCATCCGCAACGTGCCGCGCATCGAGCTGGCGCTGGGGGAGGCCTTCCGCGTGCTCAAGCGCGGCGGACGCTTCCTGTGCCTCGAATTCTCGGTGGTGGACGTGCCGCTTTTCGACCGGCTCTACAAGGAATGGAGCGACCGGGTGATCCCGCCGATGGGCGGGCTGGTGACAGGCGAGCGCGAGCCCTACCAGTATCTCATCGAATCGATCCGCAAGTTCCCCCCGCCCGGCCGCTTCAGCGGCATGATCGAGCAGGCCGGATTCAAGCGTGTCACGCACACGGCCATGTCGGGCAACATCGCGGCGCTGCACGCGGCGTGGAAGCTGTGAGTCCCACCGGATCGAGGGTCCACGCCGAAACGGTGGAGCCATGACCATCGCCTCGACCTTCCGCCTCCTGCGGGCCGGCATCGTGCTGGCGCGCGAGGGGGCCTTCTCTATCGTGGATACCGCAGCCCTGCCGCCGGTGATGAAGACCGGCGTGCGGATGGGGCGGCTGATCGAGCGCTCCGACGTCAAGCGCAAGGGGCCGGCCGAGCGATTTCGCGTGGCCCTCGACCGGCTGGGGCCGACCTATGTGAAGCTCGGCCAGACCTTCGCGACGCGGCCCGATATCGTGGGCTCGCAAATTGCCGCGAACCTTGCCGAGCTGCAGGACAAGATGGCGCCGTTCGACCCGGCGCTGGTGCCGGGGCTCCTGCGCGAGGCGCTGCGCGAAAAGGCCAGCGAGATTACCGACATTTCGCCTCCGATCGCGGCGGCCTCGATCGCGCAGGTGCATCGGGCGGCCGTGGTCGACAAGAACGGCCGGCGCGACGTGGCCGTGAAGATATTGCGGCCGGGAATCAAGGAGCGATTTCGGGCCGATCTCGAGAGCTACTATTCGGGCGCGGCGCTGGCGGAACGCTGGGTGCCCTCGCTCAGGCGGCTCAGGCCCACCGACGTGGTCAGGACGCTGGACCGTTCGGCGCGGCTCGAGCTCGATCTGCGGCTCGAGGCCGCCTCGATCTCGGAGATGGCCGAGAACATCAAGGACGACGAAGGCTTCATCCTGCCCGAGGTCGACTGGGACCACACGGCGGAGACGGTGCTTACGACGAGCTGGGTGGAGGGCATCCCCATCCGCGACTTCGCCGCGATCGAGGCGGCGGGGCTCGACCGGCGCGAACTTTCGCGGCTGCTGCTGCAGGCATTTCTCCGGCACGCCATCCGCGACGGATTCTTTCATGCTGACATGCATCCGGGAAACCTGTTCGCCGATCGCA
Organism: Devosia sp.; assembly: GCA_035548755.1. Lineage (GTDB taxonomy): Bacteria > Pseudomonadota > Alphaproteobacteria > Rhizobiales > Devosiaceae > Devosia_A. The sequence continues at coordinate 42,008 of DASZSH010000088.1, forward strand.
GGGGGCGCGGCATCATCGCTGTCGACTTCGGCATCATGGGGCGGATCAGCCGGCGCGAGCGGCGGTTCCTCGCCGACATCCTCTACGGGTTCATCACCCGCGATTACCGGATGATTGCGCAGCGGCACTTCGACATCGGCTATGTGCCCAAGCACCAATCGGTCGACGATTTCGCCCTTGCGCTGCGCTCGATCGGCGAGCCGCTCCAGGGCCGCACGGCCAACGAGATCTCGATGGCGCGCGTGCTGGGGCAGCTGTTTGCGACGACTGAGCTGTTCGACATGCAGACGCGGCCCGAACTGGTGCTGCTGCAAAAATCCATGGTGCTGGTGGAGGGGGTTTCGCGCTCGCTCGACCCCGACCTCAACATCTGGACGGTGGCCGAGCCGGTGGTGGGCGACTTCGTTCGGCGCGAGGCCGGCCCGATCGGCCGGCTCGAAGACATCCGCGACAATGTGGAGGTCGCCGCCGCAACCGTGGCCAAGCTGCCTGGGCTCATCAACCGGGCGGAGGCGGCGCTGGACGACTACGACGCCGACCGGCGCTCGCCGCAGCGGCAGACGACACGGCGCATGATGGTCGTGGCCTTCTGGGTGCTGGTGGTGATTGCCGCTGCGGTGGTGATCCGCCTCTTCCGCTGATGTTCAGCATGCGTTCATGCAGGCGCTCCTACGCCTGTGGCCGCGCTTGCGGCCTAGGGGGGCCGCCCGATAGACTGGCGCCATTCCGGCGGGGCGCGCAACAGAGGGCACTCAGATGAAAATCGCAACTGTCGGCCGCATCGTCGGCGTGGTCGCGCTGACGATGGGCCTTGCCGCCTGCGTCGACATGACCGAAGAGCTCAATGTCACCTCGGAGACGACCGCCAAGGCGACGATGACGATGACCATGGGCTCGGACATCTATGCCATGGTCAAGGCCGCCGATACCTCCAATAGCAAGACCGAAGACAAGTTCTGCGCCAAGGAAGGCGAGCAGCTCACCGAGAATTCGGACGGCAGCGCCACCTGCGTGGCAAGCAGCGAAGGCACGTTCGACGAGCTCAAGTTCGATGAGGGCGACAGCAAGCCGACCTTCACGGTGGTTTCGCCTGGCGTGGTGCGCGTCGCGTTCCCGACCAAGGGAATGGCCGGCGATCTGGGCAAGGATTCCGACCCCCAGACCACGGCGATGATGAAGCAGATGTTCGACGGGCACTTCCTGACGCTGCGCATCGGCGGCAAACAGGTGACCGACAGCAATCTCACGGTCAGCGACGACAAGACCAGCGCTGAGATCAAGATTCCGTTCCTCGATCTCATCAATGGCACGGCGCAGCTCCCCGAAGAGCTCTACGCCGTGGTCAACACCAACTAGGATCGAGGGTGCCCGGCCGGATCGACATCGCGCTCAGCTGGTTCGATCACGGCCGGGGCCTGGCGCTGCCCGCGCAGCACAGCCCCGGCGCTGCAGGGCTCGACCTCAGAGCCGCACTGGGCGAAGGCGAGACCGTGCGGCTGATGCCGGGCAAGCGGGCCACCATTCCGTGCGGCTTTGCGATCGCCCTGCCAGAGGGACACGAGGCGCAGATCAGGCCGCGCTCGGGCCTGGCGAACCGGCACGGGGTCACGGTGCTCAACTCGCCGGGCACCATCGATGCGGACTATCGCGGCGAGATCATGGTGATCCTCATCAATCTGGGCGAGGAACCGTTCGAGATCCAGCGGGGCGACCGGATCGCGCAGATGGTGGTCTCGCCCGTCTCGGCGGCGGCCTTCTTCGAGATGGACATCCTCGATGATACGGAGCGCGGCCCATCCGGCTTCGGCTCGACCGGCCGCTAGCGGCGCCAGGGGCTTGGGAGTAAGAGCGGGGCATGACGCTCTCGGCCGACGAAACCCGACGCTATGCCCGACATCTGGTGCTGCGCGATGTGGGCGGCGCCGGCCAGCAGAAGCTCAAGGCGGCAAGAGTGCTGGTGATCGGCGCGGGCGGTCTGGGCAGCCCCGCCATCGCCTATCTGGCGGCGGCGGGCGTGGGCGTTCTGGGCGTCGTCGACCACGACACGGTGAGCGTCAGCAACCTGCAGCGGCAGGTGATCCACGGCACCGCTGGCGCGGGGCGGGCGAAGGTGGCGAGTGCGGAGGTGTTCGTGGGCGCGCTCAACCCGCATGTGCGCGTTGTGCCACATGCCCTGCGGCTTGCGGCTGACAACGTCGACGCCACTATGGCCGATTACGATGTGGTGCTGGACGGCACGGACAATTTCGAAACCCGGCGCATTGCGGCCGATGCTGCGGCACGGACAGGAAAACCGCTCGTTTCGGGCGCCGTCTCGATGTGGGATGGCCAGGTCACGGTGTTTCTGCCGGGCGGCCGAGGCTTTGCCGACCTTTACCCGGTGACGCCCGCCGCCGAGGACCTGCCGAGCTGCGAGGCCGTAGGCGTGATGGGCCCTGTGACCGGAGTGATCGGCACGCTGATGGCGATGGAAGCGATCAAGCTCATCACCGGCGTGGGCTCGCCGCTCGCTGGCCGCCTGCTGCTCTATGACGGGCGGGCGGCGCGATTCACCGAACTGGAATATTGATCTAGACCTGGCACGGCGCTGACCAACTCGCGCCCCTCCGGCCGCACCCTCGCGCAGGTCAGCCTCGCCCTGGCGATTCCCGACGAAGGAACGTCAGATCAGATCGGGGTGGCGGAAGACCAGCGTGGCGTTGGTGCCGCCGAAGCCGAAGCTGTTGCTGAGGGCGATGCCGACATCGACATTGTCGCGCCGTGCCCGAAGAATCGGCATATCGGAGAAAATGGGGTCGAGCTCCTCGATGTTGGCACTCTCGCACAGGAAGCGGTGGTGCATCATCAAGATGCAGTAAATGGATTCCTGGACACCGGTGGCTCCGAGGGAGTGGCCTGTCAGCGATTTGGTGGCCGAAATCGGCGGGCACCGGTCGCCGACGCCGAAGACCAGGCGGATGGCGTCCATTTCCTTGGCGTCGCCGATGGGCGTGCTGGTGGCGTGGGGATTGATGTAGTCGACCTTCTCCCGCACGGTCTCGAGCGCCATGCGCATGCAGCGCGCGGCCCCTTCGCCTGATGGGGCGACCATATCGTAGCCGTCGGAGGTCGCGCCGTAGCCGACGATTTCGGCGAGGATTTTCGCCCCGCGGGCCCGGGCATGTTCGAGCTCCTCTAGCACCAGAACGCCGGCGCCGCCGGCAATGACGAAACCGTCGCGCCGCACGTCGTAGGCCCGCGAGGCCTTGGCAGGGGTGGCGTTGAAGTCGGAAGACATGGCCCCCATGGCGTCGAAGAGGTTCGACATGGTCCAGTCGAGATCTTCGTGGCCGCCGGCAAAGACAATGTCCTGCCGGCCAATGCCGATCTGCTCATAGCCGTTGCCGATGCAATGCTTGCTGGTCGCGCAGGCCGAGGTGATGGTGTAGTTGACGCCCTTGATGCCGAAGGGCGTGGCGAGGGTGGCGGAGGCCGTGGAGCTCATCGCCTTGGGCACGGCAAGCGGCCCGATGCGCTTGGGACCCTTCTCGCGTGTAATATCGGCAGCCTCCACGATGGTGCGGGTCGAAGGGCCGCCCGACCCCATCACGATACCGGTCCGTGGATTCTGAACGTCCTTTTCCTCAAGACCGGCATCCTCGATCGCCTGCTTCATGGCGATGTAGTTCCAGGCGGCCCCGCGTCCCATGAAACGGGTGGTGCGCCGATCGAGGACCTCGAATGGATCGAGCCTGGGTGCGCCGTGTACCTGGCAGCGGAAGCCGAGCTGGGCATATTCCGGCGCTGCGACGATGCCGGGGGTAGCGGTTCTCAGGCTCTCCAGCACCTCGGCGGTATTGTTGCCGATCGAGGAGACGATCCCCATGCCGGTGACGACAACTCGCCTCATTGCCCCGACGCTCCTTCCACGACAGCCGCCGCACCGCGGCCGGTATTGGTGAAGAGTCCGGCCCGCAGGTCCCTGGCCTCATAGATAAGGCTGCCATCGGCCTTAACCCAACCGTCGGCAATTCCCAAGACCAGGCGCGAGCGGACGACGCGCTTGATATCGACGCCATATTCGACGAGCCGGATGTCGTTAGTGACCTGGCCCGCCAGCTTGATTTCGCCGCCCAGGGCCCGGCCGCGGCCGGGGGAGCCGCCCCAGCCGAGAAAGAACCCCGTCATCTGCCAGAGCGCATCGAGGCCGAGGCAGCCAGGCATTACCGGATCGCCCTGGAAGTGGCACTGGAAGAACCACAGATCGGGCCGGATATCGAGCTCGGCCCGCACCTGGCCGCGATGATGGGCACCTCCGGTCTCGTCGATGCGGGTGATGCGATCGAACATGAGCATAGGGGGAAGCGGCAACTGGGCGTTGCCGGGGCCGAAGAGCTCGCCACGGGCGCAGGCGAGAAGCTCGTCGTAGGCATAGGCGTTTTTGCGCTCCGCCATCAGCTTTTTGTCCAAATGGTGCATTTGAGGGCCGTGTGTATTGGTCGGGCCCCCGAGGGTCAAGCAAAGCGGGCGCGGCAACCCCGCGCTTGTGCGGCCCTGTCACGAAAGCTATAAACCAGCCCGAAAAAGTCCAGGTTCCTCCGGGTGTTCATGCAGGATCGCATTTTCAGCCGCAACGTGCCCTCGCGCCGGCCGTGCCTGACGGCCGTGCTGCGCATGGCGGGATTGCGGCCGACCCGGCAGCGCGTCGCGCTGGCCGAGATCCTGTTCGGCGGCGAGCACCGCCATGTAAGCGCCGAGCAGCTGCTGGCCGAAGCGCAGGCGGCTCGGGTCAATGTGTCGCTCGCCACGATCTACAACACGCTTCACCAGTTCCGCTCGGCCGGCCTGCTGCGCGAAGTGGCGGTCGATGCCTCGCGCAGCTATTTCGACACCGACACTTCGGATCATCACCACTTCTATATCGAGGACGAGCAACGCGTGACGGATATTCCGGCGTCGGAGATCGTGATCCAGAACCTGCCCCACCCACCCGAGGGCATGACGATCACGCATGTTGACGTGGTGGTGCGCGTGAAGAAGGCGCCTGCGGGCGAGTAGCCGCCTGCCGGGCCCGACGCCGGGACGAGCGGACGCTCAGTCGAAGGATTCGCCCTGATAGACGCCCCAGAGGTCGGATTCGGGCAAATAGCCCGAATAGTTGGCCGGTACCCCGCCCTCGGGATGATCGGTGGCGACGACTGCGCACCAGCCCTGCTCGCAGCTGTTGATCCTGACCGGGAAGCCGGGGCCGACCCAGGCGACCACGCCCGATTCGTCGGAGGGGGAAGCATGCAGGGCGACCCTGTCGCCCGCCTGCTTGAGCACATAGCCGGCACGGTTGCCCGAGAGCATGTTCTGGTGAACCCAGCCGGTCGAACCGTCGACATCGCGGATCTTCCGCCAGACGTCGAACTCCTGGATGATCTCGACCGGCACTCCGGCGACCTGGTATTTCCAGGCGACGTCGTACTGGTAGCCGGGGCCGACCCGGACATTGCTCTCCTTGGCGCGGATGGTCACGAAGCGGGGCAGCGGCAGCCCGCTCGGATTGGTGGCGGCGGCAAGGGCGAGGCCCGGGGCGAGGACCGACAGGATGGCGACGCAGGCACGCAGCGACACGGGCAAGGCGCTTTCAGACACGGTTTGGCTTGGAAGGGTGGTGCTTTTTTTCTATCGTTACGCGCGAGACCTTAATGGTCCTTGAAAGGCCAGCCGACTGCCGCTCATCCGCCCCAAGATCCTGGTAACCCGACGCCTGCCGGCGGCCGTGGAACAGCGCATGGCGATGCTGTTCGATGCGCGCTTCAACCCGCAGGACGCACCGTACTCGGCCGATGCGCTGGTCGGGGCCCTTTCGGGGCAGGAAGTGCTCGTCTCCTCGATCACCGACCGGATCGACGCCGACCTGATCGGGCGGTTGCCGCAGAGCGTCAAGCTCATCGCCCAGTTCGGCAACGGTTTCGACAATATCGACATTGAGGCGGCCTATGCAGCCGGCCTGACGGTAACCAACACGCCCTCGGTTCTGACCGAAGATACCGCCGACATGGCGGTGCTGCTGATGCTGGCTCTGCCGCGCCGGCTGATCGAAGGGGCGGGCGTGCTTCCTGACGCGGGCAGGTGGCCGGGATGGTCGCCCAGCTGGATGCTCGGGCGACGCCTGCGGGGCAAGTCGCTTGGCATCGTGGGCATGGGCCGGATCGGCAGCGCGGTCGCGGCGAGGGCGCGGACCTTCGGGCTCAACATCCATTATTGCTCGCGCAACCGGCGCCCGCCCATGCTTGAAGAAAAGCTAGGAGCCAGCTTTCACGAAACGGTGGACGCGCTGGTCGAGTCGACCGATATCGTGTCGCTGCATACCCCGCTCACGCGCGACACGCAGCGCATTCTCAGCCGTGAGCGGATCGGCCGGATGCGGCCCGAAGCGTTCGTGGTCAATGTCAGCCGGCCGGAACTGATCGACGAAGGGGCGCTGATCGAGGCGATCGAAGGCGGTCGGATCGCCGGCGCGGCGCTCGATGTGTTCGCGGGCGAAGGTACGATCGACCCCAGGCTCAGGGCGCTGGCACGGGCGGGCCGGGTGATCGTCACCCCGCACATGGCCTCTGCCACGCTGGAAGCGCGGCTCGAGATGGGTGATGCGGTGATCGTCAACATCCGCGCCTTCATCGACGGTCATCAGCCGCCGCACCGCGTGCTGCCGGAGACGCGGGCGCGCGCCTGAGGGCTAGAGCCCGGCAAGACGCCGTTCGAGAAAAGCGCGATCGGCCGCCTGAGTGGTGAGCCCGAGGGCACGCTCATAGGCGGCGCGCGCCTCATCCGCCCGTCCGAGGCGACGCAGCAGATCAGCCCGGGCGGCGTGGGCGAAGCGGTACCCGGCGAGCGGGCCGGCAACCAGCGGGTCGATCAGCGCCAGACCCGCCTCCGGCCCGTCGCGCATGGCGAGGGCGACGGCCCGGTTGAGCTCGACCACCGGCGAGGGTTCGGCCTGCGCCAGCAGGCCGTAGAGGGTCGCGATCCGCGCCCAGTCGGTCGCAGCAGCCGTTTCTGCCTCGGCATGGGCCGCGGCGATCATCGCCTGGATGGCGTAGCTCGAAATCGGCGGCGAAGCGAATGCCGAACGAGCCAGGGCCGTTCCTTCGGCGATGAGCGAGCGATCCCACAGTGAGCGGTCCTGCTCTTGAAGCAGCACGATTTCGCCCCGAGCGTCGGTGCGGGCGGCGGTCCGCGACCGGTGCAGGAGCATGAGCCCGAGCAGGCCGTCGATCTCGGGGCTCCCACGCAGTTCCCGAAGAAGCCGCGCCAACCGGATGGCCTCGGCGCACAGCTCATGCCGGATGAGCGCATCGCCCGAAGAGGCGTCGTAGCCCTCGTTGAAGATCAGATAGATCGTGTGGAGCACCGCATCGAGACGGTGCGCCCAATCCTCCGCCGCTGGCACTTCGTAGGGGAGGCGTGCATCGCGAATGCGCGACTTGGCGCGCACGATCCGCTGGGCAATGGCGGAGGGGCGGGCGAGATAGGCCGCCGCGATCTCTTCGGTGGTGAGGCCGCACACCTCCCGCAGCGTCAGCGCCACCTGAGCATCGACCGGCAGGCTGGGGTGGCAGCACGTGAAGATGAGCCTCAGGGCATCATCCTCGATCAGCTCGCGTTCGGCCGGCATGCGGTCCTCCAGCTCTTCGAGCTCGCGCCGCAATTCCGGCGCGAGAGCGCGGAAGCGGCCGCTCCTGCGCAGCCGGTCGATCGCCTTGAAGCGGCCGGCCGAAATCAGCCAGGCGCGTGGATTGGCCGGCACACCATCGCGCGGCCACTGCTGCGCGGCGGCAAGGAAGGCGTCGGACAGCGCCTCTTCGGCAAGATCGAAGCCGCCGAGCAGGCGGACAAGGCTCGAGAGCACCCGGCCGCGCTCGACGCGATAAATCCTGTCGAGATCGACGGCAGTCATGACAGGGGTGGCGGGGTGGGAATTTCGTAGACCGGCCGAACCTCAATGGTACCGATCTCGGCGATGGGGATGCCCGAGGCGAGGCGCACGGCCTCGTTCATGTCGCGGGCCTCGATGAGAATAAAGCCGGCCATCTGCTCCTTGGTCTCGATAAAGGGGCCGTCGGTCGCGGACATCCGGCCATCGCGCACGCGCACAAGGACAGCGCTGTCGCTCCCTTCGATCGCCTGGGAGGCAAGATAGTGGCCGCCTGCCTTCAGCGCCTCGTCGTAGGCCAGGGAGCGGCGATCAAGATCCTGTCGCTGGGCGAGTGTGGCGCCCCGCATGAGCGCCGGATCGAAGTGGACGAGACACATATAGCGCATGGCGATCCTTTCCCGGGGAGTTGATGGCTATGGTCGAGCCTGCCCCCGCCGGTTCGACAGGTTCGCTGCAATTTGCATGAAATTGCCGTCCGAGGCGAAGCGATCACGAAAAGCCCGGCGCGGATGATGGGCGGCCTTTGGACCTTGCGGGGCTCTCGAAGCCATGACCATGCTGACCGACCACGCGCATGCGCTGGTGCCAGGCCACAGGGCGCGTGGCGAAGCTCTGCTGCCGCCAGCGATCATCCTGCTCGTCTTTGCGATGGTGGTGATTGCCGTCGCCGGATTTGCCTATCTGAGCAGTCAGCAGCAATCGCTGGGGGCCCTGCGTGCCCAGGCCGACGCGCTGCGGACGGCCGCGAGCGCGGTGGCAACGGTGGATGCCGACGCCGCGCATGTGCTGAACGGTGACCGCGGCGCCATGGCGGGGTATTTCCGCGACCTCGAGACGCTCAAGCAATTGCGTGAGAGAACGCTCGACCCCCTGCCGGGAGTGGGTGATCGGCTCGACCGGCTGATTTCGGACTGGGCCGAAACGACCGCCCTGAGCGGCGACGGCAATAGCGATCAGGCGCGGCAGAAATTCGTGGCGCGGCAGACATCGGACACGGTTGCCGGGGTTCTCGCCGCGACGCAGACGGCCCTGCAACAGATCGACGCCGCAGTCAGCGATCACGAGAGCCGCATCGGGCTGGGCACGCTGGCTGTTCTGCTACTGCAGGTCTTGAGCGGCACGTTGGCGATGAGCGGCATGTTTTTCGCCTTCCGGCTCAGCGCGCGCGAGGCGGATGGGCGCTCGGCTGCGCTCAAATCGGCCGACACGTCGCGCGAACAGGTGGCGCGGCTGTTCGAGATGGCCGACGTGCTGCAGAGCGCCACCGACTATGGCGACGCCAACCAGGTGCTCAAGGCCACCGCCTCCGAGATGCTGCCGGGCTTTTCCGGGGCGCTTTATGTGTTCAACAATTCGCGCGACCGGCTTGTGCTTTCGACCAGCTGGGGACGCGCGGAAGGATCGGCGCCGGAAACGATTCCGCCCGATCAGTGCTGGGCGCTCAAGCGCGGCAAGCCGCACATGAATCATGCCGACCCGAGCAAGCTGTGCTGCGCCCACCATCGCGGCACCGACACGGTGCTCGAGATTCCGATGGTGGCGCGCGGCGAGATCATGGGGCTCTTCCAGCTGTTCGCAAGCGGCGAGAATGCCGAGGCGCGGCTCGATGGCATCACCGGGCTGGGCTCGGCCATCGCCGACGGCATGAGCCTGGCGCTCGCCAATATGGGCCTCAGGGAGAAGCTTAGGAACCAGGCGCTGCGCGACCCGCTGACCGGGCTCTACAACCGGCGCTATATGGAAGACTGCCTCACCCGCTTCGTGCGGATCGCCGATCGCGAGAACCGCGAGGTCAGCGTGGTGATGGTCGATCTCGACCATTTCAAGCGGCTCAATGATACGCACGGCCACGCCTTCGGGGACAGCGTGCTGCGCGACACTGCGATGACGATCGTGGGCGCGCTGCGCGAAACCGATATCGTGTGCCGCTATGGCGGGGAGGAGCTCGTGGTCATTCTACCCGACTGCAGCCTCGAACGCGCGGCCGACAAGGCCGACGTGCTGCGCGCCCGCGTGCAGGCGCTGGGGGAAACTCATGGCGCGGAAATCTCGGCGTCATTCGGGGTCGCCTCGGTGCCCTATACCTCGACCGGCGTGCAGGACCTGCTTGCAGCGGCCGACAGCGCGCTCTACCGGGCCAAGCAAAACGGACGCAATCAGGTCGTTATGGCGCCCACCCGACCGTTCCAACTCGATCGCCTGGAAGACGCGCTCGAAATCATCGACGTGGCGGCAGAGCCCTCGACGCTACAGGCGGCGGAATAAAGTCCTACCGGCCTAGCGCCTGCTGCTCGCTGATGATGCGGTCGGTGAGCGGTTCGAAATCGTTATTATAAGGCGTGCCATCGGCGATCCGCTGCTTGAGATAGCGGATGGGCTGGGTGAGGATTTTGTCTAGGTCGGTCTCGCAGGTGAAGTCGCCGGCGACACGCTTGACCTTGGAATTGTCGAAGAGCGCGGTCCAGCTCTTGTCGCCCAGAAGCGGGCCTTTCCAGTCGGGGTTGTAGGCGCAGAGCGTGTCGGTGGGCACGTGGACGAGCCTGGCCTCCACGCCCAGGCCCCGACCGATCGCGGTGTAGATGTGATCCCAGGTGAAGCCCTTGTCGCCGGTGATATGGAAATCCTCGTAGAGAGCATGGGGGTTGCCGAAAAGCCTGACGAAGGGCTTGGCGAAATCCTCCGAGCGGGTGAGCGTCCAGGGCGCATTGCCATCGCCAGCGACGATAACCGGCTTGCCTTCGAGCATGCGGTGGGCCACCGCGTCGCCGTCGTTGAGCATGGTGGGCAGGCCGGAGCGAACCGTGTGGGACGGACGCACATTGGTCCAGGGCAGGTTTGCCGCGGCCTTCATCAGGTTCTCGCAGGCGATCTTGTTCTGGCTGTAGAGCCAGTATGGGTTCACGGCCGGCGTCTCTTCGGTGATGACGTAGGCGTCGATCGATTTGCGATAGACGGAGGCCGACGAGATGAAGATGTACTGGCCGGTCTTGCCGGCAAAGGTTGCGATGTCTTGCTGCATCTGCTCGGGGGTAAAGACCATGAACTGGGCCACGACGTCCCAGGTCTGCTCGCCGAGCCGCGAATAGGATCCGGGATCCTTCATATCGCCCACGATCGAGGCGGCGCCGGCAGGCAGCCTTTCCTTGCGCTGGCCGCGGTTGAAGACGGTGACCTTGTGTCCCGCCGCAAGCGCAAGCTCGACGCAAGGCAGCGAGATCTGCCCAGTTCCGCCGATGAACAGGATGCTGGCCATGATGTTTCCTCCGTATTTTGGGCGAACCTGACGCGGCGAAGTTGAACTGGCAAGCGGCGCCGGTGGCTGCACCCTTCCCGCTTACAAATGCTCGCGCACGGGGATAAGGTCGATGCATCGGCAAGAGCGGAAGAGCCGCCGGCCGAAAAGGGAGGACTCAAAGATGCGCGTTCGATCGATTGTGCTTGCCGCAGTTGCGGTGGCGGCGCTGACTGTCGCCGCCAATGCCCAGGACAAGAAACTCAAGATCGGCTTCCTGCCGGGCGTGGTCGACCCGTTCTACCAGGTAATGCAGCTGGGCGTTGAAAAGGCGGCAAAGGATCTGGGCTTCGAGGTGGTGACGCAGGTGCCGCCGACCTGGGGTGTGGAGGCGCAGACGCCGCTGCTCAACGCGATGGTGGCGCGCGGCGACCTCGACTACATCATCACGGCTCCTGTCGATAAGGATCAGATGGTGGCCCCGCTCAAGGCGGCGCTCGATGCCGGCATCAAGATCATCACCGTCGACACGTTCCTTGGCGATGGCGACTACGCCAGCGGCCCGGTGACCTTCCCGCTGAGCTACATCGGCTCGGACAATGTGGAAGGCGGCCGCATTTCGGCCGACGGTCTCGCCAAGGCGATCGGCGGCAAGGGAACGGTCTATATCAACTCGACCAATCCCAATGTCAGCTCGGTCGAAGGCCGCGAGCAGGGCTTCAAGGACGAGATGGCCAAGAAGTACCCCGACATCAAAGTGCTGGGACCCGACTATAATCTTGACGACATGAACAAGGCGCAGCAGCAGACCGCCGCCATTCTTCAGCAGAACCCGGACCTTGCAGGCGTGTTCGGCACCAATGTGTTTTCGGCCCAGGGCGCCGGCACTGCAGTGGTCAATGCCGGCCTGACAGGCAAGGTGCAGGTGGTTGCCTATGACGCGACCAAGGCAGCGATGGACCTGATGAGCAAGGGCACAGTGTCGCTGGTGCTGGCGCAGAAGCCATTCGACATGGGCTACATGGCGGTGGAATTCGCGGCTGCCGATTCGGCGGGCGTGACGAGCCTTCCCAAGCGTGTGGAGACGGGCTTTGCGATCCTCGACAAGGACAACGCCTCGGACCCGAACTTCGCGCGCTTCATCTACCAGGTGCCCGGCCAATAGGCGGCGCTTGACGGCCTGACCGGGGGCGTGCGCCCCCGGTTCCCTTCCCACGAGCAGGACGGACCCGTGGCTGCCACCACCGATACGGTCGCCTCAGCCGATGCCCCGGACCTTTCGGCGCCGCGGCGCACGCTGCTGTTGCTCAGCCGGTTATGGGCCTGGTTCTTTCTGGCACTCATGATCCTGTTCTTCGTCGTGACTGTGCCGGTGTTCTCGGGCGGCATCAGCTTTCTGACGGTCCGGAATTCGCAGAACATCCTGATCGCCATCGTACCGGTGCTGCTGCTTGGGCTCGGGCAGACCTTCGTGATCATCTCGGCGGGCATCGACCTGTCGGTTGGCTGGGTCATGAGCCTGGCTTCGGTGCTTTCGGCGCTGGCGCTGCGCAACAGCTATAACGCGGGCGTGCCGCTCCCTCTGGCCGTGATCCTTGGATTTGTCGCGGCCGCCGGCGCAGCGGGTGCAGTGGGCGCCATCAACGGCATCATCATCGCCAAGCTCAAAGTGCCAGCCTTCATTGTAACGCTGGGCTCGTCGTTCATCGTGCGCGGGCTGGCGCTCCTGTGGAGCGAGAATACGACGGTGGTCGGCCTGCCCGACGGGGTGCGAAACTATGGCAACGAATCGCTGTTCTATATGATCCGCGGCGAGCACGGAGGCTTCTATGTCTTCGCCCCGCCGCCGCTGACGGGAGACATGCTCAGGCAGATGGACCGTATCCTGAGCTGGCCCGTGGTAGTGACCATCGTGGTGGTGGCGCTGGCGATGTTCCTGCTCCACCGCACCACCTTCGGGCGCTACACCTATGCCATCGGCGGCAATGCGCAGGCGGCGCTCAGGGCCGGCATTCCGGTCGATCGGCACATTATCAAGCTCTACTGCCTTTCCGCGGTTACGGCGGGGATTGGCGGCTTCCTCTCAATGCTGCAATTCACGGCGGGCTCGGCCTCGATCGGAGACCCGCTGCTGCTCTCGTCGATCGCGGCAGTGATCATTGGCGGGGTATCGCTATTCGGCGGCGCGGGGACGGTGATCGGCACGGTGATCGGAGCTCTCATCATCGCGGTGCTGACGACCGGACTGGTGATGCTCAACGTGCCCGCGTTCTGGCAGTTTATCGTGGTGGGAGCGGTGGTGATTGTGGCAGTGCTGATCGATCAATCGCGCGATCTCATCGTCGGCCGGTACAAGGGATAGGCCATGACGGAGCCGATCCTCAAGCTCAGCGGCATTGTCAAGCGCTTCGGCGGACTGACGGCGGTCAAGGGCGTGAGCCTCGAAATCATGCCGGGCGAGGTGGTGGCGCTGCTGGGCGACAACGGCGCGGGCAAATCGACGCTGATCAAATGCGTTTCGGGCGTGCACCCGCCGGAAGACGGCGAGATCGTGTTCGAGGGACAAAGGCGCGTGTTCGGCAAGCCGGTCGAGGCGCGAGCGGCAGGGATCGAGACGATCTATCAGGACCTGGCGCTTGCACAGAATCTCGACGTGCCGGCCAACATCTTTCTCGGCCGCGAGATGAAGCGCAAATATCTGGGCGGGCTCATCCAGACGACCGACGACAGGGCGATGATGCGCGAGGCGCGGGCGGGACTTGGCGCGCTCGATATCGTGTTTCCCTCGCTCGCCCAGCCGATCGAAAATCTGAGCGGCGGGCAGCGGCAAGCGGTGGCGATCGCGCGCGCCGTGTACTGGAAGGCCAAGCTCATGATCATGGACGAGCCCACCAACAATCTGGGCGTGCCCGAGCAGCACAAGGTGCTCGAGCTCATCGGCAAGCTCAGAAGCCAGGGGACGCCCGTGATCCTCATAACCCACACCATGCCCGACGTGTTCGCGGTGGCCGACCGCATCATCGTGATGCATCGCGGGCGGAAGGTGGCCGAGAAGCGGACGGCCGAGACCAGCGCGGGCGAGCTGGTGCAGTATATGGTGGGGGCGCTCGACGACTACCGGCCGGCCGCGGCGTAACGGCCGCTAGAACGGCATCGGTGGACTCGAGGCGCCCGCGGCGGAGGCGGCGGCGAAGGTCTGCTGCATGCGCTGCTCAAGCTCGAGATTGCGCTGCAGCGCCGCGAGTTCGGCCTCAAGCTGCAACTGCCGGGCCCGCAGGAGCGTGCTATCGTGGAGCGCGGTGACGCGGCACAGCGTCAGCGCCGTCTGGTTCTGGACGTACCGGGTCGCGGCATCGTCTGGCAGATTGATGCAATCGGCGAGCGCCGCGGCCGGAAGGGCGGCAAGCAGAGCAGCGAGAAGGAATACGCGCATAGAGCGAATGTAGGTGCGCGCCGGGGGCTTTCCAACGGGCGCGAGATCGCGTCTGTTTGCACGGCCATTGCACCACGGGAGACGATCATGACGGCAGCGAATGGGGAGACGGTGGAGATTGCGGAACCTCCCGCGCAATCGCCTGCGCGCCTCGCCGGCGTATTATTCCTTCTCACTTTCGTGACGGCCATCGTGCCTGTGGTCTGGTTTTATGGCCAGGTCCTGCATGACCCCCAATTCATCAGCAGCACCGGCAGCAACGCCATGCTGGGCCTTGGCGCCCTGTTCGAGCTGGCGCTGATCCTGGCCAATATCGGGACGGCAGTGGTGCTTTTCCCGACCCTCAGGATGCAGAACGAGGCGCTCGCGCTCGGCTATGTGGCGGCGCGACTGGTCGAATGCGGCTTCATTGCGATGGGGATCGTCGCTCTCCTGGCGGTCGGCACGCTGCGCGGGGGCAACCAAGACCACGACACGCTGATCGTGGCGGGGCAGGCCCTCGTGGCCGTGCATGACTGGACGTTCCGACTGGGCCCCGGTGTCATCGTCGGCATCGGCAACGGCCTCATACTTGGCTGGCTGATGTGGCGGTCGCGACTGGTGCCGCGGATGCTGTCGATCCTGGGACTGGTGGGCGGTCCGCTGATCCTAGTCTCGGGCGCCGCCGTAGTGCTGGGCGCGATCGACGCCGGCGGGCTGTGGCAGGGCATCGCCACCATCCCCGAGTTCTTCTGGGAGCTGGGCCTCGGCCTGTGGCTCACAGTGAGAGGCTTCGACGCCAAGGCACTGTCGCAGCTTCCCGCCCGCTGACATCGTCCCGGGAGCTAATGAAACAGGGCCCGGGATCGCTCCCGGGCCCTGTAACTTCGTTCCGGCGGCAGGCTATTCCGCAGGTTCAGCCGGCTGCTCGTCCTTCACGCGCTCCTTGCCGGTCTCCTGATCGACGACCTTCATGGAGAGACGCACCTTGCCGCGCTCGTCAAAGCCCAGAAGCTTGACCCAGACCTTGTCGCCTTCCTTGACGACGTCGGTGGTCTTGCCGACGCGCTGGTCGGCGAGCTGGGAGATATGGACGAGGCCGTCGCGCGAGCCGAAGAAATTGACGAAGGCGCCGAAATCGGCGGTCTTGACCACGGTGCCCTGGTAGATCTCGCCCACCTCGGGTTCGTCGGTGATCGACTTGATCCACTTGACGGCGGCATCGATCTGCTTGCCATCGGAGGAGGCGATCTTGACCGTGCCGTCGTCCTCAATGTTGATCTTGGCGCCGGTCTTTTCCACGATCTCGCGGATCACCTTGCCACCGGTGCCGATCACTTCACGGATCTTGTCGGTGGGGATCTTGATGGTCTCGATGCGCGGGGCGAACTCGCCCACCTCGCCGCGGGAGGCGGAAATCGCCTTGGCCATCTCGCCCAGGATGTGCATGCGCCCTTCCTTGGCCTGGCCGAGCGCGATGCGCATGATCTCCTCGGTGATGCCGGCGATCTTGATGTCCATCTGCAGCGAGGTGACGCCGCTTTCGGTGCCGGCGACCTTGAAGTCCATGTCGCCCAGGTGATCTTCGTCGCCCAGGATGTCGGAGAGGACGGCGAATTTCTCGCCCTCGAGGATGAGGCCCATGGCGATGCCCGCGACAGGCTTCTTCATGGGAACGCCCGCATCCATCAGCGAGAGCGAGGTGCCGCACACTGTCGCCATGGAGGACGAGCCGTTGGACTCGGTGATCTCGGAGACGACGCGGATGGTGTAGGGGAACTCCTCGGGCTTGGGCAGCAGCGGATGGATGGCCCGCCAGGCGAGCTTGCCGTGGCCGATCTCGCGGCGGCCGGGCGAGCCGAGGCGGCCGGCCTCGCCGACCGAATAGGGCGGGAAGTTGTAGTGAAGGAGGAAGGTTTCCTTCTTCGTGCCCTCGAGGCTGTCGACGAACTGCTCGTCGTCGCCGGTGCCCAGGGTGGCCACCACCAGCGCCTGAGTTTCGCCGCGGGTGAACAGGGCCGAACCGTGAGTACGCGGCAGGACGCCAACCTCGGCGAGGATCGGACGCACCGTCTTGAGATCGCGGCCATCGATGCGATAGCCGGTATCGAGCACGTTCCAGCGCACGATCTTGGCCTGGAGATTGTGGACGACCTCGCCCAAATCCTCGGCCGACACGAGGCCATCGGCGATGCGAGCGGCATAAGCCTCCTTCACCTTGGCGTTGGCGGCATCGACCGCGGCATAGCGCGCCTGCTTGTCGGTGATCCTGTAGGCGGCGCGCAGATCGGCTTCGATCAGCGCCAGGACGTCCTTTTCGAGATCGGAGTGGTCGGGAGGCGTGAACTCGCGCGGCTCCTTAGCGGCGAGCTCTGCGAGCTTGATGATCGCCTGGATGACCTTTTTGCTCTGCTCGTGGCCGAACATCACGGCGCCGAGCATAACCTCCTCGGAGAGCTCCTGGGCCTCCGATTCGACCATCAACACCGCATCGGCGGTGCCAGCCATAACGAGATCGAGCTTGCTGTCGTCGCGCTTGTCGATGGGCGTGTTGAGCACGTACTGACCATCGATGTAGCCGACGCGGGCGGCTCCCACCGGGCCCATGAAGGGCACGCCGGAAATGGTCAGGGCTGCGGAAGCCGCGACCATCGAGAGCACGTCGGGGTTGTTCTCCATATCGTGCTGGAGGACGGTGACAATGACCTGCGTCTCGTTCTTGTAGCCTTCGGGAAAGAGCGGACGGATGGGCCGGTCGATAAGGCGCGAGATCAGGGTCTCAGCTTCGGTGGGACGGCCTTCTCGCTTGAAGTAGCCGCCGGGAATCTTGCCGGCCGCAAAGTATTTCTCCTGGTAGTTGACCGTGAGGGGGAAGAAATCCTGGCCGGGCTTGGGCGTCTTGGCCGAAACGACCGTGGCCAGAACCACAGTCTCGCCGAGCGTTGCGAGCACGGCGCCATCGGCCTGGCGGGCGAGCTTTCCGGTTTCGAGCGTGAGCGGCTGGCCGCCCCAGTTGAGCTCGACTTTATGGTAATCGAAATTGATGGGCATATCTCATCTTTCCATTCTGCCGGAACGAGCGGGAACGCGGGGGGCGTAGTCGCCCCAGCGAACTCGTCCGGTGTGCCAGCCCACCAGCGCACCCCATGTGCGGGCGGGCCCAAAATCGGCACGGTTCCGCCGGTGTTGCCGGGGTGTCAGTCCCCGGGCGGAACATGGACAAGACGATGAGCGGTTCGGTTGCTGAAGTGGTCGCAAGTCGCGCGACCCCAAGCCGCTTATGATCTCGCCATGCTCCGCGTAGTCCAGCCGGCCTACGCTTGCTTTGGCTCGGCCTGCGAGGCGTACCTCGCAAACCCGTCTGTGTCGTCCGATCGATCAGCGGCGGATGCCGAGCGAATCGATCAGCTTCTTGTACCGCGGCTCGTCGATGCGCTTGACATAATCGAGCAGGCTGCGGCGGGTCTGCACCAGCTTCAACAGGCCGCGGCGCGAATGGTGATCCTTGCCGTGCGTCTTGAAGTGTTCGGTGAGGTTGTTGATGCGCTCGGAGAGGATCGCAACCTGCACCTCGGGCGAACCGGTATCGCCCTTCTTGGTGGCATATTCCTTGATGAGCGCAGATTTGCGCTCCGGCGTAATCGACATCGGGCCATCCTTTCAAACTCAGAGGATTTGGGACGCCAGGGCCCCGGGATGTCGGCCAGGGCCGGCCGTGAAACGCCGGGCCAAAAGGGCTTCGGCGATGCGCGCATATAGGGGAAATGTGGCCGGAATGCCAGCCCTTTCCCGAAAAACGGGGGGATTTCGGGGCCGGAGGCGGCGGGACCGGATCAGGAAGCCGCCTTTTCGGCCTCTTCCGGGCCGCGGCTGGGATCGAGCGAGGACAGCGGGATGGCGAAGATCCATTCGATGCCGTCGGAGTGAACGATCCGCTCAACCTTGGCTCCCATAGACCGCCCGACCATGTTTTCGAGCACGGTGGTGCCGAAACCGCGCCGCTCGGTGGGCGGGGTGAAGGCGATGACGGTTTCGCGCCAGTTGAGCTCGAGGGCCTCTCCGCTCACATGCCATGTGACGGTCAGCCGGCCGCCATCCTTCTGGAAGGCGCCATATTTGACCGCATTGGTCGCAAGTTCATGGGCGGCCATGCCCAAAATCTGCGCCGCCTGGATATTGAGACGGACGGAGGGGCCGGTGAGCGTCATCCGGCCGGCATCTTCCGGCCGGAACGGGTCGAGCTGGCCCAGCAGCAGCTCGCGCAGATCCACCCCGACCACGCCGTTGGCAAGCAGCAGATCGGTCGAGCGGGCGAGCCCGAAGATGCGCCGCTCGAAGCTCTGCACGAACTCGGGAACCGAATCGGCGCCACGAGCCGTCTGCTTGGCCATGGCGGCGATCACCGTCATCTGGTTCTTGGAGCGATGCGCCAGCTCGCGCATGAGAAAGCGGACCTCGATCTCGGCCTGCTGGCGACGCCGGCTCGCCTCCTCGAGGGCATCGGAGACGGTGGCGATCTCGGAAATGGGGTAGTCCTTGGCGGTCACCGGCTGCCCGGTGCCCAGGCGCTTGGCGTCGTTTTCGAGACCGCGCACCGAGCGGCCGATCTGTAGGGTGACCCAATAGACGACGAGCACGACGATTGCAGCGAGAAGCAGGCCGCCCACGGCGAGCGACCAGACCGCCTCCATCAGCGGCTGCGAGATGACGCTTGCGGGAGCCCAGGCGATCAGCGTCCAGCCGGTAAGCGGGGACTGGCGGACGGCAGCTCGATAGTTCTGATTGTTGGCCCTTAGTGTGACCAGCCCGAAGGTGGTGGAGAGCTGATCGACTCCCGCCAGGGCGAACCGGTCGCCGGTTTCGCCGCCGCCGGGGGTCGCAGCGATAATCGTGCCGGCGCCATCGATGATGGCGACATTCCAGCCCTCGGGCAGTTTGTCGGAGAGCAGGGCCGCCTCGAGCGAGGCCGCGTCGCGAGAGACTCCGATCACCAGGGGGGCGAGCTTTCCGCCCAGAACCGGGAACAGGACGTTGACGACCTCGGACTTCGAAATGCGCCCGTGGACGAGCCCGGAGACCACGACATCGCGGCTATCGAGAGCGCGCTGCGCGCTGGCCGGATCGCTGCTGAGCACGGGGGCCGCGCCAAATTCGCCGCGCGTCGAAAGGATGGAATAGAAGTTGCGATCGAGCAGATAGATGTAGGTATTGGTGCCGCCCAGGGCTGTCTTGACCTGATCGTAGAAGCCCCTGAGATCCCCCTGCGCAAGGGTAGGAGTTGTGGCCAGAACCTTGAGAGTAGAGATGTTGGCGTTCACCTCGCGGTCGACCGCCTGCATGATCGAGCGGGCGGAGCCGGTGATGAGAGTTTCGACCACGCGCTCCTGCGCCTCGTTGTTGCGCTGGAGCAGCACGGCCGAGAAGGCGAAGGCCGGAACCAGCGCCACCAGCGCCAGAACGAAGAGATAGATCGCGATCGACCGCGGCCGCCGGACCACAGTCGACGGGGCCGGGTCGGGTGGTGGGGGGCTGGACGCCAAAGCGAGCGGACTCCGCGGAGGGCAAAGCATAATCGGGGTAACGCCCGGCGTCACGTCGACCGCAGTCACCCCGGACAACTAGATGCGCGAAGGCCCGGTTTGGTTCCACGGGGACAGGCTTTTTGAGCGCGCTTGCGGGGGAGTCAGCTCAGAAGCACGCGCGAGGGCTCGAAATGGCCGGCCGCGACCGAACCGATCGCCACGGCCCGGCCGTCAAGGCTTGCCCAGGCCTCGGGCAGGGCAATCGGCGCATCCCGGCCGCGCAGAAGCACGCGGCCGCCATTGCGGATGACGGCAGCATCCTCGCGGCTGATGCGCAGTTCGGCCACGCCCGAAAGAGCCAGCTCGACCGGCCGGAGCAGGCGATCGGGATTGGCGGCCGCTTCGAGATCGGCGAGTGGAATGGCATCCCTTTCGGTGAGGGGACCGACGGCCGTGCGGCGAAGCACGGCCACATGGCCGCGGGTGCCCAGGGCCTCGGCAAGGTCGCGCGCCAGGGCACGGACATACGTGCCCTTCTCGCAGACCAGCTCGAAATCGGAGCGCTGGGCGGAATGCGATAGCAGGCGCAGCGCGTCGATGGCCACGGGACGCGGCGCGAGCTCGACCGTTTCGCCCGCGCG
>DASZSH010000089.1:0-35864 GCA_035548755.1 Devosia sp.
CAACGAGGACGTCGGCTGACCGCGAGATCCCGCCGATCAGTCGAGCGGCTCGAGATTGGCGAACAGGGTCGGCAGCAGTTCGCTCACCGTGGGATGAATGTGCATCGTGTCGGTGATCAGGGTATAGGGCGCGTCAGCCGCACGGCGAGGAACGGGCCGGCCTGCCCGGCCCCGATGACGATGGCATCGAACTGGCGCGGCATGATGCATCTCCTTCCCGCGGCCAGGCGAGCCGTCGCCCTGTCTTAGGCCGCCGTTCTATTCGTCGTCGCGATCGGGCGGCGCGTAGGCCATCCCCAGCGCCGTCATGTAGAGCTCGAGCAGCGCTTCCTGCTCAGCCCGCTCGGCAGCGTCCTGCTTCCTGATGCGGACGATCTGGCGCAACACCTTGGTATCGAAGCCGTTCCCCTTGGCTTCGGCATAGATCTCCTTGATATCCTCCGCGATGGCCCGCTTTTCTTCCTCCATGCGCTCGATGCGCTCGACGAAAGCGCGGATCTGGTCCTGCGCGACGCTGTCGGGAGAGGTGGTGGGTTTCTTGGCCAACGGGACACCTTGGGCAGGGGAAAGCGAGGGCCCGTTGAACCGTCAAACACCGCCCCGATCAAGCGCCATCGGGCCGCAGTCCACATTACGCACAAGCGGTCCCGCAATTCCGCCAAAAGCGCGGATTAGCGGTTGACACGCCGCCTCCCCCAGCGCTCAAACAAGGGCCGATTTCCATGCTCTCCCGCACGCTCCCGCCTTCCGTCCGCCTCACCCTCCTGCTCGCCGGCATGATGCTGGGCCTCCTGGGCGCGAGCGTTTCGCCGGCCCTCGCCGATCTCAGGGTGTGCAACCAGTCGACCAACCAGGTGTCGATCGCGCTCGGCTACAGGGCCGACAAGGGCTGGGAGTCCGAGGGCTGGTGGGTCGCTCCCTCCGGCAAATGCGCGATCGTCTATCAGGGCGACCTGCACCAGCGGTTCTTCTATCTCTATGTTGCCGACGACATCGGCGGGGGCGCGTGGGACGGCAAGAACTACATGTGTACCCGCGATGAAAGCTTCACGATATTCGGTGTGGAGGACTGCCTCGCCCGGGGCTACGAGCGCACGGGTTTCTTCGAGGTGGACACGCAGAACCGCGCCGACTGGACCTTGCAGTTGACGGACCCGGCCAATAACGACACAAACGCGCCCGATACTGGCGACGCCGCCCCCCTCGAGGGCGACGGCGCGGGCGCCCCGCTCGACCAGGGCACCGATACGGGCGCCAATCCGGGCACGGATACGGGCGGAGGCGGCGACGCCGGAATGGACTAGCGGCGCCGGCGGGCGCATGACCAAGGGGGCGACGATACGATGAGACGGTTGAGACGGGTGAAGATCGTCGCCACGCTGGGGCCGGCGTCGAACTCGGAAAAGGTCATCGAAGAGCTGGCGCGGGCCGGCGCCGATGTCTTCCGCATCAATATGAGCCATGCCAGCCACGACCTCATGCGCGAGACGGTCGCCAAGATCCGCCGCGTCGAGACGACCCTGGGCCATGCCATCGGCATCCTGATCGATCTGCAGGGCCCCAAGCTGCGGGTGGGCAAGTTCGAAGGCGGGGCGGTGCAGCTCGTCGCCGGCGAGACCTTCACGCTCGATTCGTCGGAGGCGCCGGGCAACCAGAAGCGGGTCAACCTGCCGCATCCGGAAATCCTCGAAAGCGTGTCGGTGGGAGACCGGCTGCTGCTCGACGACGGCAAGCTGCAGCTGCGCGCCATCCGCGTGGGCGGAGGGGCCATCACCACCGAAGTGATCTATGGCGGCAAGCTTTCCGACAAGAAGGGCGTGAGCCTGCCCGACACGCTTCTGCCCGTCGGGGCCCTCACCGAAAAGGACCATGAGGACCTGCTGGCCGGCCTTGCCGCCGAAGCGGACTGGATCGCGCTCAGCTTCGTGCAGCGCCCCGAAGACATCATCGATGTGCGCAAGATCGTGCAGGGCCGGGCCGGGGTGATGGCCAAGATCGAAAAGCCGCAGGCGGTGGAGCGGCTCGAGGAGATCATCAAGCTGTGCGACGCCTTCATGATCGCCCGCGGCGATCTGGGCGTCGAGATGCCGCTCGAGCAGGTGCCGGGGCTGCAGAAGCGGATGATCCGCGTCGCCAGGCGCTTCGGCAAGCCCGTGGTGGTGGCCACGCAGATGCTCGAAAGCATGATCAATTCGCCCGTCCCTACGCGGGCCGAGGTGTCGGACGTGTCGATCGCCGTGTTCGAGGGCGCCGATGCCATCATGCTCAGCGCCGAGAGCGCCTCGGGCATGTATCCGGTCGAGGCCGTGGCGATGATGAACAAGGTCGCCATGGCGGTCGAGAACGACGTCAACTATCGCGGCATCATCCGGGCGCAGGCCGCCGAGCCGGAGGCGACCGCCGCCGACGCCATCTCGGCGGCGACGCGGCAGGTGGCCGAAACGCTCGATCTGGCGGCGATCGTCACCTACACGAGCTCTGGCTCGACCGCGATCCGCGCCGCGCGCGAGCGCCCGAGCAAGCCGATTCTGGCGCTGTCGCCAAATCTGCGCACGGTGCGCCGACTGTCGGTGGTCTGGGGCGTCCACTGCGTGGAGAGCCCCGATGCGGTGAACCTTGAGGACATGGTCGATCGCGCCTGCATCATCGCCTACAATGAAGGCCTCGCGCGGCCGGGCGACCGCATCGCGATCACGGCGGGCATTCCGCTGGGCACGCCGGGGGCCACCAACATGCTGCGCATCGCTTTCGTGCGCCAGGATGGAGCCGGCAGCTCGTAGCGCCGCTTGCGCGCCGGGCAGCGCCGGTCCACTCTCGCGGCCATGCAGATCGACTGCGATATTCACCCCGGCACGCCAGGCACGGCTGCGCTGTTTGCCTATCTGCCGCAAGCCTGGCGCGAGATGAGCGAGGTGCGCGGCATCACCGATCTCGCCTCGATCAATTATCCCGACAACACGCCCCTGACCGCGCGCGCAGACTGGCGGCCGGCATCGGGCCGGCCAGCCACTACGGCGGCGCTGATCGGCGCGCAGTGCCTCGATGCTTTCGGCAGCGACCTGGGCATCCTCAATCCGCTGTTCGGCATCCAGACGCTCTACAGCGACGACCTGGCGGCGGTTTACGCATCGGCCCTCAATGACTGGACGCGGGCGGAATTTCTCGAGCGCGACAAGCGCCTCAGGGCTTCCATCGTCGTCAGCCTCGAAAATATCGAGATGGCCGTGGCCGAAATCGAGCGGCTTGCCGCGGACCGCCGCTTCGTGCAGGTGCTCGTGCTGGCAGGCAGCGCGCGGCCGCTGGGGCGACGCAACCACTGGCCGCTCTACGAGGCCTGCGTTCGCCATCAGCTCGCCCTTGCCATCCATGCGGGCAGCGAACTGCGCAATCCGCCTACGGCGCTGGGGTGGCCGAGCTACTATCTCGAGGATTATGTCGCCAACGCGCAGGCCTTCCAGGTGCAGCTCACGAGCCTGTTCGCCGAGGGCGTGTTCAACAAGTTTCCCACCCTCAGAGTGGTGATGCTCGAAAGCGGCTGGACCTGGCTGCCGCCGCTGTTGTGGCGAATGAGCAAATACTGGCACGGGCTCCGCTTCGAGATTCCGTGGGCCGATCGCTCCCCGGCGGAGGTCGTGCGCGATCAGGTGCGTTTTTCGCTCACGCCGGCCGACGCCCCCGCCGACCCCGCGCGCCTGCAGCGCCTGTTCGAGCACCTGGGCAGCGACGAGCTGCTGCTGTTTTCGACGGACTATCCGCATGCCCAGTTCGAGGGCGCCGAAGCCTACCCGCCGGGGATCGATGGCGCGCTGCGCGACAAGATCGGCGGGGCCAATGTGCTCGCCGCCTATCCGCGCCTCAACGAGGCCGCCCCATGACCGAACGTCCCGCGGACATCGTGGATTGCGATATCCATCCGGCCGTCCGGTCGATGGCCGACCTCGACCCCTGGCTCGAGAGGCGCTGGATCGAACATTTCCGGCAATACGGGGCGCTGCGCAACCAGCACTATGTGGCCGGCGGCGGCTACCACAAGAGCCAGCCCAACGCCTCCCGCCGCGACGCCTATCCGCCCGAAGGCGGACCGCAGGGATCGAGCCTGCCGTTCCTTCGCAGCCAGCATCTCGACCAGAACGGCATTACAGTCGGCATTCTCAATCCGCTGATATCGTCGCAGGGCGTGCGCAATCTCCAACATTCGGCCGCGCTCTGCCGCGCCATCAACCACTGGCAGGCCGAGCGCTGGGTCGACAGCGAACCCCGGCTCAGGGCCTCCATCGTCGTGCCCTACGAAGACCCCGAGGCGTCGGCGGTCGAGATCGGCCGCTGGGCGGGCGACAGGCGGTTCGCGCAGGTGCTTTTGCTGTCACGCACCAGCTTCCCCACCGGCAACAAGCGCTACTGGCCGATTTTCGCCGCTGCGGCGGAGGCGAACCTGCCGGTCGGCATCCACGCCTTCGGCAATTCGGGCTGGCCGGTCAGCAGCGCGGGCTGGCCCAGCTTCTATCTCGAGGAGATGGTGGGGCATGCGCAGACCAGCCAGTCGGGACTGGTAAGCCTTGTGGTTGAGGGGGTGTTCGAGCGCTGGCCAGCACTGAAACTGGTGCTGATCGAATCCGGTTTCACCTGGGCGCCGGCGCTGATGGCGCGGCTCGATCGTGACTGGGCGATCCTAAAATCCGAGGTGCCGCATCTCAGGCTCAAGCCCTCCGAATATATCCGCCGCAACGTGTGGTGGACCAGCCAGCCGCTGGACGAACCCGACAACAAGCGCTGGCTCGGCGATATCTTCTCATGGCTGGGCTGGGACCGGTTGATGTTTTCGTCGGACTACCCGCATTGGGATTTCGACGATCCGGCGCGCGCCATCATGTTCCCGGCCGGAGACGACGACCGCGCGCGGTTCTTTGCCGCCAATGCCCGCTTCGTTTACGGGTTCGCCTGATGGGCAAGCACGTCGTCGCGCCGGTCACCGACTTTCCGCAGGGCGCGCGCAGGCGCATCGAGGTCGATGGGCGCGGCATCGTGGTCTTCAACGTCAAGGGCGAGTACTTCGCGCTCCTGGACAAGTGTCCGCACAATGGCGGCAGCCTCGCGCAGGGCGTGATCACCGGACTGCTGCAATCGGACGAGCCGGGCAAATACTCCTACAGCCGCCAGGGCGAAGTGATCCGCTGCCCGTGGCACGGCTGGGAATTCGACATCAGGACTGGAAAGTCGTTCTGCTCGGGGATACGCGCGCGGGCCCGCCCCTTTCCCGTGCATGTGGAGGGCGGCGGCGCGATCGTCGAGGGCCCCTACCGCGCCGAAACCTTTCCGGTCAGGGTCGAAGACTCCTACGTCGTCGTCGACGCCTGAGCCACGCCCCTCCCCCGCTCTTTCAGTCAGCACTCCTCCCCCGCTCTCTCAGTCAGGACTCCTCCCCCACCTGCGGGGGAGGAGGACCGCCGTCAGGCGGTGGAGGGGGCGGCCCATTCACCATTCACCATTCACCGTTCACCACTCACCATTCACCATTCACCATTCACCATTCACCATTCACCACCCCCAACCTGCACGCCTGCATCCGCCGAACCCCCAGCCTTTCCGCCCCTCAGCGGGAAAATCGCGGCAACTTATCCACCCCCTTTTGCCTCCCGCTATACTCCCACCCATCCGCCCGCGACGGATACGGTGTCGCGAACGGCCGGCAGCGGGCGGACGGCCGAGAGGGCTGGGGGCCGTTCCCCCTGGGCCTGGGTCAGGAGCGGCATGGGCGCGCCGGGCATCTCCGGCGCCTCGATCGCCCGATCGGAAATCTCGGCGCCGCGGGACGCAGGGCGTCCCACTAAAAATACCTCGGGGTGCCTTGCGTCCCGCGGCCCGTATCCCTTCCCAAACCGGAGGCCACAAAGCCGATGGACGATCCCGCATGCCCTGCGCGTTTGACCCCGATCAAGCCGGCCTCATTCGCGCCGTGCCATCGTAGCGTCGTTCCACTTTCGGGAGGGAGAGATGCCCGCCATTTTCGCCGCCTTCTCCAGCACCACCGTCGCCACGCCGGCCTCGGCCTCCGTGCGCGCGCTCATCGTCCTGCTGCGTCTGTCGATGGCCTGGGTCTTCCTTTACGCCGCAAGCCACCAGGTGTTCGGCGGCTTCTCGGTGTCGGGGTTCCTGGGATCCACCAAAACGTTCCACTGGCTGTTCGCGCCCATGAGCGTGGGCCCGCTCGCCGTCATTCTGAGCTTCGCCGTCGCCTGGGGGCACCTGCTCATCGGCCTGTCGCTGCTGAGCGGCCTTTTCACCCGGCTGAGCGCCGCCTTCGGCATCGCGCTCATGCTGCTCTACTGGATGGCGCACATGGATTTCCCCTACATCTCGGCCACCACCAATTTCCTGCTCGACGAGCACATCGTTTATGCCCTCGTGCTCGGCCTGATGATCGCAACCCATGCCGGGCACATCTTCGGGCTCGATGCCTGGGCCGCCCGGCTCGACGAGGGCCGCCGCCATCGCTGGTTCGACTGGGCCGTGGCCTGAGCCGACCCTGCGCGCGGGGACTCCCCTTCCTCCGGGGGGAGTCCCCGCTCCCGTCCGGCGTCCGCGCGGCGCGCCGGCAGACGGAAAAGATAAAATTGCATCCTAAACGGCGGGTTCAGCCGCGCTTCAGGCAGACCGCGCTATCCATCGGGACAAGGCAAGCGATTGCCGCCACGCAACACCCGATTGGAGACCAAAATGTCGTTCTCTCTCAAGTCCGCCGCCCTCGCCGCGGCCGTCCTTGTCGCCTCCGCCGGCGGCGCCTTCGCCAGCCAGTATGCGGTGATCGATCACGATGTGCTCGTCCGCCAGTTCCACGCCAATGGCTCGCCGGTCATCAACTCCGCCGAGGAAGGCGACTACGTCAAGATCATCGGCCACTGGGGCAACTGGTACAAGCTCAAGCTCGACGGGCCCGACGGCTGGGTGAAGGCCAACGCCCTCGATTTCGGCGGCCCCGACTATCCGCCCTACGATCCGAGCCCGGTCAACGCCTGCTTCTGGGGTCCCTACGGCTATATCTGCGTCAACTGATCCCTGGCGCTCCTCCCTCTGGCGCCGGCTCCCCTGCGGGGCCGGCGTTTGCATTTTCGCGCCGCGCCCCCTATCTCGTCGCGGAAGCCGGGGTCACGGGGGATCAGAGTCATGGCGGCGCCGGGCATGAAGCCCTATGTGAAGCTTGCATCCAGCCTGGTGGTTCTGGGCATGGGCCTGTTCAGCCTCGAGCAGTACGGGCTGGGCAGGCTCGAGGCCGGCCCGCAGCCGGTGCATCTGGATGGCACGCTGCTCTCGATTCTCGTGATCGCTCCGCTGCTGCTGGTGGCCGCAGGCGCCGTGGTCTTCGTGGTCGGCCGGATGCGCCGGTTCTAGGCCAGGGGCTATTCCACCCGCAGCCGCTCGACGTCGATGCCCTTGCGCTCGAGCGGGGCGATCATCTGCCGGCCCAGGAACTCGTTGACGCCGTAGAGCACCAGCGCTCCCACCAGCAGCGCGATGCCGAAGCCGCGATAGCCGTCCTCGGTCGCCACCAGTATGGCCCCGATCAGCGCCACCACCACGCCCCCGAACAGCAGGTAGAGGCGCCGGTCGCGCTGCACCTTGAGATTGTGCGCGCTCGACAGCAGCAGGTCGCGCAGCTCGGTGTCGCTCATGGCGTTGAGCTCGCCGTTCCCGCCCTCGCGGCGGATCGTCTCCATATAGGCCTCGACGCGACGCTCGGTGATCGCCTGCTTGGCCGCCGCCGCGCGGCCGCGGAAAAGGTAGCTCACCACGATGCCGGCCAGCACCAGAACCAGGCCGAATTCCAGCACGATGCCCATCTGCGCCCTTCCACCTGCCGTCAACCGGGTTACAAGTGCCCCCGGCCGGGCCCGGTTTCAAGGCCGGCCGGGGAGCTTTGCCATGCACGAGCCACTCGCCATCTGGGCCAGGCTGATGCTGCGCCTCGCCGTGGTTCTGCTGGCGCTTGGGCTGTTGCCGCTGCTCGCCGTGGGCACGCTGTTCACGGGCCTGAGCCCGGTGATTCCGGTGATGCTGAGTCTCACCGTCGCGCCGCTTGGGGCGCTGTCGCTGCTGGCGGCGGCTATTCTTTTCCTGGCAGCGTGGGTTCGGCGGCGACAGGAACGGCCCTGATCCGCTCGCGCGCCATCACCACCAGGCCCGCGCCGACGATCACCGCCGCGCCCAGCAGTGAAAGCGGATCGATCATGTGCTGGAACACGATCACGCTGAGCACGATGCTGAATGGCAGCGAGGCATAGTTGAACGGCTGCAGCACGCTCGCCGGCGCCAGCGACAGCGCAAGGATCATCAGCCCGTGCGCCGCCACGCCGGTGAACATGATATAGCCCACCAGCAGCGCCGTCCTCCAGTCCAGCGGCGCCCAGAAGAAAATGCCGACGGCCGAGCTTGCGACCAGCCCCACGAGCCCCACATAGACCATGCTGGTTCCGGGGCTGTCGTCGCGCGAGACCCTGCGGGTCAGAACGATATAGAGGGCGTAGCAGGCGCCCGAGCCGACGGCGAACAGCACGCCCCAGTCGAGCGGCACTCCGCCCGGCCGCACGATGACCAGGGCGCCCAGAAAGCCCACCGCGACCGCGGTCAGCCGGAACGGTCCGACCTTCTCGCCGAGCAGCGGGATGGCCGCCAGGGTCACGAGCAGGGGGTAAACGAGCGTGATCGACTGCACCTCCGGCAGCTGCACCGTCCTCAGTGAAAGGACGAACATCCATATGTCGGAGACCAGCAGCATCCCCCGCAGGATCTGCCAGGGCAGGTGCCGCGTCGCCAGAGC
Organism: Devosia sp.; assembly: GCA_035548755.1. Lineage (GTDB taxonomy): Bacteria > Pseudomonadota > Alphaproteobacteria > Rhizobiales > Devosiaceae > Devosia_A. The sequence goes on from DASZSH010000089.1 coordinate 8,813, forward strand.
CTGCCGGATCGAACCTCGGCGCATGGCCAGCAGCACCGAGAACGCCGCGAAGGCCCAGAAGCGCATCATCGTCATCTGAAAGGGCGACACGGACTGAACCAGCAGCTTGCTGACCGCGTCCTGCGTCGAAAAGATGAGGATGGCAACAAGAGCACAAGCAATGCCGCGCCCCACATTGTCGCGACGGGCGCCCGACGCCAGATCGGTCATACCATGAAGTCCGAAGGTCAGGCCGGACCGCGTGCCCGGCGGTCCGGCGGCAAGAACACAGAACTACTTTGCGACGGCGTTTTTGATGGCCCCGGCGATGGCCGTCAGGATGGCGCCCCCGATGAGACCGGTGACTCCCTGACCGACATAGGCCGCGCCCCCGCCGGTCACGAGCCCCGCAAGGCCCGGTATGAGCCCTACGATCCACGTGCCAAGCCAGCCGCCGATAAGGCCGACGATGGCATCGACGGTCGGGTTGATGCTGACCTGCTTTGCGGCGCGCCCGGTTCCGTAACCGCCGATCGCTCCCAGGATCAGTTGGATGATTATGCCTACCCAATCCATAGTCATGCACTCCTTCCCAAGGGCGGGGCGAACCCCGCTTCGCGGGAAAAGTCTAGCCCTGCCAATCGCCCGCCGAAAGGGCTTCGCGCCGCCTCTCCCCCGCGAAAGCCTTCCGGCCCGGCCATCGAACCCCTATTTGTTGCGATCATGAGTCCCCGCGCGAATCATCGTCCCGTAGCCCTCGTCACGGGAGCGGCCGACCGCATCGGCGCAAGCATTGCGAAAGCTCTGGCCGCAGCCGGCTGGAGCGTCGTTGTCCACTACCATTCCTCGGGGGAAAAGGCGCGCCGCACGGTCGCCAGCCTGACCGCCGCGGGCAACGCGGCCGCGGCCGTCCGGGCGGACCTGACACGACGCCGCCAGCGCGCTGGACTCATCGCGGCTGCTGCAGGCAAGTTTGGACCGCTGACTCTGCTGGTCAACAACGCATCGATCTTCGAGCGCGACTCGGCGCGGGATCTCGACGAACAAATCTGGGACGCGCACTTCGCATTGCATGTCGAAGCGCCCGCCTTTCTCGCGCGCGACTTTGCAGCCCAACTGCCCGAGGGAGCCCAGGGCAACATCGTGAACATCGTCGACGCGCGTGTGCTCGATCTCGCGCCAGCCCATTTCAGCTATACTTTGAGCAAAGCCGCGCTCTGGACCATGACGCGGACGCTGGCGCAGTCCCTGGCCCCGCGCATCCGGGTCAATGCTGTCGCGCCCGGCCCGACGGTTCCGCCGCCGGGAGTGAGCGACGTGGGATACGGGCGGCGGCAGGCCGAGCTGCCGCTCGGTCGCGGCGCCACTCCCGATGAAGTCGCGCGCGGCGTGCTGATGATCCTCGATTCTCCTATGATGACCGGGCAGATGCTCGCGCTCGATGGCGGCGAACACCTCGAATGGGCGGCTCGGCGGGCGCCCACGCCACGGCGGGTCCGCAAATGACCGAGGCCGTGGAAACAGGAGCTGACGTCATCCGCGCCTTCGTCAAGACGCTGCCATCCGCGCCGGGCGTCTACCGCATGCTCGATGCGGCCGGGGAAGTCATGTATGTGGGCAAGGCCCGCAGCCTCAAGGCCCGCGTCACCAATTATACGCGGCCCGAGAATCTCGAGGTGCGCCTGCAGCGGATGGTCGCCGCCACGCGAACGATGGAGTTCGTGCGCACTGAGACCGAGGCTGAAGCGCTGCTGCTGGAAGCCAACCTCATCAAGCGGCTGAAGCCTCGTTTCAACGTTCTGCTGCGCGACGACAAGAGCTTTCCATACATCCTCATTGCGACCGAGCATGAGGCGCCCGAGCTGATGAAGCATCGCGGCATCCGTCGTAAGAAGGGCCACTATTTCGGACCTTTCGCCTCGGCGCTCGCGGTCAAGCGCACCATCACCTCGCTGCAGAAGGCTTTCCTTCTGCGCACCTGCTCGGACAGCTTCTACAAGGCGCGCACGCGTCCATGCATGCTGCATCAGATCAAGCGCTGCTCGGCGCCCTGCACGGGCGAAATCTCCATCGAGGCCTACGGCGAGCTCGTCGAGGAGGCGCGTCAGTTCCTGAGTGGCCGCAGCAAGTCGGTACAGGATCGCCTGCAGCGGGAAATGAACGAGGCCTCAGACGCACTCGACTTCGAACGCGCCGCGCTGCTGCGCGACCGGCTCAGTGCTCTCGCTCTTGTTCAGAGCCAGGGCGACGTCGTGGCCCGCGGTATCGAAGAGGCGGATGTCTTCGCCATCGCTCACGAGGCCGGCCAGTTCTGCGTGCAGGTCTTTTTCTTCCGCGCCCACCAGAACTGGGGCAACTACGCCTACCGGCCGAAGGCTGATTCCTCGCTGAGCGATAGCGCAGTGCTCGAAGCCTTTATTGCGCAGTTCTACGAGGACCGTCAGCCGCCCAGGCTGGTTCTTTTGAGCCACGAGCCATCGGACCGCGCGCTCCTCGAAGAAGCGTTGTCGTCGCGTCTGGGCGCGCGCGTCCATGTCGAGACCCCCCAGCGCGGCGAAAAGCGCGATCTGGTTCAGCACGCGCTCGACAATGCGCGCGAGGCGCTCGGACGCCAGCTCGCGGAGGGTGCCACGCAAAGGCAGCTGCTCGAAGGGGTGGCCGAACTCTTCGGCCTCGACGAACCCCCTCGGCGCATCGAGGTTTACGACAACTCGCACATCTCAGGCACCAATGCGGTCGGCGCCATGATCGTCGCCGGCGAAGAAGGCCTGAGCAAGAAGCACTACCGGACCTTCAACATTCGCTCGACCGATATCACGCCCGGCGACGACTTCGGCATGATGCGCGAAGTGCTGACGCGCCGCTTTTCACGCCTTGCCAGCGAAAGCGAGCCCGACGCCGAAGACGAACAGACCGGCATGCCCGACTGGCCCGATGTGGTCTTCATCGACGGCGGTGCGGGGCAGCTCAACGCGGTTCGGGAAGTGATCGCGGGCCTGGACCTGCCGCGCGAGGTCACTTTCATAGGGATCGCCAAGGGCGAGGAGCGCGACGCCGGCCGCGAGAAGTTCTTTATGGAAGGCAAGGAGCCCTTCATGTTGCCGCACCGCGATCCTGTGCTTTACTACGTGCAGCGCCTGCGGGATGAAGCGCATCGCTTTGCGATCGGCACCCACCGGGCAAGACGCAAGAAGGATATCGTCAAGAATCCGCTCGATGAAATCGAAGGCATCGGCCCTGCCCGCAAGCGGGCCCTGCTGCAGCATTTCGGATCGGCCAAGGCCGTGAGCCGGGCCTCGCTTGCCGATCTTGCAGCAATTCCCGGCATTTCCAATGCGATGGCGCAGCTCGTCTACGATCATTTTAACCGCAGCTGACGGGCGACGATGCGGCCCTAATTCACTCGGCCGGAACACCTTGCACCGCGGGCTCCTTGCGGACCGCGGCGCCCAGCCACGAGGCCAGCGCGGCCCCCAGATAGAGAACCAGCGAGATGGTGAAGGCGATCTTGATGCCGACCATGAACGGTCCCGATAGAAGCTGCGGGAAGAAGGCGGGTCCAGTGATGACTGCCTGCTGCGCGGGCGTGAGCGCGGCCAGCGCCGCATGCGGGATCAGCTCGCCCATCGGATTGTAGCCCAGAAACGCGGCAAAGAGGCTGGCGACAGGGGGCGCGCTCGCGACCTGCGCCGCGACAGCCTGCGGCAGGCCTTGGGCGACCAGCTGCGACTGCATTGCCGCCGGCAGGCTGATGGCGAGGCCGATGATCATCAGCGTGAAGAACACGCCGATCGACAGCACTTGACCGGAATTCATGGCCGTTGCGCGAATCCCCGACGCCTGGCCGCGTTCGGCAGCCGGGACCGCGTTCATCGTCTGCGTGCCGTTCGGAGCGGAAAATAGGCCCGAACCCACGCCGTTGAGAAAAAGCAGACCGGCAAACATCCAGTAGTCGAAATCGGCCTTGAGCAGCATCAGCCCCAGGAACGTTGCCGCGCCCAGCGCCATTCCGCCCGCCGCAAAGAGCCGTGGCCCGAAGCGATCGCTGAGCCAGCCCGAAATTGGACCGATGAGCAGTACCCCCACAGTAAGCGGCAACATGAAGATACCGGCCCAGAGCGGGGTGGATTCAAAGCTGTAGCCATGAAGCGGCAGCCAGATACCCTGCAGCCAGACGATCAGCATGAACTGCAGTCCGCCCCGGCCGATCGACCCCAGCATCGTTGCGAGCACGCCGGTTGTGAAGGGCCGGATGCGAAACAGTCTGAGGTCAAGCATTGGCGTTTGGACGCGCGTTTCGATGATGAGGAAAGCGATAAGGAAGCCAAGACCGATCGCGATCTCGCCGAGCACTCGCGGACTCCCCCATGCCATCAGATCCGTGCCATAGGGTTGAATCCCATCGTTGATGCCGACCAGTACCAGGATCAGTCCGAGTGCAAAGGTGACATTGCCCGACCAGTCGAGCTTGCCATGCCTGCGATCGACCCCGACATCTCTGAGGCTCAAATAGGCCCAGATCGTGCCGACGACTCCGACCGGAACGTTGATCCAGAAGATCAAGCGCCAATCCCAGTCTGCGAGCAGTCCCCCCAGAACGAGCCCGAGGAACTGTCCGACGATCGCCGCCATGATGTTGATGCCCAAGGCGAGGCCGCGCTGGCTGGGCGGGAAGACGTCGATCAGGATCGCCGTCGACGTTGCCGTTAACATGGCGCCTCCGATCCCCTGCACCACGCGCAGGCCCACCAGGAACAAAGCGCCAGCGTCGCCCGTCGGCATGAAACTCAGCGCTATCGAGGCGAGCGTGAAGATCAGGAAGCCGAGGTTGTAGATGCGGGCCCGCCCGAACATGTCGCCCAGCCGCCCGAAACTCACCACCAGCACGGAGGTGACAACCATATAGCCCATGATGGTCCAGAGCAGGATGTTCGTGTTGCCCGGATCGAGCGGTTTGAGCCCGATTCCTCGGAAGATAGCCGGCAGGCTGATCAGGACGATCGAAGCGTTTATAGTGGCGGCCAGCATGCCAAGCGTCGTGTTGCTCAGCACCATCCATTTGTGATTGTTCATTTCCGTGGGCATAAGGAACGTATCCAGGCAGGCGGTCGCACCGCTTCGTGACGCAGCATATAGTTAGGATGCTAACAATTGGCAACGCCGGATGATGCATACCTGCTCCGCGATCTGACCCGGGACCTCCTGCTTGCCGGTCGGCTATGGCGCAAGATGGCCCGGCAGGCCGCTTCAGAGCACGGTGTATCCGAAGCCGCCTCTTCGCCTTTGCTGTGGATCGCGCGCCTGGGCGACGACGTTCGCCAGACTGTTCTTGCCGACGCTGTCGGCATCGAGGGCGCCTCGCTCGTTCGCCTTCTCGACGAGCTCCAGGCATCAGGACTGATCACGCGGCGTCCCGACCCCAATGACCGACGGGCGAACGCCGTGAACCTGACCGACAAAGGCCGCCAGGTCGTTGCCGAAGTCAGCCAGGTGCTAACCGCACTGAGACTCAGGATTTTTGCCGACGTTCCGCGTGAGGACGTCGAAACGGCGATCCGTATTTTCAAGACGATCGAGGCGGCCGCAAACGCGCCTCAGGAAGGCCAGTGACAAGCCTGCGCCTCTGAGCTAACACTGTGGGCATGACCCTTGTCCGCGCCAGCTATTCGTATTGGTACTTTAGCAGCCGATGCCCGCTGGCAGCCGGAGGGGCGCATTCGACCTGATACGATCGAACCGCACAGTTACCCCGAAAAGCCGCCAGCGACTGGCGGCTTTTTTGTCGCCGGTCCGAACCACCCAGAGGACCGCAAGATGCTCAAATCCACCGACGACCTGCGAATTGTCGCCATCAGCGAACTCCGAACGCCTGCAGAGGTGATGCGGGAGTTTCCGCGCACCGACCGGGCAACCCGAACCGTCATTGCGACACGCCACGCCCTTCACAACATCCTGCACGGCAGCGACGACCGGCTTGCGGTGGTCGTCGGTCCCTGCTCGATCCACGACCCCGTCGCCGCACTCGACTACGCGCGACGGCTGGCGGAGGTTCGCAATAGGCTTGCGGACCGCCTCGAAATCATCATGCGCGTCTATTTCGAAAAGCCTCGCACGACGGTGGGCTGGAAGGGCCTCATCAACGACCCCGACCTCGACGGCAGCTTTCATATCGACACCGGCCTCAGGATTGCACGCGAGCTCCTACTCGACATCGGCGAGCTGGGACTGCCGGCCGGCTGCGAATTCCTCGACATGACGACGCCCCAGTACTTCGCCGACCTCGTGAGCTGGGGCGCCATCGGCGCTCGTACCACCGAAAGCCAGGTGCATCGCGAACTCGCCTCGGGACTGAGCTGTCCGGTTGGCTTCAAGAATGGGACGGATGGCAACGTGAAGATCGCTATAGACGCCGTGAAGTCGGCCAGTCAGCCGCACCATTTCCTGGCCGTCACAAAGGATGGGCGCTCGGCCATCGCTTCGACGTCCGGTAACGAGGACTGCCACATCATCCTGCGCGGCGGGAAGGTGCCGAACTTCGACGCCGAAAGTGTCGAGATCGCCTGCGCCGAAACGATCCGGGCCGGGCTCCGTCCAGCCGTTATGATCGATGCGAGTCACGCCAACTCCTCGAAAAAGCCGGAGAACCAGCCGCTCGTTTTGGCGGATGTAGGGGCCCAGGTCGCCGGCGGCGATCGGCGGATCGTCGGGGTGATGATCGAGAGCAACCTCGTTGCCGGCCGCCAGGACCTTGTGCCGGGCCGGCCGCTGACCTACGGCCAGTCGATCACCGACGCATGTATCGGCTGGGAAACGACAGTGACGGTTCTCGAAGCACTCGCCCAATCCGTGGCGGCTCGCCGCGAGGCGGCGCAACGGGTCGCTTGACCCGGGCGTCGCCTTCGGGTTCCCTCGACCCGCCATGGACCTTCCAGCACCACTGCGGCAGTTGCCCAACCAGTTGACCTTCGCCCGCATTGCTGCGGTGCCGGTTATTTGCCTGCTGCTCGCCCTGGGCCCCTCGCCCCTTCGCTGGCTCGCCCTGGTGCTCTACGTCGCCGCCGCCGTCACCGATTGGCTTGACGGCTTCCTTGCGCGTCGCATGAACATGCAGTCGGACCTTGGCAAGATGCTCGACCCGATCGCTGACAAGCTGCTGGTCGGACTGCTGATCGTGACCTTCGCCTTCACCCGCGATTTCTCCGGGCTCGACCTGATTCCCGCCCTCGCGATCCTGTTTCGCGAGATTTTCATTTCCGGCCTGCGCGAATTCATGGGGAAGCGCGACATCGCGGTGCCGGTCACCTTTCTCGCCAAGTGGAAGACCACCGTTCAGCTGGTGGCGCTGTTCTTCGTCATCGTTGATGGCCTGCTCCCGGATTTCGGCCTGATCTCGAGCGCTTTGCTGTGGGTTGCCGGTATCCTGACGGTTTGGACCGGCTGGCAGTACTTGATGTCTGTGTGGCCGCACTTTGAGGGAACCTCCGCGCAATGAAAATTCTCTACTTCGCCTGGTTGCGCGAACGCCTTGATCGAGGCGAAGAAGACGTCTCCCCGCCGCCCGAAGTGCAGACGGTTGCCGACCTCATCGGCTGGCTGCGCACACGGGACGAAGCAGCCGATCTTGCCATGCAGCGGTCCGAAATCATTCGGGCAGCGGTCGATGCAAAGATCGTCGCGCACGACGCTTCGATCTCGGGGGCCAAGGTGGTGGCTCTCTTTCCGCCCATGACCGGCGGCTAGCATGGCGGTGCGCATCCAGACTGAGCCATTCGACCCAGGGGTCGAGACCAACACTTTTCTTGCTGCTGCTCAGGGAGCAGGAGCCGCCGTAACCTTCACCGGCTTGGTCCGTTCCGACGTCCGCGATCCGATCACAACGCTCACGCTCGAGTGCTACCCCGAGCTGGCGATCAAGGAGATCGGCGCGATCGCAGCGAGGGCTATCGCGCGCTTTGGGCTGATGCGTGTCACGGTCATCCATCGCTATGGCGTGCTGCGCCCGGGCGAGCCGATCGTGCAGGTCATGACACTCGCGCCGCATCGGCAGGCGGCGTTCGAGGGTGCGCAGTTCCTGATGGACTATCTCAAGACCGATGCCCCCTTCTGGAAGAAGGAGGCCAGCCCGAAAGGCGAGCGCTGGATCGAACACGATCCGGCCGACGACCGGGCCAAGGCTCGCTGGAATTAGGATAGCGCCGAGATGAACACTCCGCCCTTTTCGCTGGTCGGGATCGACCATGTCGTATTCCTGGTCGACGATCTTGATCGCGCCGTAAGGTGGTACGGCGATGTGCTTGGCTGCCAGCACGGCTATTCATACCCGGCGCTCGGCATGGAGCAGCTCTGGTGCGGCGCTGCGCTGATCGTGCTGTGGGACATCACCAAACCGGGTGCACGAAGTGCCGTTCCACCAGTCAGCGGCGGCCGCAACGTCGACCACGTCTGCATCGCGCTCAGCCCTTTCGACCCCGGCGAGATGCGCGAGCATCTTGCGGCGCACAACGTCGCCCTCGAGCGCGAGGCATTCCATGGCGGCGCGCGCGGCATGGGCAACTCGTTTTACATACGGGACCCTTGGGGCAACAAGCTCGAACTCAAGGGGCCGGCCGTCTATCCCGATGGCACGGCGACGCCGGCTTGACGGCCGGCGGTCGTCGCCTGCGATGGGCCGTCGTTGCTGAAACGCGGCTCTACTCCGCGGCAACCTTCTTGGGGGTCACCGCCGCGTTGAAGGCGTTGATCAGCGCCTCGCAGCCCCTGCCCGGCTTGAACTTGTACTCGCCAACCAGCGACACCGGCGTGATTTCGGCTGCGGTGCCGGTAAGGAAGCACTCGTCGAAATTGGCGAGCTCCTCGGGCTTCATGTGCCGTTCGGTGACCTTGAAGCCGTTCTCCTTGGCGAGTGCAATCACCGTCTGCCGTGTAATGCCGTTGAGAAAGCAGTCCGGCAGGGGCGTAACAATGTCCTCGCCCTTGATGAAGAAGACATTGGCTCCCGTCGCCTCGGCGACATAGCCGCGATAATCGAGCATAAGCGCGTCGGCAAAGCCGTTGGCCATCGCCGCGTCCTTGCTCAGCGTACAGATCATATAGAGACCGGCGGCCTTGGCGTGCGATGGGATCGTTTCGGGGCTCGGACGCTTCCACTTGCTCCACTCGAGGCGGATACCCTTGAGCTTCTCCTCGACCGAGAAGTAGGAGGGCCACACCCAGGCGGCGATGGCGAGGTGAACCTTGTTGTTGCGTCCCGGAACCGACAGTTCTTCCGAGCCTCGCCATGCGACGGGCCGCATATAGGCGTCCGCAAGATTGTTCTTTTCGAGCACCAGCCGGCAGGCGGCGTCGATCTCGTCGGCCGAATAGGGAATGGTGAAGTCAAGCAGCCTGCCCGAATTGATGAGCCGGTTGGTGTGTTCGCGCAGCTTGAACACTTCGCCGCCATAGGCGCGCTGACCCTCGAACACAGTGCTCGCATAGTGAAGCCCGTGCGTGAGCACATGAATCTTGGCGTCCTTCCATGGCTTGAGCTCGCCGTCGAACCAGATCCAGCCCTCGCGCTGGTCCATGGGTAGTGCCATTGTCGCCTCCACCTTCCCTGTCGGCCCTCGCCGGCCGTCGCACGCCGACTACGATCTTGCACCCTGGGCCCCGACCTTGGCAAACCGGGACCGCTTGGGATAACCCATCGCAGCAGGCTCAATGGACCGAAGATGGCACCCGAAAAAATAAATGTCAATAGTGCTGACATAAATTCGGGAAGATCCGCGCCTGACGCCATGCCGCTTGACGTCATGGGCCTGTTCTACTTCGCTTATCGGGACTTCGTGGGAGACGCAGACGCGCTCCTCGAGCGGCAGGGGTTTGGCCGCGCGCACCACCGTGTTCTCTACTTCGTGAACCTCAAGCCCGGCATGCCGGTCGCCGATCTGCTCGACATCCTCAGAATCACCAAGCAGAGCCTGGCTCGGGTGCTCCGCCAGCTCATCGACAACGGCTATATTGAACAGAAGACCGGCGACGCCGACCGCCGTCAACGCCTGCTTTACGCCACCGACAAGGGTCGCCGCTTCTTCGAGGTACTATCGGCGACCCAGACTAGCCGCATCGAGGCCGCGATCGCAGCCCTGCCGCCCGACGGGAAGCGTACGGTGCTCAGATTCTTCGTCGGCATGGTGGAACCAGGCGATCGCCCCACGCTCGACCGGCTGAAGCTGACGGAGGACCTGTCGGGCTGACCAGAACCACGTCCTAGTTGACGTGGCAGTGTTTCGCCTCTTCCTCGGCCTTGATCAGGGCGACCTGCTTTTTCTCGCTCTTGGTGAGATGCGGGTGCGTCGTCCAGCAGTCGTCATTGTCGAACGTTTCCATGCCGAGCTCGCTCGAGAAGCAATATCCCTCGCCATCGTAAATGGCGTTACGGGCATACCAAAGGTCATAGCATGAGGCGGCCATGGCGGCCCCGGGCAGTGCAACCAGGGAACCTGCGGTAAAGACGGCGAGAGCGATGAGTTTCATCTGGATGTCCTGGGCTTTGAGGGACTGACCGTCCTCTGGTACCCCGTCCAAGCTGAACGCGGGAAGAACGCCTTTGCAGGCTTGGCTACAGGAGTTTCTTGCCGTTCGCGACGGGGCTGTCCGGCTTTGCCAGGACAATTGCGCCATCGACATCCTCGAACCCAAGGGTCAGCACCTCCGACCGTACTGGACCGATCTGGCGCGGAGGAAAGTTGACGACGGCAAGAACCTGCCGGCCCACCAGGGCCTCGGGCGTATAGCGCACGGTGATCTGGGCGGAGGACTTCTTGATTCCGATATCGGGGCCAAAATCAATCAGGAGAATGAAGGCAGGTTTGCGCGCCTCGGGAAATGGCCGCGCCTCGACGACCGTGCCGACGCGGATATCTACGGCAACGAACTGGTCATAGGTGACCTGCTCAGCCACGGCCCAGCTCTTCCGAGCGGAGCCGGGCGGCGAGCACTGCGCGGTCCATCAGCATTTCAAGTCCGTCTGGGGCCATCAGCACTGCCAGCGCGGCGGCTGTCGTCCCCTTGGGCGAGGTGACGTTCTCTCTCAGGATCGAAACGGACTGCGGATCGGCCTCCATGAGCGCCGCCGCGCCGATCACGGTCTGTCGGGCGAGCTGCATCGCCTGGCCCGGATCGAGTCCCTGCCGCATGCCGGCCACGGCCAAGGCTTCGACCATGTAGAACACATAAGCCGGCCCCGACCCGGACACAGCGGTGACCGCGTCGAGCTTGCTCTCCTCGGCGAACCACACGACCTCGCCCGCCGCGCCGAGCAGGGCATCGACCAGCCGCCGGTCGGCCTCAGAAATCTCGAGCCCGACCGCGCCGGTGATCCCCTTGCCGACCTGCGCGGGGGTGTTGGGCATGCAGCGGACGATCCGTGATGTCCCCAGGCCGTTCTGCAGCGTCCTCAGCCCAATTCCCGCAGCGATCGAGACAACAAGTGTTTGCTTGCCGACCGAATGAGCCACCTGCCTCATCACTTCGGCCATCGTCTGCGGCTTGACGGCAAGCACGAGCACATGGGTCAGCACGTGCTCGGTGGACTTGAGCAACCGTATACCGTGCTCCGAGGCGAATTTCTGAGCGGGTTCGCCGGCAAATGGATCGACCAGCACCAACTGGGCCGGCGGCAGTCCGCCCGCAATCCAGCCACGGGCAAGCGCCAGCCCCATTTTTCCAGCGCCGACCAGAACGACCGGGCCGACCTCGGCGAGGCTTCTGTCGCTCACGCTTCTCCGACCGTCTCGAACAACACGCTCTCAAGCGCCTCCGATGCGGTCTTGCCGGCCCAAACCACAAACTGGAAGGCTTGGTAGTAGAGATCGCAGCTCTCGGTCGCTGACCGCAGAAGGGCCTCGCACTGCTGTGGCGTCACATCCGCCCCGCCGGTGAGCATGTGCGAGTTGCGGAAGAGAATGACACCTTCATGGTTCCAGATGTCGAAATGTCCGATCCACAACTGCTCGTTGACGAGCGCGATCAGCTGTTTGACCTCGGACCGGCGTGCCTCCGGCACCTTTAGGTCGAACGCTGACGCGATGTGGAGGCTCTCGAGATCTTCCATCCAGTTGAAGGAGACGTGGTAGTCGCTCCAGGCCCCGCGCACAGAGATCGAAATCTCATCGGTGTCCTGGCGTTCGAAGTTCCAGTCGTTGATGGCGGCGATGTGCTCGATGATGTCGACCGGGTGGACGGTGCGATCGGGCTCGAGTTCGAGGAGATGGGTCATGGGGTTCCCGCCGGTGAGCGTGAGTGAAAAACGCTTTACTCAAAGGAACTTAGCGCACGCGGATCGCCTACGAATCGTGCCTTGGGATCAACCTAGGCAGTGAAGCGGCCAAGGGGAATCCCCCGAACGCGCCATCGCGGCTTTCTTCTGTGGATGATCCCGCTTGGGTTGTTAAGAACACCTTAACCACGCCCCCATTCGCCCATGAATTTGGTGTCACAATGCGACACCGGCTTGAAGGCTCGGTCAAAAGAGCCCGTCGGCCCCTACCCAGCCGGTCACCAGCGCGTCGCGCCACTGCGGGAAGCCGTTGGCAGCCGCCTGGCGGGCGGCCGCAAAGTGGTCGTAAGGGACGACGTGAAAGGACGGATAGTAGCGTCCGTCATCGCGCTGCTCGATTGTGGCATAGCGCGCATCCGGCGAACCGTGGTTGAACTGCAGCCCCACGCTACCGGGATTGAGGATCAGCCGCCCGTCGCGCAGCCGCACGGCGCGCGGAATGTGGGTGTGACCGCAAAGCAGCACGGGAAAGTCGAGTCCCTCGGCCTTGGCGGCGACAGCCGCCTCGTCGGGCATGGTGACCTTGCGACCGTCCCAGAAATTGTCGAGCCAGGTCTCGTCGTCCGATGTCGGGGTGCCGTGGCACAGAAAGACATCATCGAGCAGTGCCATCGTCGGTGGGAGAGAATTGATCCAGGCCCGGTGCCTTGCCTCCATCTGCTCCTGGGCGAACCGGTCGACCGGACCCAGCGCGTCGGGCGGATGGTCGATCAGCATACGTTCGTGATTGCCGCGCACCGTGGGAATATCGAGGTCCATGAGGATATCGGCCGTCCAGTTGGGCTCCATCGGGCCGCTCACGAGATCGCCGAGGTTAAGAGTCCCGTCCACTTTCTGGCGCGCAATATCGTCGAGCACCGCCTCGAGGGCGAGGCGGTTGCCGTGAATGTCCGAAATAATGGCGACCTTCACGGCGCCTTCGGGGTCTCTCCGGCGCCCGAGGAAGCGCCGCTGCCCGCCGATGCGCCGGCTTTGAGGGCGGCAACCTCGGCCTTGAGCGTCCTGAGTTCGGCGCTCTGCGTCTGGACCAGCTCGCGCAAAGCGTCATAGTCCTCGCGCTTGACGAGATTCATGTCCATCACGAAGCGCTCGGCCTGCGCTCGCACCATGCTCTCGATCTCACGCCGCATGCCCTCGGCGATGCCCGCCGCGTCGTTCATCATGCGCCCGACATTGTCGAGCAGCCTGCTGCTGGCCTGCGTCATCTCACGCCTCCGTCGTACCGGTGCCCCTATTTACGGCCCCGAACCCGGCTTGACCAGTCTGCCGGCTCACCTACAAGGTCGCACCCATGCCATTCCCCGATATCTCGCCGATCGCTCTGCAGCTCGGGCCCCTCGCTATCCGCTGGTACGCGCTGGCTTATCTCGCGGGCGTTTTTCTCGGAGCCTGGTACGCAACGAACCTGCTCGGGCGCAGGAACCTCTGGGCCGGCGACCGTCCGCCGTTCGAGCCGGCGGCCATATGGGACTTCGCATTTTGGGCGGTGATCGGCATCGTCGTCGGTGGCCGGACCGGCTATGTGCTCTTCTACAATCTTCCTTACTACGCCCAGCATCCCGCCGAGATCGTTGCGCTCTGGGACGGAGGCATGAGCTTTCACGGCGGACTTGCCGGCATTCTCATCGCGATGGCGCTCTTCACGCGCGGCAAGGGTGGCAACATTCTGTCGAGCTTCGACCTCCTGGGCGCGATCGGCACCATCGGACTGTTCCTCGGCCGTATCGCCAACTTCATCAATGGCGAGCTCTACGGCGCACCCACGAACCTGCCGTGGGGCGTGGTCTTTCCCACCGATCCTGAAGGTGTGCCCCGGCATCCAAGCCAGCTATACGAGGCGGGCCTCGAGGGCGTGGTGCTGTTCGCTATCATCTTCGCAGGCACGCGCTGGCTCGGCTGGTTGAAGCGGCCGGGCCTCACAGGCGGTATCTTCGGCATCGGCTATGCGCTGAGCCGTATCCTTGTGGAGTTCGTGCGCCTCCCTGATGTCCAGCTCGGCTACCTTCTCGGCACGGGCTGGCTCACCATGGGGCAGGTGCTGAGTCTGCCCGTCCTCATCGCCGGCCTGGCGTTGGTCGGCTACGCCATGGCCCGTCCCCGTGGCTGACAGTTCACTCACCTTGGGCGAACAGATCGACGCGCAGATCCGCGCGACCGGTCCGATGTCGATTGCGACCTACATGGGGCTGTGCCTCAGCCACCCCCGCCACGGCTACTACGCCGCCGGCCGTCCGATCGGCGCGCAAGGGGACTTCATCACTGCGCCCGAGGTTAGCCAGATGTTCGGCGAGCTCATCGGGTTCTTTGTGGTCAATCTCTGGCAGCAGATGGGTGAACCCAAGAGCATCACGCTGCTCGAGCTGGGGCCCGGACGTGGCACGCTGATGCAGGATGCTTTGCGCGCCGCAAGCCGCGCCGAAGGCTTCGAGAACGCCCTGCATCTGCAGCTCTACGAGACCAACCATCTGCTCAAAGGCGAGCAGGAAAAGCGCCTTGGCCGCTACTCGCCCTACTGGGCGAGCGAAATCGACGCTGTGAGCGAAGATCCCCTGTTCGTTGTCGCCAACGAGTTCTTCGACGCGCTACCGATCCGCCAGTATGTACGCACGGACGACGGCTGGCACGAGCGGCTTGTCGGACTTCGCGACGGCGTGCGCGCTTTCGGCCTTTCGCCGACCCCGATCGCCGAGTCGGCGGCCCCGCCGGAAGTCCGCGGAGCGCATTCGGGCGAAGTACTGGAGCTTTCGGCCGCGGCCGCAGAGACGATGCAGCGCCTCGCCCGAAAGGTCGCCGTGCAGGGTGGCGCGATCCTCGCGATCGACTACGGATACCCCGAGACGCAGACGGGGGAAACGCTGCAGGCGGTCAAAGCTCATGCCTTTGCTGACCCGCTTGACGCGCCGGGCGAGACGGACATCTCGGCTCATGTGAACTTTGGCGTGCTGGGACAGGCGGCAAGAGCCGCCGGACTAGCCGTAGCCCCGCTCGCGCGCCAGGGCGACTGGTTGCTCAAGCTGGGGCTTGGCGAACGTGCGAAGGTGTTGGCGCGCGCCAATCCGGGGGAAGCCGCTAACATCGCGCGCGCCGTTGAACGTCTCACCAGTCCGGCCCAGATGGGGACGCTGTTCAAGGCGTTCTGCGCGCACAGCCCCGGCCTCCGGCCGGCGGGATTCTGATGGGCGCCCCCTACTCGATCAGCAAGGTGCTGTCCGACGCACCGCTGCACCACGGCTTCTTCGGCCGAGAGGGCGGGCGTTCGCAAGGCGACCTCGCCGGCAACAACATGTCGATCAACGTCGGAGACAATCCCGACCTTGTGGTCTCCAACCGCTCGAGCGCCGCATTTGCCATGGGCGGACGCGGCATCCGGGACCTCGTGGTGCTCCGGCAGGTGCATTCAACGCGCGTGGTGACGCTCGCCGAACGCCCGGCCGGCGTCATCGAGGCCGACGCGATGGTCACCAGCCGTCGCGATCTATTGCTCGGCATCCTGACGGCTGACTGCGCGCCGGTACTGCTCGCCGACCCCAAGGCGGGGGTGATCGGGGCGGCCCACGCCGGCTGGAAAGGCGCCGCGGGCGGCATCGTACGCAAGACAGTCGAGGCTATGATTGGCCTCGGCGCCACGGCCGCCAACATCCGCGCCGCCATCGGCCCGACCATTTCCGGACCGAACTACGAGATCGGCCCCCAAACCGCCCAGGCCATTGTCGCGCTGGACGCGACCGCCCAGAGTCACATCGTGGTGCCGCCCGGCAAGACCCGCGAGCATTTCGACATCCCCGGGCTGCTGATGGAACAACTCTTCGGCGCCGGCGTGGGGCTCGTCAGCGACCTCAGCCTGTGCACCTACGCCGACCCGGCCCGCTTCTTCTCGCACCGCTACGCCACCCACCATGGCACCGGCACTGGGCGGCAAATCTCGATTATCGGCCTGCGTTGAAACCGCCTTCATCTTTCCGTCATAAGGCGCATTGCGCGCTCGCCGCGAGCACTATAAAGAGCCCGCATCCGACGGCAGGGGGCATGGCACCATGAAACTGGTCACCGGCAACTCCAACCCCGCGCTGGCCTCGGCTGTTTCCGACTATCTCGAGCTGCCGCTCACCGACTGCACAGTCCGAAGGTTCAACGACAACGAAATTTTCGTGGAAATCCACGAAAACGTGCGCGGCGAGGACGTCTTCATTCTGCAGTCGACGTCGTTTCCTGCCAACGACAATCTGATGGAACTTTTGATCATCGCCGATGCTCTGCACCGCTCCTCGGCGCGGCGGATCACCGCGGTTATCCCCTATTTCGGCTACGCCAGGCAGGATCGGAAATCGGCATCTCGCACACCGATCTCGGCCAAGCTCGTCGCCAATCTCATCACGACCGCCGGCATAAACCGGGTGATCACGCTCGACCTGCACGCCGCGCAAATCCAGGGCTTCTTCGACATCCCCACAGACAATCTCTATGGCGCGCCCGTGATGGTTCGCGACATCCGAAAGATCTACAAGGCCGACAATCTCATGATCGTATCGCCAGATGTCGGCGGCGTCGGCCGGGCCCGCGCAACCGCGCAACGCATCGGCGCGGACCTCGCTATTGTCGACAAGCGCCGCCCACGTGCTGGTGTAAGCGAAGTGATGAACATCATCGGCGAAGTGGGTGGCAAGGACTGCATCCTCATTGACGACATCGCCGACTCCGGCGGGACATTGGTCAACGCCGCCGATGCGCTTCTCAAGGCCGGCGCGACTTCGGTCTCGGCCTATGTGACACATGGCGTGCTGTCGAACGGCGCGGCCGAACGCGTCGCCTCCAGCAAACTTCGAGAGCTGGTGATCACGGACTCGATCGCCGAAACCGATGCCGTCAAAGCCGCCAAGAACATTCGCCGCATCACCATCGCCCCCCTGATCGGAGAGGCGATTGCCCGCACGGCGAGCGAGCAGAGCGTTTCGAGCCTGCTCGACTGACCGGAGAAAGAAACGGAAACGGCGCTATGACCGGTGCGGACGAAGCTGCCCTCCGGCGCGTTGTTCTGGTCGTGGCATTGCTCAACCTTGCCTATTTCGGCATCGAATTCTCGGTCGGCGTCGCCATCGGTTCGGTATCGCTCTTCGCCGATAGTGTCGACTTCCTCGAAGACGCGTCGGTCAACCTCTTGATCGCACTCGCTCTGGGCTGGTCGGCCCTCGCTCGGGCCCGGCTCGGCATGGCGCTAGCCGGCATCCTGCTGGTTCCGGCGCTCGGGATGCTCTGGGCGCTTTGGCAGAAGTTCGCTGCGCCGAGCGCGCCTGAACCGTTCGCGCTCTCGGCGACGGGCGCAGGCGCACTCGCCGTAAACCTTTCTTGCGCGCTGCTGCTGGCGCGTTTCCGAAATGCCGGGGGCAGCCTCATGCGCGCTGCTTTCCTTTCGGCGCGCAATGATGCGCTCGCCAATCTGGCCATCATCGCCGCCGGCCTTGCGACCGCCTGGAGCCATTCGGTCTGGCCCGATATCGTCGTGGGTATCGGCATCGCGATCATGAACATCGATGCGGCCCGAGAGGTCTGGACCGCAGCAAGGGGCGAACACCGCGCGCAGGCCTAGGCGCGAGACTCACCGCCACTGTCGAAATCGGCCATTGTCGCGCGACATTGCCGTGAGCAATGGCTGATGAACGCAAGGAGACCTCTCATGCCCCAGTACATGCTGCTGCTGCATGCCGACGAGAAGGCTGGCATGGCCTTGCCCAAAGAGGCGATGGCGCAGTGGATGGAGAAGATGCATGCTTACAAGGACGCCCTCGACAAGGCGGGAGCGCATATTGCCCATGGCGCGCTCGGGCTTTCGACCTCGGCCTCGATCGTCAATCTCGACCGGGATGGCAGCATGCAGGTCCACAATGGCCCATTCGCCGAAACACGGGAACAGCTCGGAGGCTACTACCTGATCCGCGCCGGAAGCCTTGCCGAGGCCCAGAACTGGGCAGCCAGATGCCCCGCCGCAATCTGGGGACACGTGGAAATCCGAGAGGTCAGCGACGGCGCCTGAAATCGCCGCCCAAACGTCGAAAATCCTCGCCAGCTGCGGTCATGGCCCTGCTGGGCAGTCCCCAAGGATGACGGAGACAAGAGATGCAGTACATGATGCTTATTATTGGGGACGAATCCCGCTTCAATACGGACCCCGGAATCGAGCCAAATCGGGAATTCGCCGCTTACGCTGAGGCGCTGCGCAAGGCGGGGGTCATGAAAGGCGGCGACCGGCTCTACCCCACCCAACGCAGCAAGCGTGTTTCGGTCCGCGAGGGCAAGACCCGCGTGATCGACGGCCCCTATGCGGACACCCGTGAGCAGGTCGGGGGGTATTTCATTCTCGAATGCAAAGACGACGCCGAGGCAGTGGCCTATGCGGAGAGGTGTCCGGCGGCAAGATATGGAACGATTGAAATCCGCCCGATCGTGCCGCGCTGATTCTTCGGCGGACCGGTCGAAATCCCCGCCACCGGGCCGTCATTGCGGCATCGGGACCTTACGGTCCCTTCAACAAGGAGATTGACCATGCGCTTCATGCTCTTGATCCATCATGACGAAGCCGCCCTTGCTGCCGCCAACCAGAAAGAGCTCTGGGCGGACTATGGGGCCTTCAATGAAGCCCTGAGCAAGGCCGGCCCGGGCAACAGCGCCGGCGAACGCCTGCAGCCCAGTTCCGCTGCAACCACTGTAAGGCAGCAGAACGGCAAGGCTGACGTGCTGGACGGCCCCTATGCCGACACCAAGGAGCAATTCGCCGGGTATTTCTTCGTCGAAGCGCCCGATATCGATGGGGCGATCGCTTGGGCCAAACGCTGCCCTTCAAGCCGGTTCGGTTCTATCGAGATTCGCCCGATCGTCGAACAGCAGGGCAACTGGAAGTGACGCATGCCAGCGAGGCAGCCAGGGCCGCCGAGCGCGTCGCGCGCGATAGCTATGGCCGCCTCGTTGCCTTCCTCGCCGCCCGTACGCGAGACGTCGCTGGCGCCGAGGACGCGCTCGGCGAGGCCTTCGCCGCGGCGCTGCGAACCTGGCCGCTCGACGGCGTTCCCGACAACCCGGACGCGTGGCTGCTCACCGTCGCCCGCCGCAGACAGACCGACATGGCGCGCCGGCAAAGGACGCGTCAGGCCGGAGAGGGGCAACTGACCCTCATGGCCGACGAGCTTGAGGCCGCTGCCTTGGACGCCGGCGACATCCCGGACCGACGCCTCGCGCTCATGTTCGCATGCGCCCACCCGGCCATCGACAAGGGCATGCGCGCGCCTCTGATCCTGCAAACCATCCTTGGCTTGACAGCCGAGGAGATCGCGTCGGCCTTTCTCATTCCGCCGGCAACGATGAGTCAACGCCTGGTACGCGCCAAGACGCGCATCCGTGATGCTGGCATCCCCTTTGCGGTACCTGAGCGGGAGGAGCTGAGCGAGCGACTTCAATCGGTGCTCGACGCCATCTATGCCGCATACGCCAAGGGCTGGAACGAGATCGGCGAGGCCGGAGTCCCCGAAATCGCCGATGAGGCCCTTTGGCTCGGCAAGCTCGTGGTGTCGCTCCTGCCCGCCGAGCCGGAGGCAAAAGGCATGCTCGCGTTGATGCTCTACGCCGAGGCGCGTCGAAGGGCGCGCCGTGACGACTCCGGCGCTTACGTACCGCTCGAGGAGCAGAACGTATCCCTCTGGGACGACTCGCAGATCAGTCGGGCCGAACGGCTATTGCACGAGGCAAATGCAAGCGGCCCCAGCGGCCGCTACCAGCTCGAGGCAGCAATCCAGTCGGCGCATGTGGCGCGTCGGACAACCGGCGCCCCCACCTGGCCGGCAGTGGTCGAACTCTACGACCATCTGCTCGAATTGACGGGCTCACCGGTCGTGCGTCTCAACCGGGCGGTAGCGGTCGCCGAAGTCGAAGGCGCCGCTGCGGCCCTCGCTGCGATCGCCCCGCTCGAGAACGACAGGCGGATGCGGGACTACCAGCCATACTGGGCGGCGCGCGCCCACTTGCTCGCTCGCCTGGGGCGGCGAGGCGAAGCCCGCGAAGCCTTCACGGTCGCCGTCGGTCTGACCTCCGACGAAGCCGTACGATCCTACCTCAACGCCCGGCGCGCGGCTCTCACCGAGGCCTGACCCTATTCGGCGGCCGCACGAGCCCCTTGCCCCAGCGCTTCGGCAACGGCGGCCGAGGTCGTGACCCAACCGAAGACATTCTCAAAGGCCCACAGGCTCGACAGCCGCGTAAAGTCGGGACCGGCGGCATTGACCGCGTCCTCGACCAAGATTGGCCAGTATTCAAGAAAGAAGGCGTGTCGCGCCGTGCTCTCGACACAGATGTTCGTGGCAATGCCGGCAAAAAGAAGGTTCCTCACCCCCAGGGCCCTGAGCTGGGCGTCAAGCCCGGTGCGCGTAAAGCCGTCGTAACGGGTCTTTGCGAGGACGATGTCACTTGGCTCGGGACGCAGGGCGTCGACGATCTGCCAGTCCCAGGTCCCGCGCACGAGGAGCTTGCCGAGTAGCGCCGGCCGCTCGCGCATGAGGATCAGGGCCAACTCCTTGTGATAGGCGGGGGAATCGGGATCGCCGGCATCGGCCAGATCGGGCGCGAACCCCATCTGCAGATAGATGACCGGCACGCCTGCCGCTCGCGCCGCCGCGAGGAGGCGGCCGGTTGCAGCGATGGCGCCCGGCGCACCCGAAATATCGTGCCCCGCGAGATCGAACATCCCGCCCGGGCTGGCAAAGGCATTCTGCATGTCGACGACAACCACGGCCGTCCGGCTGGGATCGAGCTCGATCGGCTGCGGCCGGGCGGTGAGCTGAGGCATGGATTTCCTCCAGTTTGGCGCCAATCTTAACACTCTTGCCGCTTCCGGCCAGTTCCTCTATAGACCCGCGCCATGAAGCGCCCGTCACCCCTGGAGGACGGGCGCGCGTTGCTTTGGGCCGGCTGGCCCGGCCGAGGCATCGCACCAACCCAAGGATACGTTCCATGGCTGCTGCCACAGAGCTGAAGGCCAAGGCGCGGAGTGGGGTGGGCAAGGGGGCCGCTCGTGCACTGCGTCGTGAAGGCTGGATTCCTGCCGTGATCTACGGCGACAAGAAAGATCCCCTCCCCATCTCGATCTCGTACAACGAGGCGATGAAATCCATCTATGCCGGCGGCTTCCTGAGCCACGTCATCACCGTGGACGTTGATGGGGCCAAGCATCGCGTAATTCCGCGCGACTACCAGCTCGATCCGGTCAAGGACAAGGCGATGCACGTGGATTTCCTCCGCGTGGGCGCTCATACGAAGCTGACCGTGCAGGTCGCTGTCCATTTCATCAACCAGGACCAGGCCCCAGGCATCAAGAAGGGCGGCGTGCTGAACATCGTGCACCATACGCTCGAGCTGTCGGTGCCGGCCGATGCGATCCCCGAGGCCCTCACGGTTGATCTCGCTGGCAAGGAAATCGGCGACCCGATCCACCTTTCGGCGATAACCCTGCCCCCCGGCGCGTCCGTGCGCACGCACGAGACGGATCTCACCATCGCGACGATCTCGGCTCCCTCGGCGCTGAAGTCCGACGAGGCTGCTGCGGCAGCTCCTGCCGAGGCGGCCGCACCGGCCGCCGCTGGGGCTGCTCCCGCTGCCGGTGCCGCTGCCCCTGCCGCCGGTGCGGCCCCGGCCAAGGGTGGCGCTCCCTCAGGCGGCCAGCCAGCCAAGAAGTAACAAGCGCGCGGGGTGGCCCGACCAGCCACCCCGCACCATTGAACCCGGAGGGAGGCGATGCAGTTGATCGTCGGCCTCGGAAATCCCGGGGACAAACATGCCAGAAACCGTCACAACATCGGCTTCCTCGCGGTCGAGGAAATAGCCAAGCGGAACGGCTTTCCGCCCTTTCGCGAAAAGTTCAAGGGACTTGTCGCCGAGGGCACGATCGCCGGCGAAAAAGTACTGATCTTGAAGCCGCAGACCTGGATGAACTCCTCCGGCGAGAGCATCGAGGCCGCGGCGCAGTTCTACAAGATCCCGCCGACCGACATTACCGTTGTCTACGACGAGCTCGACCTGCTGCCAGGCAAGGCGCGCATCAAGCGCGGTGGGGGCAATGGCGGGCATAACGGTCTGCGCTCGATCGATCCTCGCATCGGCACGGACTATCGGCGGGTGCGGCTGGGCATCGGCCATCCCGGGCACAAGGACCGGGTTATGCCCTGGGTGCTCGGCGACTTCTCCAAGGCCGACCTCGACTGGCTCGAACCGCTCCTGACCACGCTCGCCGACAACGCGGAACTGCTGGTCAAGGGCGACGACAACACGCTCATGAACAAACTCGCCATCGCCGTTCAGGGCGATGCCGCGGATCGGCCCGAACGCCCGGTCACTCCCGATCCGACGCGCAAGAAGTCGGCTGCCGCCCAGAGCCACATCCGCGCCGCCCGACCGAAAGCGCCGCAGGCGAAAGTGCCCGAGACCGGTCCCATGGCCGCAATGCTGGCCAAGGTGCTGGGAAAGAAGACGGACCCCTAGCCTCCGCCCACCCGACATTGACTTCGCTTCGCTCATCCCCGATGTGCAGCGCAGCGAACACCGGAGCTGTACATGGCCCTCAAGATGGGGATCGTCGGCCTGCCCAACGTCGGCTAGTCGACGCTGTTCAACGCCCTTACCCGTACCGCCAACGCGCAGGCGGCCAATTTTCCGTTCTGCACCATCGAACCCAATACGGGGGAGGTTGCAGTCCCCGACGCGCGACTCGAGAAGCTTGCGGCCATCGCCAAGTCCGCCCAGATCGTGCCGGCCAAGATCAGCTTTGTCGACATCGCCGGACTGGTGAAGGGCGCCAGCAAGGGCGAAGGGCTCGGCAACCAGTTCCTCGCCAATATCCGCGAATGCGACGCGATCGCCTATGTGCTGCGCTGCTTTGACGACCCAAACATCATACATGTTGCAAACAAGGTGGACCCCATCGCCGATGCCGAGGTTGTCGAGACCGAGCTGATGCTTGCTGATCTCGAAAGCCTCGAAAAGCGCCGAACGGGCGTCGAGAAGAAGGCCAAAGGCGGCGACAAGGACGCGCGGCTCACGCTCGATCTCATCGACCGCGCTTTACTGCTCTTGCGCGAGGGAAAGTCCGCGCGGCTCGTGACGCGCTCGGCCGACGAGGAGAAAGCTTTCGGCGAGCTGCAACTGCTGACCAGCAAGCCCGCGCTCTATGTATGCAATGTCGACGAGGCCTCGGCGGCAACAGGCAACGACATGAGCCGCAGGGTTGAGGACTACGCCAGGCAGCACGACGCCGCGGTCATCGTCATTTCGGCCGAGATCGAAAGCCAGCTTGCCCAGCTCCCGGACGGCGAGCAGCGCGAATACCTTGCCACGCTTGGTCTCGAGGAGCCCGGGTTGAATCGATTGATCCGCCAAGCGTACCAACTGCTTGGGCTGCAGACCTATTTCACCGCCGGACCGAAGGAGGCCCGGGCCTGGACGATCCACAAGGGCGACAAGGCTCCGCAGGCGGCCGGCGTCATTCACACCGACTTCGAACGCGGCTTCATCCGCGCCCAGACCATCGCGTATGACGACTATGTCGCCCTTGGCGGCGAAGTTGCCGCCAAGGAAGCCGGAAAGGCGCGCGACGAAGGTAAGGACTATGTCGTCAAGGATGGCGACGTGATGCTGTTCAAGTTCAATACCTGAGGCCCGTGCGCCGCCCTCGGGCGGGGCGTGTTAATCGGAAAATCTATTTGCAACTGAGATTGCGCGGTTGCCTCTGGCCCTGCGCGCCGATACCCGGAACACCCTTTCTTGGGAGACTCACGATGGCCGGTCTGGCCCTAACCTGGTGGAGCGCCGTCTCCGGATACTTCATTGCCGCCATGGCTGTATTTCGGGGTGACGTCGGAGCCCTGCCCGTCATCGCGCTTGCCGGCCTCGTGTGCCTCGTCGCCGGCGTGGCGCTCATAGTGCTGTGGAAGGTCAGGCACGCCGCCCGCACGCTTTGGCTTGTCGCGGCAGCGCTGCTTTCTCCCCTGGCCATCGCACTTTCCAATTCGATCCTGGGCTGGGTCGGCATGCTGTTCGCCGTCCTTGCCGGCGCCATCTTTCTCGTCGTCGGCACCGCGGTTTTCGCAGGCAATGCCGATCGCCGCATTCCTGTCTGGCTGATCGGAGCTTTCTCGATGGCCCTGGCCGCCTATTGCGCGACCGTTGGCGGAGCCTTCGTCTCCCTGACCTGACCTCCTCCCCGCCGCTCTTGCGGCGGCAGCCGATCCCCGCCACAGTCCGCGCCGCGAAGTCAGACTGTTTCGGACAACGGAGATCGGAAATGACGGCCTACAATGTCGTGCGCTTCCGGGTGAAACCGGGCATGGAAGACAGGTTCGTCGCGCTGCAGCGCGAGTCGCTGGACGGCAATCTTGCAGGCGGGCTGGATGCGGCCTTGATCAAGACCGGTGATCGAACCTACTGCTTCATCGGCAAGTGGAAGAGCTTCGAGGATATCGTTGCGGCGCGGCCGAAGATGATCGCCAGCCTCGACCAGGTCCGCGATCTCCTCGAAGACTTGGGCGGCGGACTCGGGGTGACGGATCCTGTGTCTGGCACGGCGGTGCTCGAAGCGCGGCACTAGCCGGTCGCTTGCGGTTGCAACATCCGTTGACGTATACGTCAACTTGGCATGAATCCGATCACGCGCAACCGCCGCCATTTTGAGGACCTGACCGTCGGCGAAGTGATCACACTTGGGCCGACCAAGGTCACGCGCGAGATGATCGTGACTTTTGCACAGGAGTTCGACCCCTTCCCGTTCCACCTCGACGAAGAGGCGGCAAAGGCCTCGCTTCTGGGCGGGCTTGCCTCCTCGGGGTGGCAGACCGCAGCCTTGTCCCTGCGCATGCTTGACGACGCCTTCCTGGGCGGCGTGGCAGCCATGGGCGGGCTCGGCTTTTCTGACCTCAAGTGGAAGAAACCCGTGATGGTGAATGACGCGATCGGCGGCACCGCAATCATCTCCGGCCTGCGCCGCTCGCGCCACCACCCGGAGCGGGGAATCGTCACTCTCGATTTCGATATACGCAACCAGCGTGGCGAGCCGGTGATGAGCCTTCGGCTCGCCAACCTCGTGGAGCTGCGCGAACCATCCGCTCCCCTGATCGAGGCCGAGAATCCGTGACCCGATGGTTCGAAGATATCGTCGTCGGAGAGCCGTTTCCGCTCGGAAGCCACGTATTCACGCAAGACGAGATCATCCGTTTTGGCAGGCTCTACGACCCACAATATTTCCATGTCGACCCGGAAGCAGCCAAGTTCAGCCATTTTGGCGGACTGGTGGCCTCGGGATGGCATACCGTGTCGGTCGGCCACCGCCGCATGGTCGATGCCTTGTTCGCCGAAGAGGAAAGGCTGCGCGGCCTCGGGCAGGAACCGGGCGTTTCCGGGCCTTCTCCAGGGGTCAACAGCATGCAGTTCAATGCCCCCGTGCGACCGGGCGACACGGTGACTTATACGCTCGTCGTCACGGGCAAGCGGCCCTCCAACTCGATCCCTGGCTGGGGGCTCTTGTTCAACACCATTGAAGCCAAGAACCAGCGTGGTGAACTCGTCTATCACTCCGAACTGGTGGGCTTCAGCAAGCTGAGAGACTACAGAATGCCGCTGGGGCTGCGGCTGCTGTCAGCGTTGACCCGCGTGCCGCTTTTGAGGAAATTGCTCGCCCGTTCCGGATGACCCGATGCGCCTCCTGCTTGCCGCACTCCTTCTCCCCCTCCTGCCGGTCCCGGCTCTCGCCCAGGATCAGGACGTGGGACCGCCATCGGCAAGCGCGCCGGTCACCGTCAGCCCAGCCGAAGGCAACTGGGGTTGCATCGCACTCATCGACAACACCAAGGCCGGGCTGCTGACTGTGTTCGCGGGTAGCTACGGCTATGCCTCGGCAACTTTCGGTTCGCCCGCCTCCGGCACCGGTGACGCGCAGATGGGATCGGATGGCGTGAAATTTCTGGATGGCAACCTGACCACGGTGGGCATCACCTACGGGCTGGTGACGCTTGACCAATCCGGCGGCGATCTGCTGACGCTCTACACCCCGGACAAGCCCGTTCTGGCCTGCACGCCCCGATAGCGGACCGATCATCCTTCGCTGCCGATCAGCGTCTTTCGGCGTCATCGCCTCAGTGCCCTTGGCCGAAAGCGGGGCGCTTCCTATGTCGCATTCACCGCCTGCCAGGCGGTTGGACGGAACCCTGGACAGCTCGCGCCCGGCCGCGTGCTGCTGGTGGGCGCTGCGAACTCCGGTGCGGAAATCGCAAAGGATCTCGCCTAGACCCATCGCGTGATCCTCGGGCCGCAAGGTCGACGAAGTGCCCGGCCGCTAGGCGTGGGTCGCCTGGAGTGTGTGCGCGACGGCCCGCCTGCGCTCGAGGACGGAATGCCGCTCGAGGTTGAAAACGTCGTCTGGTGCGTCGGCTACGATGCCGGCCTCGACTGGATCGATCTTCCGGTGCCGCTCCCTAATGGCGAACCCGATCATGATCGCGGCGTCGCCAGAGGCGTCGATGGGCTATTCTTCCTCGGCCAGCACTTTCTGACCTCGATGGCTTCGGGCATGGTGCAGGGAGTGGGCCGAGACGCGCGCCGCATCGTGGCCCTCACGCTCGGTCTCAATGGCCCGGAAAGGAGACGAGGCTCTCGATCCTGACATCGATGGCGCGGAGCTTGTCGGCGCCGCCCAGATCGAAGAGGTCGATGACAAAGGCAGCGTTCTCGACG
>DASZSH010000090.1:0-5192 GCA_035548755.1 Devosia sp.
CGGCCGCATCCGCGCCGCCGCGGCGCTGGTGCGCGACGACATCGAGATGTTGCTTGCCTCGCACATCGCAACAGAAACAGTGCTCTACTGGGACGAGGCGGCTGCTGCCGTACGCGCTCGCCGCCGCCGCACCTGCGGTGCGCTGGTTCTCGCCGACGATCCGGTTCCGGTGCCGCCGGGCGAGGCGGCGGCGCGGCTGCTTGCCGAACACGCCGTCGATCGCCTGCCGTGGTCAAGGGAACAGCGCGCGCTTGTCGAGCGCGCGCAATTCCTCGGCCGGCCGATCGTCGTTGCGCCCGGGGACCTTCTGACAGGCCTTCATGGCAAGACGGCTCTTGCCGAACTCGCGCCGGCCGACCTCGACCCGCTCATTCCCCATGCGCTGCGGGCCGAGATCGAGCGGCAGCTGCCCTCCCATTTCACGGCCCCCACCGGCACCCGCGTTCCCATCGACTATTCCACCGATTCGGGACCTTCCATCGAAATCCGGGTCCAGGAACTGTTCGGCCTCGATCGCCATCCGACGCTCGCGGGCGGCCGCCTTCCGCTGACCCTCGTGCTTCTGTCTCCGGCGCACCGACCCATCCAGACCACCCGGGACCTCCCCGGCTTCTGGCGCGGCTCGTGGAAGGATGTCGCAAGGGAGATGCGAGGGCGCTATCCGCGCCATCCCTGGCCGGACGACCCGGCCTCTGCCACGGCCACGTCGCGGGCCAAGCCGCGCGCCTCGTGATTCAGGAAAACCGGAAACAGTAACAATATCATAGTATTAGATGTCTGTGCAGCGGCCTGCTGTTCTGCCACATTGGCGGGCGGGGGGAGTTCGTGCCGCGCATCTTCATCGTTGGAACGGCAGACACCAAGGGCGAGGAGCTGGCCTTCCTCGCCGAGCGCGTGCGCGCCCGCGCGGGCACACCGGTGGTCGTCGATGTCGGCACGCGCCCATCTGCGCTGGCAGCCGATCATGTGATTGCCGATGACGGCATTCGGGCCATGACCGACCGCGGGGCGGCGGTTGCCGCCATGGCTGAGGCCTTCGCCCGCTTCGCCGCCGCGCGCAGCGACATCGACGCCATTGTCGGAATCGGGGGCGGTGGCGGCACCTCGATCGTCGCCGCCGGCATGCGGGCGCTGCCCATCGGCCTGCCCAAGCTGATGGTCTCGACGTTGGCCGCCGGCGACGTGTCTGCCTTTGTCGGGGTCAGCGACATCATCATGATGCCCTCGGTCACCGATCTTGCCGGGCTCAACCGCATCAGCCGCGTCGTCCTCGACAATGCCGCCGGGGCGATCGTGGGAATGACGCGCGACCGCGTCGCCGAAGTGGCGGCGCGACCGGCGGTGGGGCTCACGATGTTCGGCGTCACCACGGCCTGCGTCACTGCAATTGCTGGCCGGCTGCGCCCCGAAATCGACCCGGTAATCTTTCACGCCACCGGCGCCGGCGGGCGCAGCATGGAGACGCTGGTCGATTCCGGGCTTCTGTCGGGCGTTCTCGACATCACCACCACCGAAGTCGCCGATCTGCTCATGGGCGGCGTGCTGCCCGCCGGCCCCGACCGCTTCGGCGCAATCGCCCGAACCCGCTTGCCCTGCGTGCTCTCGCTCGGGGCGCTCGATATGGTCAACTTCTGGGCGCCCGAGACGGTCCCTGAGCGCTATCGGGGCCGCAATCTCTATCGGCACAATGCCAATGTCACGCTCATGCGCACCACCGCCGCCGAGTGCCGCGACATCGGGGCCTGGATCGGCAGTCGGCTCAGTGCCTGCGACGGCCCGCTTGTGGTGCTCATTCCCGAGCGCGGCGTATCAGCGCTCGATGGTGCAGGCGGCGCCTTCTACGATCCGGATGCGGACGCGGCTCTTTTCGAGGCGCTCGCCGGCACGGTGGCCTGGACCGCGAGGCGCCGCCTCGTGCGACTGCCGCTCCACATCAACGACCCCGAATTCGCCGAGGCCGCCGTTGCGGCCTGGCGCGAGATCAGCCGATAGGACAGAGCCCGTGCCCGCAATTCCGCGTTCCGATATCCTTGCCAGGTTCCGAGCCATGATCGCCCGCGGCGAACCCATTGTCGGCGGCGGCGCCGGCACCGGGCTTTCGGCCCGCTCCGAAGAGGCGGGCGGCATCGATCTCATCATCATCTACAATTCGGGTCGCTACCGCATGGCCGGACGCGGCTCGGCCGCAGGCCTGCTCGCCTATGGCAACGCCAATGACATCGTAAAGGAAATGGCGCTCGAGGTGCTGCCGGTCGTTGCCCGCACGCCGGTTCTCGCGGGCGTCAACGGCACCGACCCGTTCGTGCTGATGCCGCAATTCCTCGCCGAGCTCAAAGCCATGGGATTTTCGGGCGTGCAGAATTTCCCCACCATCGGCCTATTCGATGGAGTGATGCGCCAGAGTTTCGAAGAAACCGGCATGAGCTACGGCCTCGAGGTCGAGATGATCCGTCTGGCGCACGACCTCGATCTTCTCACCACGCCCTATGTGTTCAATCCAGCCGAGGCGCGGGCAATGGCCGAGGCGGGGGCCGATCTTGTGGTGGCGCATATGGGCGTGACCACGGGCGGCGATATCGGAGCCAGGGCGGCCAAGTCGCTCGATCAGTGTGTCGCCGAAATCGACGCCATCGCCGAGGCGGCCCGTGCCGCGCGCCCGGACATCATCGTGCTCTGCCACGGCGGCCCGATCGCCATGCCCGATGATGCCAGATACGTTCTTGCGCGCACGCGCATCTGTCACGGTTTTTATGGCGCAAGCTCGATGGAGCGTCTGCCCGTCGAGACGGCCATCAGGACGCAGGTTCAATCGTTCAAGTCGCTGCCGTTGCGCGCTTAGGAGGGCCCATGGCCGAGAGCAATTTCGTCTATCCCGAAGATGTCGACGCCTTTGGCTTCGACTGGGGCCGCCTGTCGCTGACCGTGGGGCCCGAGGTCAACGGCGCGAAATGCTTCTCGGGCGGCGTTGTGGATCTGCCGAGCGGACAGGGCCATGCCCGCCACAACCATCCTGGCGCCGAGGAGATCATCTTCGTGATCTCCGGGGAGGGGGAGCAGATGGTCGAAGATCCCAACGGCAGGCCGGTCGCGCGCCCGGTGCGCGCCGGTTGCACCGTTTTCGTACCCGCCAGCCGCTTCCATTCGACGCTCAACACCGGATCAGGCCCAATGCAGCTCTTCGTGGTCTATTCTCCGGCTGGCCCCGAACGCGCCCTGCGCGATCTTCCGGATTTTCGCATCATTCCGCGCCGGGCTTGAGTCCGGCTGCGACCTGCCGCACGAGTCCCACTTGCCGTTTGCCTTTTCCGGCGGGGCGGGTCATTTTTGACTGAACGGTCAAAAGAGCCGTGAGGGAGCATGCAGAAGATCATTGAAGCGCTCGACAAGCGCCGCGCCGAGGCCCGGCTGGGCGGCGGCGAGCGCCGCATCGAGGCCCAGCACAAAAAGGGCAAGCTGACCGCGCGCGAGCGGCTGGAGGTCCTCCTCGATCCCGGCTCATTCGAAGAATACGACATGTTCGTCACCCACCGCGCCGTGGATTTCGGCATGGCCGAAACCGTCATTCCGGGCGATGGCGTGGTCACCGGCTGGGGCACCATCAATGGGCGCATGGTCTATGTCTTCAGCCAGGACTTCACCGTCTTTGGCGGATCGCTGAGCGAAACGCATGCACAGAAGATCTGCAAGATCATGGACCTTGCCGTCCAGAATGGCGCTCCGGTGATCGGCCTCAACGATTCCGGCGGCGCCCGCATCCAGGAGGGCGTGGCGGCCTTGGGGGGCTACGCCGAGGTGTTCTGGCGCAACGTCCAGGCCTCGGGCGCCGTGCCCCAGATCTCGGTCATCATGGGCCCGACGGCGGGAGGCGCCGTCTATTCGCCGGCCATGACCGACTTCATCTTCATGGTGAAGGATACCTCCTTCATGTATGTGACCGGCCCCGACGTGGTGAAGACCGTCACCTCCGAGATCGTCACCCATGAAGAACTGGGCGGGGCGGGGACTCACACCCGGATCAGCTCCGTCGCCGACGCGGCCTACGACAATGACATCGAGGCGCTGCTCGAAGTCCGCCGCCTCGTCGATTTCCTGCCGCTCAACGCCAATGCGAAGCCGCCGCGGGTCACGCCCTTCGACAGCATAGACCGGCTGGAGCCAGCGCTCGACACCATTATTCCCGATAGCGCGAGCAAACCCTACGATATGCGCGAGGTAGTGCTGCGGCTTGCTGACGAGGGAGATTTCCTTGAGCTGCAGAAGGAGCATGCCGGCAACATCCTCACCGGCTTCATCCGTCTCAATGGCGAGACCGTCGGCGTCGTCGCCAACCAGCCGCTGGTGCTGGCCGGCTGCCTCGACATCAATTCATCCAGAAAGGCCGCGCGCTTCATCCGCTTCTGCGACTGCTTCGGCATCCCCATCCTGACGCTGGTCGATGTCCCCGGCTTCCTGCCGGGCACCGCGCAGGAATATGGCGGCATCATCAAGCACGGCGCCAAGCTCCTTTTCGCCTATGCTGAGGCGACGGTGCCCAAGGTCACGGTCATCACCCGCAAGGCCTATGGCGGCGCCTACGACGTGATGGCCTCAAAGCATATCCGCGCCGACGTGAACTATGCCTGGCCGTCGGCCGAGATCGCCGTGATGGGCGCCAAGGGGGCGACCGAAATCCTCTATCGCTCCGAGCTGTCCGACAAGGACAAGATCGCCAGGCGCACCGCCGACTACGAGGCCCGTTTCGCCAACCCCTTCGTCGCCGCCGAGCGCGGCTTCATCGACGACGTGATCTTCCCGCGCGACACCCGCCGCCGCGTAGCCAGGGCGTTCGAAACGCTCCGGCACAAGAAGGCAAGCGTGCCGGCGAAAAAGCACGATAATATTCCGCTGTGACCCAGAACTCGAGCCATCCGCCGCTCTCCGCCCTTCCCCCCGCGGGGACGGTAGCGAAGCACCGTGGTTCCCGCCCCCCCTTCCGAGCCGCGCTAGGACCTGGCGGTCTAGGCTCCGCTACTCTCCCCGCAAGCCGGAGGGTGGACGCTGCGCAGGGCAACCTCGATCAGGATCCACGATAACGATGTTCACTTCCCTCCTCATCGCCAATCGTGGCGAGATCGCCTGCCGCGTCATCAAGACGGCGAAGCGCATGGGGCTGCGCACCATCGCGGTCTATTCCGACGCCGACCGTGACGCCC
>DASZSH010000091.1:0-25456 GCA_035548755.1 Devosia sp.
CCGCCTCAAGCGCGGCGGCGGCCTGGGCGGCCCAGTACCACCAGATGCCGGTGCCGAAGGCCGCATAAAGGCGCACCGGCCCGGCCGCCGGACGCTCCCGGCGCGGACGCGCCAGCGCCTCGGCCGGCAGCTTGCCGAAACAGGCGAGCGGAGCGTGCCGTTCCCGCTCTGCGGCCTCGATCCATTCCTCGGGCTCGCAGGCGATGTTGAGCCAGGGGCTCGGATCGGCAAAATAGGAAAACGCGGTGGCCCCGCTCATGCCGAACTCGCGCCGCAGCGTCTCGACGGCGGCCGCGCAGCGCGCATCAGTCATCACCCGCGGATCGGAGCTGAGGGCCTGGCGCATGCTCGCCCCGGCGATCAGGTGCATCGAGATCACCGGCACCCAGGGCACGCCGATCCGGCGCGCCACCGCCTCCCCGATCACCGTGAAGCTGTCGTAGACGACGAGCTCGGCCCCCCACGCTTTGGCCGCAGCGGCCACCTCGGCCCCGCGCGCCGCCGCGAAGGTGACATAACGCGACGGCACCGGCCGCGAGGCGTCGTCGACCGCCTCGAGCGCGAGCGGATCGAAGAGATCGACAAAGCTCGCCCCCATCGCCTCGACCTCGCCGCCAAACCGCGCATCGGTCCAGAACCGCACCCTAGCGCCGGAGGCAAGCAGCGCCTCCGCCACCTGCCGCAGGGCGTTGAACTTCTGCGCGGTCGACATGGCGAACATGGCGACGCGGCGGGGCATGGCTCAGGCGCGGGCCCGGGCCTTGCGCGCGGCGCGGGCGGTGCGCACCACGCCGGTGCTGGCGCGCTCCTTGATGGAAAAGCCCACCTCGACGCTTGCGGGCGAAGGCCGGCGGCCCGAGCCGCGGATGATCTCGAGGATGGCTTCGGCCGCCCAGGTGCCCATTTTCTGCCGCTCGGTGGACACCGAAGTCAGCGCCGGCACGGAGGCGACGCAGAAATCGAGATCGTTGAACCCCATGATGGCGACATCCTCGGGCACGCGGATGCCGCGCCGCTGGCACTCGAACAGCGTTCCAAGCGCCAGATCGTCGTTGCAGGTGAAGACCGCGCTCACATCGGGCACCGCCGCGAGCACCTCGGAAAAGAGCGCTCCGCCCATGGCGACATCGGATGGCCGCGGCGAGGCCGCCACCAGCCCGCGGGTGGACAGCCCCAGCTCCTCCATCGCCCGCAGATAGCCGGCATGCCGCCGCCTCGCCCGCGGATCGGCCCGCGCCGTCAGATGCGCGATCCTGCGGTGCCCCTGCGCATGCAGGTAGCGCACCGCGGCCGCGCCGGCCACGCCGTGATCGAGCCCGATGTTGAGGTCGATGGGATCGTCGGTCACATCCATGGTCTGCACCACCGGCACGCCCGAGCTCTTGAGCATGTGCCGCGACCGCTCGGTCTGATCCGTGCCGGCCACGATCATCGCCTCGGGGTGATAGCCCAACAGCGTGGCGATCGCCCGCTCCTCCTCGATCTCGGAGTAGCGCACATTGAGCACCAGCACCTGGATGCCGGCCGGATTGAGCACATCCTGGATCGCGCCCAGATAATCGTCGAACACGCCATTGGTGAGCGATGGCACGATGACCCCCACGATGTGGGTGCGCGTCGAGGCGAGCGCGCTCGCCAGATGATTGGGGATGTAATTGAGGCTCCTGACCGCATCCTCGATGCGGCTGCGCAACAGCTCCGACACCATCTCGGGATGACGGATGGCGCGCGACACCGTAACCGGGCTCACGCCCGCCCGGCGCGCCACATCGCTCAGTGTCGCGCGACGTTTGCCCTGCACATTTACCCCCGAATGCTGCGCCTCACTCATAGACGTTCCGCCCGTTGCATCACAGCACTGATAGCGCTTCCAAGGGCGATTGACAGCGCTTTCATTTCTGCCTAGCGTCGAATTGGGGAAGGAGACTGCCCGACATCCCGAGGGTGCCGGCCGCGCTGAAACAGGCGCGCGCCGTGGCCGGCGGAGCTTTGGCTGCGCTTCTTCCGATCAAGGGAGGATGTATCGTGAAATCGAATGTGCTTGTGAACCTCGGAGCCGGCGTGGCGGCGGGCGTGCTGATGGCGTTCGCCATCGGACCCAGCCTTGCCGACGGCCCCGAGATCGTCTCGGGCCCGGCGGCCGATCCGGGCTGCTACGTGCCCTGGTCCGCCGACACCAAATTCTTCAAATATCCCGCCAAGACCGGGCCCTTCCGCATCGCGCTCGCCAACGGCTACATCGCCAACACCTGGCGCATCCAGATGATCCAGACGGCCAAGGCCTATGCGGCCCAGCCCGACGTCGCCAAGGACATCAAGGAGTTCAAGGTCGTCTCGACCGGCGAGGACGTGGCGGCCCAGATCGCGGCCATCAACAACTTCATCGACTCCGGTTTCGATGCCATCGTGGTCAATGCCCAGAATCCATCGGCCTTCGGGCCGGTGATCGACCGCGCCAAGGAGGCCGGCGTGATCCTGGTGGCGTTCGACAACATCCTCGACACGCAGGACGCCATCGATGTCAACGTCGACCAGAAAGGGCTGGGAGAACTGTGGGGCAAGTGGCTCGTCGACCACATTCCCAATGGCGGCAAGGTGCTCGAAGTGCGCGGCGTCGCCGGCACCTCGGTCGACACCGACCGCCATGCGGGCATCCACGAAGTGCTCGATGCCTCGGGCAAGAAGTGGGACGTGGTCGAGGTGGTGGGCAAATGGGATGACGGCACCGCGCAGAAGGCGACCGCCGACGCCATCGCCGTCAACGGCCACTTCGACGGCATCACCGCCCAGGGCGGCGACACCGGCGTGGTGCAGGCCATGATCGATGCCAAGCATCCCTTCGTGCCGTTCGGCGGCGAGACCGAGAACGGCTTCCGCAAGTTCTGCGCCGCCCATGCCGCCGAAGGGCTCAAATGCACCTCGGCCGGCACCGGCCCGGCCCAGGTGGCAGTCGCCATCAAGACGGCGATCGACGCGCTCAAGGGCAACGTGGTGCCGCAATCGGTCAAGCTGCCGCTTGCCATCGTCTCCGACCCCGACTTCAAGGACGGCGAGAGCTTCTACTCCGACCAATCCGACAACTTCTTCGTCGGCAACTCCTTCCCCACCTGCGGCATCAACTTCGATGCCCGCGAGATCATGGGGCAGACCAAGGAGAACTCGTAGTCGAAGTCGCTTTGTGTGGCCGCGGGGGATATACTCTCCCGCGGCAACGAGACTTCGAGGGGACGTCTTCATGCCGATCGATCAACCGCTCTTCCGCATGGAAGGCATTTCCAAGCGCTATGGCGGCGTGCGCGCTCTCGAAAAGGCCGAGCTGACCGTCGAACGCGGCAAGGTCCACGCCATTCTGGGGGAGAACGGCGCGGGCAAATCCACCCTCATCAAGGTGATGGCCGGCGTGGTTGCGCCCGACGAGGGCCGCATGCTCCTCGACGGCGCCGAGGTGACCTTCGCAAGCCCCTCGGCGGCCAACGCCGCGGGCATCGTCTGCGTCTTCCAGGAGCTGTCGCTCATTCCCGAACTGTCGGTCGCCGACAATATCGTGGTGTCCAATCCGCCCAGGCGCCTGGGCATGATCGACCGGCGCGCGCAGCGGCGGCTGGCCGAAGAGGCGCTGGCCCGGGCCGGCGGCGGCGACATACACCCCGCCACGCCGATCCGCGATCTGCCGCTCAGCCGCCGCCAGATGGTCGAGATCGCCAAGGCCCTCGCCCGCCGCCCGCGTGTGCTGATCCTCGATGAAGCCACCTCGGCGCTCGCCTCCTCCGATGTCGAGGCGGTGTTCGGCGTGATCCGGCGTCTGCGCGAGGA
This sequence comes from Devosia sp., assembly GCA_035548755.1. GTDB lineage: Bacteria > Pseudomonadota > Alphaproteobacteria > Rhizobiales > Devosiaceae > Devosia_A. The sequence goes on from DASZSH010000091.1 coordinate 3,814, forward strand.
GGGCGTGGCGCTGCTCTACATTTCGCACCGCATGCACGAAATCGCCGAGCTCGCCGACACCTGCACGGTGTTCCGTAACGGCCGGAACGTCGCGACCTACGAGGCCGGCACCAGGACGGACGCCGAAGTGGTGGAGCTGATGATCGGCCGCGAGTACCACAATGTTTTCCCCCCGCGCCCCGCACTGGCGGCCGATGCGCGCCCGCCGGTGCTCGAGACCAGGAACCTCGCCTGGCCGCCGCGCCTGAACGGGGTGTCGCTGAGCGTGCGCGCCGGCGAGGTCGTCGGCCTTGGCGGCCTCGACGGCCAGGGCCAGCGCGAGCTGCTGCTCGCCCTGTTCGGAGTGCTGCGCGGCACCAGCGGCCAGGTGCTGATCGACGGCCGCCCGGTGGCCATCAACTCCCCGCGCCAGGCCAAGGCGGACGGCATCGGCATGGCGCTCATCCCCGAGGACCGCAAGACTGAGGGGCTGATGCTGCCCATGTCGGTGCGCGACAATCTGAGCTTTGCGGCGCTGTCGCGGTTTTCGCGCGGTGGCGTGATCGACCGGCCGGCCGAACGCCGCGCCATCGACGAGATGATCCGCCTGCTTGCCATCAAGACCGATGGCATCGGGGTGCCCGCCGGCTCGCTGTCGGGCGGCAACCAGCAGAAGCTGGTGATCGCCAAATGGCTGATGCGCCGGCCGCGCATCATCCTGCTCAACGACCCCACCCGCGGCATCGATGTGGGCACCAAGCAGGAGCTCTACCAGCTTCTGCGCACCCTGGCCGACGAGGGCGCCGCGATCATCCTCTATTCGACCGACTACGACGAGCTGATCGGATGCTGCGACAAGGTGCTGGTGATGTATGACGGCGCGGTGCGGCGCACCCTGACGGGAAGCGAGATCACCGAACGCGCCCTGGTCGGCAGCGCGCTCAACATCGACGGCGGCGAGGCGGACGCGGCGCGTCCGGCCGTGGCATGAACGAGTGGCGCTTCTGGTTCAACGGCCAGCGGGGCACGCTGCTGGCGCTGGCGATCTTCGTGCTCATGTTCGCGCTCTACCTTGCGAACCATCCGGCGATCGTCAACAACGGCTTTACCGTTCAGGGCGTCGGCAATGTCGTGCAGACGGCCGCCAACAAGGGCATTCTGCTGGCGCTGATCGCCATGGCGCAGACCTTCGTGGTGCTGACCGCGGGAATCGACCTGTCGGTCGGCATGATCTTCGTGCTGTGCAACGTCGTCGCCTCCTACGTCGTGGTGACCAATCTCGGCGCGGCCTGGGGCTTCGATCTCGGCCCGGTCGCCGGACCGGCGATCGGGGTCGTTCTGGTGCTGCTGGTGGGCCTGGCCTGCGGCGCCATCAACGGGGCGATCGTGATCTTCGGGCGGCTGCAGCCCATCGTTGCCACCATCGCCACCTCGGCGGTGTTCTTCGGCCTGGCGCTCTGGATGCGGCCGCAGCCCGGCTCGACTCCCGAGTTCGCCAAGGCGCTCGGCAAGGCGATGCTCACCAAGTTCGGCGGAATCGTTCCGGCCAGCATGGTGTTCCTGCTCGTCATCGTGCTGCTGCTGTGGATTCCCTATCGCCGCTCGGTGCTTGGCCGGGCCACCTATGCCGTGGGCTCGTCGGAATCGGCCGCTTACATGTCGGGCATGCCGGTCCGGCGCGCCAAATTTCTCGCTTATGTCTGGTCGGGATTCTTTTCGGGCCTGGGCGGGCTTTACCTGACCTTCGTGACCTCCTCCGGGCAGGCCGATCAGGCGGCGGCCGGCACCTACACGCTCAACTCGATCGCCGCCGTGGTGCTGGGCGGGGTGTCGCTGTTCGGCGGACGCGGCAGCGCCATCGGCGCCATCTTCGGGGCGCTCGCCTTTCTCACCATCAAGGACCTGATGTTCGTGCTCAATGTCGATCCGCTCTGGCAGCCGCTGCTGCAGGGCGTGATTCTGCTGATCGCGGTCAGCATTGGATCGGCGCGCCTGTTCCAGGTGCGCAACCGTCTCGAGCTGTTTGGTTGATCGCGCCATGACCGACACCGTCTCCTCCGCCGCCCCGATCAAGACGCGCAGCTGGCGCGACCGCATCGATCTGCCGGTCGTCACGGCCTTCGGATGCATCGTCTTGATCCTCATTGTGGGCTCGATCTATTCGCCGAGCTTTCTGTCGCCCGAATATCTGCTGCAGCAGCTCAAGGTCGGCGCGTTCCTGGGCATCATTGCCACCGGCATGATGCTTGTGATCCTGCTCGGCCAGATCGACCTCAGCGTCCCCTGGACCATCACCATGGGCGCCATGATGGCCTCGGCCGCGACCGCCTATGGAGTCGCCGGAGAGTGGGCCGCGATCCCCTTCGGGGTGTTCTGCGGTCTGCTCATCGGCCTCATCAACGGCGTTGCCGTAGCCTATCTGCGCATCCCCTCCATGATCATCACGCTCGCGGTCAATGCCGTCGCCCAGGGCCTGATGGTGGCCTATAGCGGAGGTTTCTCGCCGCGCGATTCGGCCTCGGCCGCCATGAAGTTCGTGGGCGCCCAGTCGACCCTGGGCGTGCCCCATGCGGTGATCGTGTGGATCGTCGTTGGGGGCCTGGCCATATTCCTGCTGACGCGGACCACCTTCGGCCGCGCCGTTTACGGCATCGGCAACCGCGAATCCGCCGCTTACCTCTCAGGCGTGCCCACCCAGCGCGTGGTGGTTGCGGCCTTCGCGCTGTGCGGCGCGCTCGCCGCTTTCGGCGGCGTGCTGCTTGCGGGCTATGCCGGCAAGGCCGCGCAATCGATGGGGGACGCCTATCTGCTGCCGGCGATCGCGGCGGTGGTTCTGGGCGGCACCTCGATCCTGGGCGGCCGGGGCAACTACCTCGGCACCGTGGCGGGGGCCATCCTGATCACGCTGTTGCAGTCGATCCTTTCGGTGATGCAGATCGCCGAGTTCGGCCGGCAGATCATCTATGGCGTCATCATCGTGGGCATGCTGCTGCTCTACGGCCGCGACAAGGGCATGCGCTGAAGGGCGGCGAAATCAGCCCGGATAGAGCGTGAGCCCGCCATCGACCCTCAGCACCTGCCCGTTGACGAAGCGCGCCGCGGGGCTGGCGAGGAAGGCCACCGCGTCGGCGATCTCCTCGGGCTCGGCGTAGCGATCGAAACTCTTCTGCCCCGAATCCATCTTGGCAGGATCGGTGACCCGGGTGGCCTTGAAGCGCGCGGTCTTGCTCGGCCCCGGGCTGACCGCGTTCACGCGCACGCCCTTGTCGATGAGATCGAGCGCAAGGCAGCGCGTATAGTGGACCACGGCCGCTTTCAGCACGGCATAGACGACCCCGTTGGTGACGCCGAAATGCGCCGCCGCCGAGGCGATGTTGACCACGCACCCCTCCGCCCGCTCCACCATCGGCGGAACGAAGGCCTGCGTCACCAGCATGGTGCCGATGAGATTGTTGTTGGTGAGCGCCTGGATATCCTCGAGCGGAATGCCGAGCGCATCGTTGGGCACCGGCTTGCCGCCGGACGCCCCGATATCGCCGCCGGCGCAGTTGACCAGGATATCCACCGGCCCGAGCCGGGCGAAGATCTCCTCGCGCATCTGACGAACGGCGTTCTGATCGCCGATATTGCCGGTAACCGCGGCCGAGCGGACGCCGATCGCCTCGATGCTCTTCTGCATGACGCCAAGGTCGGCCGCCTCGCCATACCTGGCCGGCGCGTCCCAGCTGAGATCGTGCACCGCGACATCGGCGCCGCGCGCGGCAAGCCGCCGCGCCATGACGCTGCCCAGGCCCCGGCCGGAGCCGGTGACGAACGCAACCTTACCCTTGAGATCCTGCTCCACCGCTCCCCTCCTTCATGATGCCGAGCGCGCGCATGTTGGCCGCCGACCGGCGGATCATGTCAAGTTCGTACGCCTCGAGCGCGTGGTCCTCGCCCCGCTCCCAGGGCGTGCGATAATCCTCATGCGCGGCCAGCGCCTGCGGCAGCGTGGCGGCAAGGCAGCGCACCAGCGCCCGCGCCTCGCGCGGCGGATAGCCCTGCCACCAGCCCTCGGTGAAGAAGCGCACATGCCGCGCTTCGAGCGCGCCGGGCTCGAGCACCGCGGGCAGCTCCGCGTGATGCGCCGCGAGACAATCGAGCAGCCCCGCGAACGGCACCGCCCCATCGCCGATGGCGCAGCGCACCAGCCGGATGCCCTCGTCGGTGCGCTGCACGCGATAATCCTTGAGATGCACGTAGCGCACATAAGGCGCGATGGCGCGCGTGAAATCGAGCGGCGCCTCGCCCACCGGAAAGCTGTTGCCGGTATCGTAAACGATCCGCACCGCCGGGCCGAACTGTTCGCAAAGGCCCACGAGCTCGTCGGAGGTGAAATCCTGGTGGTTCTCGATGACAACGGTACGCCCCGCCCGCTCGGCCATCTCGGCCGCCCGCGCAAGCTTCTCGCGCACGCCGCGCACACGCTCTGGCCAGGGCGGATCGGACGTGGCGCGATCGCCGCACAGCACCCCGGTGAGCGCAAAGCGCAGGAGCGGGGCTTCAAGCGCTTCGGCCAGCTCGAACAGGCGCACCAGATCGCCGCGCTCGAGACCCGAGCTCACCACGGGCATGCGCCCGCCCAGCCTCGCCCGGAGCGCGGCGAGCTCGGGCGCGCTCATGGGCGTGAGCCAGCCCTCCCAGAGCTCGACCGTTTCCGCCCCGAGCTCGCTGCAGAGCGCCAGAAAGCCCTCCAGCCCGGCCGGCCGCGGATTGGCCCGCGGCGTGCCGCGCCCCTGCAGGCCCAGATGATAGGTCAAACCATAGGGATTGAGCCCGACCCGAAGCTTCATCGGCTGAGCCGCCAGCTGCGCACTTCGAAGGGCAGCAGCCCCACATCCGCCGCGCGGGACTGCGGCTCCTCGAGGAGGGTGACTGGAACGGCGCTCCAGCCATCGGCCGAGACGGCGAAATCGCCGCGCCGCCCCGCCGGCTCGTAAACGCGCAGCACCAGCCCCTTGCCGTCTTCGGCCGGTTTGAAGCCGGACAGCGCCGCCGGAATGCCGCTGATGTCAAGCGGCGTTACCACGCCCGGCCGCAGCCCTTCGACCGCCGCAACCAGGAGCGGCTGGTTCAGATCCTCGGCCTCCTCGCGCACGCGCCCTTCGTGCCAGTCGCCCGCATGCGGCATCAGCGCATAGGTGAAGCTCTGCTCGCCCTCGTCGGCGAGCGGATCGGGATAGGCCGGCGAGCGCACGAGGCTGAGGCCCAGCACCTGCCCGCGCACATTGTGTCCGTATTTGGCGTTGTTGAGCAGCGCCACGCCAAAGCCCGGCTCGCTGAGATCGATGAAACGGTGCGCCGCCGCCTCGAACATCGCCTGGTCCCAGCTGGTGTTGGCGTGGGTCGGCCGCCGCACCACGCCATTGGCGCATTCGAAGGTCGCGGTCTGGCTGCGCGCGGCGACCGGCGTCAGGGTTCTCAGGAACACCCGGCGATCGTGCCAGTCGAGCGTGGTCTCGATATCGAGCCGCGGCGCGCTGGCCGTCAGCACGTAGGTCTGGGTGATGGTGGAATTGCGGTAGCTCCGCCGGATGCGGATCGCCGCCCGATGCGGCCCGGACTCCACCAGATCCATGCTTTCGAGGCCGGTGATGGCCTCGCCGCGCTCGGCATAATCCTCCTCGATGTCCCAGGCGTCCCAGTTGCGCGGCTTGTCGACCGGATAGGCCCACAGCTGGTTGCCCGGCCCGCTCAGCGCCTCGCGGCCGCTCGGCTTGTGGATCAGGCTCTGAATCGTGCCGTCGCTGCCGAGCGTGACTTTGAGAACATCGTTCTCAAGGCTCGTCCGGCTCGCCCTGAGCCCCGAAGCGGGCGCCACCTCGCGGCCGACCACCGCGATCGACAATGGCGGCACCTCGCCGGCGCCCGACAGCACCGTTCCCTCCCCGAGCCTGAGCTCGACGCGCCGCGCCGACAGCGAGGGGTTGACCACGAGATATCCCTCGCCGGCGGCCCTCGGCAGGCGCGCGGCGATGGCCTCGAGCCCCGCCTTTTGCGCGGCCTCTCCGGCCGCCGCCACCTCGCCGAGCTCGCGCTCGGCATCCTCATAGACTTCGCGGATCGAGGACCCCGGCAGGATGTCGTGAAACTCGTTCTTGAGCAGGATGCGCCAGGATGGCTCGAGCGAAGCCGGCATGGGCGCGCCCAAAAGGTGCGCGAGCGAACCGACGGTCTCGGCCGTGATCAGCGCCCGCTCGGCACGCCGGTGCGCGCGCTTGACCCCCGACTGCGTGGTGAGCGTCGCCCGGTGCAATTCGAGATAGATCTCGCCCGACCAGACCGGCAGCTTCACCTGCCGCGCCCTCTCCTGGGCGCGCGCGAAGTAATCTCTCACCAGCCCCCAGCGCGCGCTCGGCAGCGCCGGAAAATCGCGGAGCTGCATCTCGCGCTCGACCATTTCCGGCGTGACGCCGCCGCCGCCATCGCCATAGCCGACCGCGAGCAGGCTGGCGGCATGGTTCGCCTTGCCGCGGAAGTTGCGCCAGGTCGCCATATAGGCATCGGGTTGCAGAACGCCGTTATAGCCGCCATGCGGGTTGTCGAAAGTATGCGCGAGCACCCGGCTGCCGTCGATCCCCTCCCACCAGAAGAGATCGGCCGGGAAGCGGTTGGTCTCGGACCAGTTGACCTTGATGGTGAAGAAATTCTCGATGCCGGCCTGCCTGAGCAGCTGCGGCAGCGCGCCCGAAAAGCCGAAGCAGTCGGGCAGCCAGCATACCGTGTGCCGCACGCCGAACTGCCGCTCGAAATAGCGCTGCCCGTAAAGCAGCTGCCGCGCCAGCGACTCGCCCGTGGGCATGTTGGTGTCGGGTTCGACCCACATGCCCCCGATCGTCTCCCATTGCCCCGAGGCGACGCGCGCCCGGATGGCGGAGAACAGCGCCGGATCGTCCTCTTCGATCTGCGCGTAGTACTGCGCCGTCGACTGGTTGAAGCGGAATTCGTCCGACTGTTCCATCAGCGACAGCGCCGTATGGAAGGTGCGGCGCATCTTCCGCCGCGTCTCGTGATAGGGCCAGAGCCAGGCCAGATCGATATGCGCGTGCCCGGTGAGCAGCAGCTCGCCCTGCGGCGGATAGCTCTGCTGCAGGTCCCTGAGCCGCGCCGTCAGCGCCTCGTAGGCGGCGACGACGCTCGCCCGCTGCCCCTGGTCGAGCGCCACCGTCGGCTCGGTGACCGGCGGATATTCCCAGATCTGCTGCTGGAGCGGCGCCGGCGCCATGCGGCTCACATAATCCTGCGTGGCCGAGGGCCAGTCGAGGCTGCGCTGGCAGGCTTCGGCCGCCGCGATCAGATGCGGCACCACCTCGTGGCCGCCGAGCGAGACCGCCGCCTCGTGCACCTGCCTGAGCAGCAGATAGAGGCGGTGAACTGGAATATCGATCCATTGCAGCACGGCGCGATTGAGCCGGGGGCTGCGCACCGGCACGCCGAAGGGTTCGCGCGCGGTGCTCTCGGCGGAGATCGCAATCTGCCGGTGCCGCACCGGAAACTCGCGATGATAGGGATCGGCGCCGAACGACACCGCGTCGCGATTGGGATAGCTCAGGGTGACGAGGCTCTCCCCGCCCAGATCGAGGATGAGCCGCGTTTCCTCAAGCGGCCAATGCGCGGGCACTTCGGCGCTGGCCGCCAAGCGATGCGCGCCCTCCCGGCTCGGCCAGGCGCCGCCCACCTCGATGGGCCGGCCGTCGATCGTCCAGCCGCCCACCCCCAGCCCCTCGCGGGCACGCCAGTATCTGAGTTCCTCGGTACGGACCCTAAGCCGGTCGAGCCGCTGCGAAACCGAGAGCGCCATGATGTTCCAGTCCCTCTTGCTGCCGGGCATTGCCTTGTGCGGCTTGACGATTTTTCCGCCGGCCGGCGAGCGCCCTACGATCTATTGGAACGTTGCAGCAAGCGCAATGCGCCCGCTGTCGCGGCCCCCGCCGGCATGCGCCTCAGGCCCACTCGCCCTTGCGCATCACCGGCGTGACGGACCCGTCCTGGCCGATGCCGTCGACATCGATCTGGGCCGAACCGATCATCCAGTCGATGTGGATGTTGCTGGAATTGCCGCCGCGCCGCGCCACCTCTTCGGGCGTGATCGTCTCGCCGCCCACGAAGCATTTGGAATAGCACTGCCCGAGCGCGATATGGCTCGCTGCGTTCTCGTCGAACAGGGTGTTGTAATAGAGGATGCCGCTCTGGCTGATGGGCGAGGAATGCGGCACCAGCGCCACTTCGCCGATGCGGCGCCCGCCCTCGTCGGTGTCCATCGCCTTGACCAGCACGTCTTCGCCGCGGCTGGCATGCGCCTCGACGATCCTGCCCTCGACGAACCTGACCGAAATGTCGGTGATGAGCGTTCCGTTGTAGCTCAGCGGCTTGGTGGAGCGCACGACGCCATCGACCCGCAGCCGGTGCGGCGTGGTGAACACCTCCTCGCTCGGAATGTTCGGATTGCACACGATGCCGTTGCGCGCCCGGCTGGCGCCGCCCTTCCAGGCGTGGCCCTCGGCGAGGCCCAGCGTGAGGTCGGTGCCGGGGCCCGTATATTTGAGGGCGCGGAAGTTCATGGAGGTGAGCCAGTCCTGCCGCTCCTTGAGGCGGCCATTGTGCTCGGCCCACGCCGCGACCGGGTCGGGCGTCGAAATCCGCGTGGCGCTGAAGATCGCCTCGGCGAGCCTGCGCACGGCCGCATCCTCGTCTTCGCCGGGAAAGACCTGCTTTGCCCATGAGGCGCCCGGATAGGGCACGATGGTCCAGTTGATATCGAAATTGACGATCTTGGCCTGGGCCGGCTTGTAGGCCTTCGACATCGCGCGATTGGCGCGGCCCACCTTTTCCGGATCCTGCTCGGCGAGCAGCATGGGATTGTCGCCGGCGATCGCCAGCCGGGCGGTGTTGGCTTCGAACGCCTTGGCGACTCCCTCATAGAGCCAGCCGGCGGCGCGGTCGAAGCCCTCGTCCTGTCCGTAGCGATAACGCGCGAGCGTCATCTCCTCATCCGAAAAGATCGTAGTCACGAGCCCGGCGCCGGCCTTGTAGGCGTGCTCGGCGATGCGGCGGGCCAGCGGCAGCGCGCCTGTCGGCGCGGTCATATAGAGATCCTGCCCCGGCCTCAGGCCGAGGCCGACATGGATGGCGACTTCGGCAAGCTTGTCGAGTTTGCCAGGATCGATGGGGGCGGGCATGTCATGCTCTGAAAAAAGACGCGGGAGGCCAAGCCCTAGCCTCTCGCGCCGCGCATGAAAAGCCCTCAGGCGGCCATATAGATCGCCGTGAAGTAGAGGGCAGAGGTATTGGTGAACTGGCTCTGCGTGAGGCCCACGGCCGCGCCGTTGGCCGACTGGTAGAGGCTGATCTTGCTGGCATTGGGCTGAACGATCGCCAGCACCGCGCCCACGACCGAGGTGAAGCCGGACGCAAAGCCCACCGCACAGGAGCCGAACATGGAGTCGTTGAGCGAGGCGAAGGGCAGACCCACGATCTGCGCCGCCCCTGTCGAGCTGCCCTTCGAGGTCAGCGAGATCTGTCCCTGGGCCGTGACCAGGTTGCCCAGCTTGGTGTAGCGGCCCCGCTGGTCGCTGTAGGTGATGCCGGTCGATCCGGTGCCGAAATTGAGCGCCGGGGTCCAGGTGCCTTCTTCGTAATCGTCGAGCGTATTGGCGTCGGTCGAGGGATTCTGCGTGGCCGGGAAAGCGAGGCGACCGGCAGGCAGGCTGACCACACCCGATGCCTGATCCACCCCCAGCGCCTCGAGCCAGGTGCTGCCATCGGGCGAGACCTTGAGGTGGAACGCGTCGTCGCCGGTGAGCCCGATCTCGGCGCGGGCCGAGAAATTGTGCTCGAACAGCAGGCTGGCCGTATCGCCAACGCCCGCCTTGTCGATGGCCATGCGGTGGCTGCTCCCGTCGTGGCTGAAGCGGCTGGCGGCCGACTTGACGGCAAGGCGTGTCGTCAGATCGGCGGCGACATTGATGCCGAGCCTGGCAAGGGCCGCCCCGCCCGTTGTCACGAAGCTTGCCCATGCTCCGCCCGCAAAGACCGCGAGCTCGCTGCTGTCGAGCACATAGGCGAGCCAGCCTTCGGCTGGGACGGTGAAGCTCCAGCTGCCGCTCAGAAAAGCCGCGAAACATCCGTCCCTGCCCGACCAGTCGCCGCTGCCGGCCGGGCCGACGATATAGGTGTCGCCCTCCGCCGGACTGCCCGGCGGCGCGCTGGCCGTGCGGCTCTTGACTGCCGGTTGCACAAGCTGGTCGAGCAGCGCCATTGCGGCGTTGTAGGTGACTTGCTTTTGCGCCTGCTGCGGGGCGATGTAAGGGAGGTGGAGGCGGGCCGTATTGGACATCGTTTCCTCGTGACGTTGCTCTCACGGCAATTCTAGAAGCCCCGGACTCCCGGTGGATAAGCGTGACGGGAGGACCCGATGACCCGGCTTGACGATCTCGATACGCCCTGCGTCGTCATCGACCTCGAACGCGTGGAGGCCAACCTCCGGCGGGCTCAGGCGCATGCCGACGCCAACGGCTACCGGCTGCGCCCCCACATCAAGACGCACAAGCTGCCGCGCTTCGCCCTCCGCCAGGTGGAACTCGGAGCGATCGGCATTACGGCGCAGAAGCTGGGCGAGGCAGAGGTGATGGCCGATGCCGGACTGACCGACATTTTTGTGCCCTACAACCTCGTCGGCGAGAAAAAGCTGAAGCGGCTCAAGGCTTTGAACGAACGGATCAGGATCGCCGTGACGGCCGACAGCGCCGAGACGGTGGCCGGGTATAGCCAGGCGTTCGGGGCGGCCTCCACGCGCCCGCTGACCGTCCTGGTGGAGTGCGACACCGGCGGCAGGCGCTGCGGCGTCCAGTCTCCGGCGCAGGCCCTCTCGCTGGCGCGAGACATTGCCGGCGCGCCGGGACTTCGCTTCGGCGGCCTCATGACCTACCCGCCGCGCGGCCATGTGGATGAGGCCGACGCCTGGCTGCGCGAGGCCAAAACCATGCTCGAGGGGGCGGGGATAGCCGTGCCGGTTCTCACCTCCGGCAACACGCCGGACATGTGGAAATCCGGCGGCCAGAAGGCTCCGCTCGGGGCCGATGTCGCACTCGAGCGACGCCCCGGAACGTACATCTATTTCGATCGCAGCCAGGTGGCGTTCGGCGCCGCGACCTTTGACGAGTGCGCCCTGACGGTGCTTGCCACGGTCGTCTCGCGTCCCACTCCGACCCGGGCGGTGATCGACGCCGGCTCGAAATCTCTGAGCTCCGACCTCTTCGGCCAGATCGGCTACGGCGCGGTCCTTGGCCGCGAGGATGTCACCATCGCCGCGCTCTCGGAAGAGCACGGCGTCATCGAGCTCGCGGCCCCCTCGGACTGGCCGCGCATCGGCGAGCGGCTGCGGATCGTGCCCAACCATTGCTGCGTGGTCTCCAACCTCTTTGACGAGGTGCACCTGATGGACGCGGGCGGCGGTATCGAGACCGTGCCGGTTGCGGCCCGCGGCCGCGTCGACTAAAGCTCCCCGCCGAGGGGGGCGTTTCGTCGATGGCTGCGGATGGGCATGAGGGGTTCACGCTTGCGGGCGAATGGATCCCGGGCGAAGCGGATAGCGGCCGCTACCGGCTGAGTCTTCTCAACCATGGCGCAAGCCCCGTGGAAGGCTTCCGCATCGGCTTCTCCGGCCCCGTTCGCATTCGCGAAGGCTCGCCCATCGGCAACGGCCGTGTCGTCACGCAGCTTTCCAACTACGCCGAGATCGCGCCACCGTCGGGCTTTGTGCTGCAGCCGGGGGCGAGCTGGGATATCGAGATCGAGCAGCTCGACTTTCCCTTCCGGCACTGGACCGACGGCGCAACGACCGGCTTTGTGATCTATGGCGACGGCCGGGCCGTGCCCGCCGTCACGCTGCCGACCCGGCGCGAGGGCAGCGCGCCCTACGCCCGCGGCACCATGAAGCTGGGCGGGGACCCGCCCGTTTCCGTTCCGATCGTGCCCTGGCCGAACAAGGTGACGCTGACCGGCCGGCGCACGCCGCCCGCCGGCCTTGCCATTGCGCCCGGCGGCGCGCCGCAGGCGATGGCCGCCAAGCTCGCCTTTCTCGAACTCACCAGCCTGCTGTTCCCCGGCGAGGGACTCGTGCGCGACACGCATGAGGACGGGCTCGGCGTGATCCTCAGCGAGGATCAGGCGCTCGGCCCCGAGGCCTATCGCATCGGCTTCTTCTCGCATGGCGCCAAGCTCGAGGCCGCGACCGCGACCGGCTTCCTTTACGGGCTCGTCACGCTGGGCCAGATGTGCCGCGGCGCCCGCCTCGAGCGGCAAAGCTACAGTTTTCCCACCGGCGGGAGCATCGAGGACAGCCCCGCGATGGGTTTTCGCGGCTGCCACCTCGATGTGGCGCGGCGCTTCTACAGCGTGGACGAAGTATCGCGGTTTCTTGCGATTCTCGCCTGGAACAAGCTCAACGTCTTCCACTGGCATCTGAGCGATGACGAGGCCTGGCGGGTGGAGATCGGCGCCTACCCACGACTTGTCGAGATCGGCGCCTGGCGCGGCTTCGGCCTGCCCCTGCCGCCGCTGCTGGGCACGGGACCCGAAAGGACGGGCGGCTTCTATGCGAAGGCCGACATCAGGGCGCTCGTGGCCCGCGCCAGCCGGTTCGGCATCGAGGTCATTCCCGAGATCGACATGCCCGGGCACTGCTATGCCATGCTGCAGGCCCTGCCCGAGCTCAGGGACGCGGGCGAAAACGGCACCTCGCAATCGATCCAGAGCTTCCCCAACAACTGCCTCAACCCGGCCGTGGAGGCGGTCTATCCCGCCCTCGAAAAGATTCTCGGCGAGATGACCGAACTGTTCCCCTCGCCGCGCTTTCACGTGGGCGCCGACGAGGTGCCGGCAAGCGCCTGGGCGACATCGCCCGCCGCCAATGCCATGCGCGAAAAACTTGGCGTGACGGGCGCGGCGCCGCTGCAGGCGCAGTTCCTCAAGCGCATCCAGGCCTTTCTCGCCGCACGCGGCAAGATCACCGGCGCCTGGGAGGAAGCCGCTCACGGCGGCGGCATCGACAAGTCCAGATGCTACCTCGTGGGCTGGGTGAACGTCGAAAACCCACGCAAGCTCGCCGCCGAAGGCTATGACGTGGTGGTCGCGCCCGGACAGGCCTATTATCTCGACATGGCCAACGGCCAAGACTGGCGCGAGCCGGGTGCCGGCTGGGCCGGCTGGTCCTCGCCGGAAAAAACCTATGGCTTCGATCCGGTGGCCGGCTGGAGCGAGGCCGAGCGCGGCAGATTCCTGGGCGTTCAGGGCTGCGTGTGGTCCGAGCCGATGACCGACCGCGCGGTATTCGACCGGCTGGTGTTCCCGCGCCTGTCGGCCATTGCCGAAACCGGCTGGACCCGGGCCGAGCGCAAGAGCTTTGCCCGCTTCCGCGCGACGGTGGGGCTGATGCCCAACCTCTATGGCTGCCGCGAGGGAGCCCTGGATGGCTGATCTGCTGGTGCGGCTCTACGACCTGCCGGCCTTTGCCTCCGAGCAAAAGGTCGCCGCCCAGGGCATCGTGGTCCGCCGCGCCCTGCCGCCGGAGCGGGGACACATTCTCGACTGGATCGGCCCGCGCTTTTCGCCCTATTGGGTCTCGGAGGCCGCCGGCTGCATGAGCCGGCTGCCTCCCTCGCTGTTCGTCGCAATCGACGGGCAGAGGCTGCTGGGCTTTGCCTGCTACGACGGGACGGCCAAAGGCTTCTTCGGGCCCACCGGCGTCGACGAGGCCGCACGCGGTCGCGGCATCGGCGAGACGCTGCTGATCGTTACGCTGCGCGCCATGCGCGAGGCCGGCTACGGCTATGCCGTGATCGGCGACCCCGGACCGGTGGAATTCTACCGCAAGCGACTGGACGTGCTCGAAATTCCCAAATCCGATCCCGGCATCTACGCCGGCATGTTGCCAAGCAAACTCGGCCCGTCAGGCTAAGGGGGCGTTTACGCCTTGGGCCTAGCCTTGGACGCGACCGCCACTGCCCGCGGCCAATGCGTTCCGCAACGCCCGACCCCCGCGCGCGACTGGTCAATCCCGACCGATCCGGCGCAGCCGGGCGCACGGAACCTCAAGGACAAAAGGCCCCGCCCGCTTGCACAAGCATTTCGCCCGATTGCTGGAACGAGCGCGCTGGCCGGATGGAACGCTTGACCTCGACGCGTTCGACCGGCTGGTAACCGGCGAATTGAGCGGCATCCGCCGCGAGCTCGCCATGCAGACCCAGCGCATGGAGGCGGCGGTCGATGTGACCGCCAATGCCATCTCGATCTATGACCGCGACTCGCGGCTGGTTTATTGCAACCGGCCCTTTCTCGAGCTCTATCGGCTGCCCAGGCGTTACGGCCGGCGCGGCACGACCTTTGAGGAAATCCTGCGCGGCCGGATCGCCGGCGGCAGCTATGTCGGCGACGACCCCGATCTTTACCTGCGCGAGCGGCTGGAGTTCGTCGCCCGTTCGGTGAGCGACACGGCCATCCTGACCCTCAATTCCGGCCGCATTGTCTCGGTGACGCACCAGCCGCTGCGCGACGGCGGCTGGGTCTCGGTGCACAAGGACATCACCGAGTTCACCCGCATGCAGGAAGAGCTCGCGCACCGGGCCTACCACGATGCCCTCACCGAGCTGCCAAATCGCCACATGCTGCAGATGCGGCTCGCCGAATGCGTGCGCGAATCCGACGGCCTGGGGAGCTTCGCGCTGCTGCTGATCGATCTTGACGGCTTCAAGACCATCAACGACACGCTCGGCCACTCGGCCGGAGACGCCGTGCTCAAGGAGGTGGCCCGCCGCCTCGAGGCCGCCGCCGGTTCGCAGGGCATGGCGGCCCGCATGGGCGGCGACGAATTCGCCGTGGTGATGGATGTGGGCTCGCTTGCCCGCGACGCGCACATGCTCGCGGTGGCGATCAGCGATGCCGGCCGCGCGCCCTTCTTCAGCGACGGCCAGAAGCTGTCGATCGCGTTCTCGATCGGCGTGGCGGTGGCGCCCGGCGACGGCTCCACACCGGACGATCTGCTCAAGAATGCCGACCTTGCGCTCTATGCCGCCAAGGCCGAGCGCCGCGGCAGCTACCGCTTCTTCGAGCCGGCCATGGACAAGGCGCTGCGCGACCGCCGCAAGCTCGAGCGCGATCTTGCCCTGGCGCTCGAACGCGGCGAGTTCGAGGTTTACTACCAGCCGATCCTCAACCTCCGCCGGCAGGCTTTTTCCGGCTTCGAGGCGCTGCTGCGCTGGCGCCACTCGGAGGAAGGGCTGATCCCGCCTTCCCGCTTCATCCCGGTCGCCGAGGAGACAGGCCTCATCGTGCCGATCGGCGAGTGGGTGCTGCGCGAAGCCATCGCGCAGGCCGCGACCTGGCCGCGCGAGCTGCGCGTGGCGATCAATGTTTCGTCTGTGCAATTCCAGCGCGGCAATGTGGTGGCAACGATCATGAATGCCCTCGGCGCCGGCGGCATCTCGCCCGAGCGCGTGGAGATCGAGATCACCGAATCGGTCTTTTTCGAAAACTCCACCGCCAATCTCGATGCGCTTCGCCAGCTCCACGCCCTGGGGCTCAAGATCGCGCTCGACGATTTCGGCACCGGCTTTTCGGCGCTGAGCTATCTGCTCAAATATCCCTTCGACAAGATCAAGATCGACGGCGGCTTCGTGCGCGCCATCGAAGACAATGCGGCCGGCGCCCAGACCATCGTGCGCGCCATCGCCGAGATCGGCCATGGCATGGGCATCATCACCACCGCCGAGGGCATCGAGACCGCCGCCCAGCTTCGCAACGTCCATGCCGCCGGCTACACAGAGGCGCAGGGCTATCTGATTGCCGCCCCCATGCCCGCCGACCAGGTCCACAAGCTGCTCGACGGCGGGGAGGACGCCATGCCCTTCGCCCCGATGGCGCGGGCGGCGGGATGAGGGCGGGGCGCCGGCCACTGCGCGGCACGGCGCAGCCCTGCCCCGACCCGAATGACGTTCTGGCCGATGGCGGCCGGACGGGACGGCATGGCCGGCATGGCCGGAAAATGCCGGCCAACGAAGTCACGAAATTGCGAACGCGATATTTGGTTGCTTCCGCTGCTCAAATGTTGTGCAAGCATGGGAGGGAACCCGGCCGGGCTGTCCGGGGTTGTTCTTCGGATGGCCAGTCGCGGTGCCAAAGCCTGTCCTTGTGGGGATAAGCGCCTCTGATGGACGAGACGATCACCGAGACCAAGGCGGCAGCCCGGCGCTGGACGTGGCGCATTCCGGGCTACGTTCTGCTGCCCTTCTATCTGATGCTGATCGGGGTGGCGCTGCGCTATGCGGTTTATGTCCGCAACACCGGCCACTGGGGCTTCACCGACTATCTCAGGGCGCTCTGCGTCTATGATTGCAACGCCTATGAGCGCCTCGCGCTCAACGGCTACGAAGGCCGGCCCTCCGGCTTCGACAAGGGCGACGCCAACAACTGGGCCTTCTTCCCGTTCTACTCGATCCTGGTTTGGACGGTGAACCGCATCACCGGCCTCAGCATGCTGGTGGGCGGCTCCATCCTCACCTGCCTGCTGACGGTGTGGGCCGCGATCATCGCCTGGCCGCTGTTTGACGGCCGCTTCCGCGCCTACTTCCTGTTCTGCTTCTTCCTGTTCCTCGGGCCCTTCTCCTATTACTTCTCGACGCTTTACACCGAGGCGCTCTTCATCCTGCTGACCGTCTCGGGCTTCGTGCTGCTGCGCCAGCGCGACTATGTGACGGCGGGCGCCGCCGGCGCGCTGATGTCGGCCACCCGTTCGACCGGCCTGCTTTTCGCCGCCGCGATCCTCATTGCCGCGTTCCAGAACCATCTGAGCGACGGCGGCACCGTGCGCGGCTTCTTCAAGACGCTGTGGAAGCGCACCGACCTGCTGCTGGCGGTCGCCCTGGTGCCGATCGGCATCTGCTGCTTTGCCATCTATCTATGGCTGCACTCGGGCGACGCGCTTGCCTTCATGCATATCCAGCGCGCCTGGGGACGGGCCTTCGCCAACCCGTTCCACAATCTGTGGCTGACGCTGAAGCTGCAGTTCGACAACCACAATTATTCGACCATCTCGACCGATCTCGCCTTCGGGCTCGCCGCCATCGCCGGCATGGCCCTTTCGGGTGTGATGGCGTGGAAGGGCCGATGGGACTGGGCCATCTTCTCGCTGTTCGGCGTGCTGCTGCCGCTTTCGACCAACGCCTATTCGATGCTGCGCTTCGTGGTGGGGCTCGCGCCGGTGCTGATCACGGCGGCGCTGCTGTTTTCCCGCTGGAAGTGGCTGTTCTACCTGCTGCTGCCGGTGATGCTGATTCTCGACGTGCTGCTCCTGCCCACCTGGATCGGGCGCTCCTACTACCTGATGTGACGGACCGCATGCCGCCCACCTACCGTCCGCGCGCCTGGCACCTGGTGATCGTGGCGCTGATCGCCCTGTTCGATCTGCTCGTGCTCTACATGGTGCTGTTCCCCGACGTGAGCGACGACTACCGCGCCTATTACATCGACCGCACCGCCTCCTGCTTTCCGCGCGTGACGAGCGGCTTTTATCCGCTGGGCGAGCCGGTGAGCTTCGTGCCCGGCCGCTCGGGCTACAAGCTCGACACCATCCGCTGGTGCGGATTCATGCCGCCCAACAACACCGGCATCCGCTCCTTCGGCGATTACGGCGTGCTGAAGATCCGAACGCCTTTGCCCGACGACGACCTGCTGCTGACATTTTCGAGCTGGGCCAACACCGACAGCAACAAGCCGCGCCGTGACGTCGATGTGGTGGTGAACGGCGAGAAGATCGGCACGCTGAGCTTCGCCTCGGCCAAGCGCGTCAACGGCAGTTTCGTGATCCCGCAGCGGGTGGCCAAGCTCGCCGGCCTGGACGCCAGAGGCAACGACGTGCTCGAGATCAAGTTCGTCGTGCCGCGCATCGGCCCGCCCGGGACCAACAGCGAGCCCGTGACGCTGCAGCTGAGGCTCGAAGCCATGCGTCTGGTGCCGCTCGGCAATGCCATTGCGCCCGCTTCGCCGCAGCAAAGAAAAGAGGCGGAGCTGACCCCCGCCTCTTCGCAGTCTCCGGGTTGATGGGCCGCTACTTGCTGGCGGCGTCGGTGATTTCCGACGTCGTGGCGCCCGCATCCGGCTCCTTGGTGATCGCCGGCTCCTCACCGCTCTTGTTGGCGAGCAGCGTGGCGACGGTCTGCTTGAAGTCGTCGGGATTGAGCGCGCCCTTGTAGGTGGGATCGATCAGCTTGGCGATTTCGCCCATCATGTACTTCTGATGATCGAGCGTGGCCGCGCCCGAATCGTCGGAATCAACCACGATCTGGGCCGCTTCGTCGGGATGCTCGACCGCATACTTCCAGCCCTGCATCGAGGCCTTCACGAAGCGGGCGAGCTTGTCCTTGAAGGCGCCGTCGCTGAGCTTGTCGCCCATGACATAGAGCCCGTCCTCGAGCATGCCCACGCCCTCGTCGCGATAGTTGAACACCACGAGATCGTCGGGCTTGAGGCCGGCATCGAGCACCTGACCGTATTCGTTGTAGGTCATGGTCGAAATGCAGGCCGCCTGCTTCTGGATGAGCGGATCGACGTTGAAGTTCTGCTTGAGGACATTGACGCCGTCGGCCGAGCCGTCGGTCTTGAGGCCGAGCTTGGCCATCCAGGCGTAGAACGGGTATTCGTTGCCGAAGAACCACACGCCCAGCGTCTTGCCCTTGAAGTCCGCGGTGGAACTGACGCCCATGTCCTTGCGGCAGGTCAGCAGCAGGCCCGAGTTCTTGAACGGCTGCGCGATGTTGACCAGCGGCACGCCGCGTTCGCGCGCGGCCAGCGCCGCCGCCGCCCAGTCGACGATCACATCGGCGCCGCCGCCAGCGATCACCTGCTCGGGGGCGATGTCGGGCCCGCCGGGCTTGATGGTGACGTCGAGACCGGCGTCCTTGTAGTAACCCTTGTTGGCCGCAACGTAGTAGCCGGCGAACTGCGCCTGGGCCACCCATTTGAGCTGCAGCGTCAATGCGTCCGCCGCGAAGGCCGCGCTGGCGCCAAGCGCCATCGCCCCAACGGCAACGGACAGGAGTAGCTTCTTCATGACGTTCCCTTCCTGTTGTCTCCCTATGCCGATCCACCACGGACCGACGGATGCCAGAAGGTGACGCCCCGCTCGATGAGCGCGACGACACCGTAGAAGGCGGACCCTGCGATCGCCGCCACGGCGATCTCCGCCCAGACCAGGTCGACATTCATCCTGCCGACCGCGGTCGATATCCGGAACCCCATTCCCACAACCGGAGTCCCGAAAAATTCCGCTACGATTGCGCCGATCAGCGCCAGAGTCGAGTTGATCTTGAGCGCGTTGAAGATGAACGGCGCCGCAGCGGGAAGCCTGAGTTTGAACAGCGTCTGCCAGTAGGACGACGCGTAGGTGCGCATCATGTCGCGCTCCATCTGCCCCGAGGCGTTGAGACCGGCGACGGTGTTCACCAGCATGGGAAAGAAGGTCATGATGACCACGACGGCCGCCTTGCTCGGCCAGTCGAACCCGAACCACATGACCATGATCGGCGCGATGCCCACAAGCGGCAGCGCCGAAACGAAATTGCCCAGCGGCAACAGGCCGCGCTTGAGAAAGCTCGAGCGGTCGATGGCGATGGCGACGATGAGGCCGGCGCCGCACCCCAGCGCATAGCCCGAGAGCACCGACTTGAGAAAGGTCTGCTGGAAGTCGGCGGCGAGCATGGGCACGTTGTCGGCGATGCGCTGCCAGATCAGCGAGGGCGGCGGCAGGATCACCTGCGGCACCTCAGCGCCCCGCGTGACCGCCTCCCAGATCACCAGGATCGCCGCGCCGAACATCAGGGGGATCGCAACGCCGAGCCAGCGCTCTCCCGCTTCCGCCCGCACGAGCTCGCGCGCCAGGCGCTCCGCGAACAGCCAGCCCATGAGCCAAGCCGTGAGCAGCAGGCACCAATAGCCCGCGGCCGTGCGATCGACCTCGGCGAGCTCGAACAGCACGAGAATGCCTCCCGCGACGGCCAGCGGGCCCGAAACAAGCGGCGGCAGGCTGAGACGGAAGGCCGCAATGAGAAGGAGCACCAGGGCCGGATAGAGGATGACGAACCCGTTCCAGCTCATGACCGGCGCGGCCCCGCGCAGGCCCAGCGGCAGCGCCGCGGCGCCGGCTGCCGCAAGGATCGCGAGGATGGCAAGCACGCCTTCGAGCCGGCTCATGCCGCGCGCGCCCCCATGCGCCGCACCACCAGCCGCTCCACCAGCCCCACCACGATGATCAGCAGGCCGGCAAGAATCGAGGCGGCGAACAGCGCCGACCAGATCTGCACCGTCTGGCCGTTATAGGAGCCGCTGAGCAGGCGCGAGCCGAGCCCGGCGACGGCGCCCGTGGGCAGCTCGCCGACGATGGCGCCAACCAGGCTTGCCGCCACCGCCACCTTCATGGAGGCAAAGAGGTAGGGAATGGCGATCGGCCAGCGCAGTTTCCAGAACACCTGCCAGCTCGAGGCATCGTAGGTGCGCATGAGATCGCGCTGGATGAGCTCGGGCGAGCGGAAGCCCTTGACCATGCCCACCACCACCGGAAAGAAGCTCAGATAGGTGGAGATCAGCGCCTTGCTGACCAGACGCGCCGAATCCGCATCGAGGTGCAGCGCATCGGCGAGCATGTTCTGCCCCGTGAGCACGTTGTAGCAGATGATCACGATCATCGGTGCGATGGCGAGGATGGGGATGGTCTGGCTCGCGATGATCCACGGCATCAGCGAGCGGTCGGCCGCCGAATTGTGCACGATGAACACGGCAAGCAGGATGCCGAGCCCGGTGCCGAAGGCAAAGCCCAAGAGGGTCGCCGACAGCGTGATCCAGGAGTGATAGACGAGGCTGCGTTTGCTGCCGGGCGCGATCGCCATGGTCGAGTTCCACAGATCGATCGCGACCTGATGCGGGCTGGGCAGTTGCGGGCGCTGCTGGCTCCAGGCATCGCCGACGAGCTGCGGCAGGCTCCAGGCCACATGGTTGCGGGCATAGCCATCCAGCAGCACGGGAGCGTTG
Source organism: Devosia sp. (assembly GCA_035548755.1). GTDB lineage: Bacteria > Pseudomonadota > Alphaproteobacteria > Rhizobiales > Devosiaceae > Devosia_A. Next base: position 24,907 of record DASZSH010000091.1, read on the forward strand.
AGCACGACGCTGCCGATGTACCAGAGCACGATCAGCGCCAGCACCACGACAAGGACAGGAACCGCGCTGCCGGATGCCCTCATGCGCTCTCCTCGTAGGAGTGGCCGGCGCGCAGACCCTCGCGGACGCGGTGCGCGATGGCGAGAAATTCCGGCGTCTCGCGGATTTCGAGCGGCCGCTCGGCCGGCAGGCTCGAGGTGATGACGTCGGTGACGCGGCCGGGCCTGGGGCTCATCACCACGATCTTGGTCGATAGATACACCGCCTCGGGGATCGAGTGGGTGACGAAGGCGATGGTCTTCCCGGTCGCGGCGAAGAGCTTGAGGAGCTCGGAATTGAGATGGTCGCGCACGATCTCGTCGAGAGCGCCGAACGGCTCGTCCATGAGCAGCAGGTCGGCATCGAAGGCGAGCGCCCTGGCGATCGAGGCGCGCTGCTGCATGCCGCCCGAGAGCTGCCAGGGGAATTTGCGCTCGAAGCCCGTAAGGTTGACGAGCTCGAGCGTGCGCGCGATGCGCGCCTTCCGGTCGGCCTCGGAATAGCCCATGAT
>DASZSH010000092.1:0-1869 GCA_035548755.1 Devosia sp.
ACGCCGACGGCGCAAGAGCGCGCCCAGGAGCGGCAGCTCGCCTTCCTCAATGCCGCCGTCGATCGCCGCACCGTCGCCCCGGATCGCGTGATGCCACCGGCCTCGCCCTACGTCCTGCAGGCCGGCGCGGTGATCCCGGCCGCGCTGATCACCGGCATTCGCTCCGATCTGCCGGGGCAGATCACGGCGCAGGTGACCGAGAACATCTATGACAGCCCGACCGGGCGGATTCTCCTCGTGCCGCAGGGCACTCGCATCATCGGCCAATACGACAACGCGGTGCAGTTCGGCCAGCGCCGCGTGCTGCTGGTGTGGAATCGGCTGATCCTCCCCAACGGCCGCTCGATCGTGCTCGAACGCCAGCCGGGCGCGGACGCGGCGGGCTATGCGGGCCTCGAGGATGGCGTCGATTATCACTGGTGGGACCTCGCCAAGGCCGCGGGCCTCTCCACGCTTCTCAGCGTCGGCGCCGAGCTCGCGATCGACGACGATGACCGGTTGCTGCGCGCCATCCGCAACGGCGGCCAGGACACGATCAACGACGCCGGCCAGGAAATCATCCGCCGGCAGTTGAACGTGGCGCCGACGCTGACCATCCGGCCCGGCTTCCCGGTCCGCGTGATCGTGACGCGCGACCTGGTTCTCGAACCGTACGGAGCATAAGCAATGGCAAAGCTGAAGCTTGGTGCCCTTGAGGACGACAAGCCTGTGAAGGTGACATTGGAGCTTTCTGCAGCTTTGCATCGGGATTTGGTTTCCTACGCTGAGGTGCTCGCACGCGAGTCGGGCAAACCTGTAGCCGACCCCTTAAAGCTAATTCCGCCTATGATTCAGCGATTCATGGCTACAGATCGAGCGTTCGCCAGGGCACGGCGCGATACAAAGCAGGCGCAGTCTACGTGAGCGACGCAGCTGGAAGATTCATTCCAGTATACATCTGCCTGGCGACTACAACATTTCTGAGCGATCACACAAGCGCGAGGCGGAAGCCATAAGCGCTTTCCTACCATGCGCCGAGCTCGGTCGTTATATGTCGCCTTGGAGGCGGCCCGTCTTCGACGACGTCAAGAAAGAAAAGAGGCATGTGACCGAGTTCAGATTCCATAGGCGCCGCTCGCCTTGGCGGAATCCGGACGAGCCACTTCGGCCCTTGGACGACGCGAATGAGTCACGCTAGAAGGCTTATCACTGTGAAGATCGCGAGCAGTGGCTCTGCCACGAGGACGAGATGCGGCTGCAATAAAAGGGAGCCGCCTATGCCGAGGACCGCTTCTGCGACAAAAGCGAGCCCCCAGACAAGGCTAAGGCGTCGCATCCTAGCGACGAAGCCTGGCTGCGCCAATCTTTCATTCCAGAAAGCAAGTATTTCCGGATCGCCTCCGCTTTCGGACGCGCGGGCCACGTAGAACATCAGCGGTCGCTTTGAAGAAACTGAGACGAGGCACACCCAGTCCGAAAAGTCCGAAAGCGGGCGCGGCTTTAATTGCAGCAAATTCTATTTTTCCTGTAAAAAAATGCTGTTATCAGCCCGCCCACCAGAGTTGAGAGGATGACAACGCCGATCCAATCAGCGCGACGAAATTTGATCCAGCTCGCGAGAATGGAAGCTGCAGGGAAGAGCCCACCGATTGCAAATGCAAGGATTGCAGGCTCGGAGAAAAGCTTTCCAGCGCTACGACCGCGAGCCATGGAAGAACCACATCCAGCAGGAGAATGCGCCGGAGATGTCCTCGATTTGCGCTGCGGCAGGTTTATCTTGACTGGAGGCTGCACTATTCAGTCCTCCTTTCGTGTTCGCACGGCGCAGGAATAGATTGGCTGCAACGGCGTCAGACCAGGCTCGGCTGCGGCAGCGGCGTCGCGGCTCCT
>DASZSH010000093.1:0-4342 GCA_035548755.1 Devosia sp.
CCTGTCGCGCCGTTACGTGAAATCCTTCCCGGCTCTGTCGAAGGGCTTCGAAATCGAGACCGAGCTCACCATCCACGCGCTCGAGCTGCGCGCTCCGCATGGGGAGGTGATGACCGCCTATGGCGATCGCGCCGCGGGCACATCGAGCAAGCTCGCCACCTGGGGCGACGGGCTGCGCATCCTGGGCACCATACTGCGCCTGCATATGCTCGAGCGGCCGCTCGAATTCTACCTCACTCTCGCCTTCGCGGGGTTCCTGGTGTCGCTCGGACTTGGTGTCCCCGTGATCCTCGAATATCTCAGGACCGGGCTTGTCCCCCGCTTTCCCACCGCCATCGCCGCGGTCGGCTTCATGCTCGCCGCTCTCGTCTGCGCCGCCTGCGCCATCATCCTTGATAGCGTCGTGACCGGCAGGCGCGAAGCCAAGCGTCTGGTCTATCTGAGCATTCCTGCCCCCGCTGCCTCGTGAATTGCCTCGCGCCCCGTCAACCTTTATGACGCTGCCGCGTTGAGGGCAGCGTCCTCGAGGAGTCCCGGGTGAACGCCACCATCCGCAAATTCGTGCTTTTCGGTATCGCCGGCGGCGCCGGCTTCGTCGTCGATACGGCCGTGCTCTATCTGCTCAGGGGCGCGCTCGGGCTCTACGGAGCGCGCGCGATCTCGTTTCTGTGCGCCGTTCTCACCACCTGGATCATCAACCGCTCGGTTGCGTTCCGGGGACAGTCCGCCGACCTCCCGCTTTGGCGGGAGTTTCTGCACTACCTTGGCGCCATGATCCTGGGCGGCATCGTGAACTATGCCGTCTATGCGGCGCTGGTTGCCACCATTCCCCTTGTTGCAGATCAGCCCGTCCTCGGCGTCGCTGCGGGCGTGCTCGCCGGGATGTTCGTGAACTTCCTGCTGGCCGACAAGCTCGTATTCCGCCAGAAGCCGGCCGGCGAAGTTTAGCGCGCCGGCCCTCGGGCATCTCGGGAGGTTACCGGGGCTCGGCCACGCGTCCCACGCGCGGTGGATTTCTGGATCGTGCGCGGGATGCCTCGCCCGAACGGCGTCGCCAATATTCTTGAACGCTCAGAGCTGCGTCGACAGCCCCGGCGCCACTCCGCCCATGATCGACAGCAGCGCCTCGAGCTGCGCCTTCTTGAGCGGCGTCCAGTCGGCGGTACGGCTCACGATCAGGTGCGCCTCGCTTTTCATCACCAGGCCGTCCTCGAGCACTCTGAGGGCATTGGCGGCAAGCGTCTCGCCCGAAGATGTGATGTCGACGATGAGATCGGCCGCGCCCGATGCCGGAGCCGCTTCCGTGGCGCCGGCGCTCTCCACGATGCGGTATTCGGCGATCCCCCAATCGGCGAAGAATTTTCGCGTGAGGTGGACGTATTTGGTCGCAACGCGCAGCCAGCGGCCGTGGCGCAGGCGAAAATCCGAAGCGACGTCGGCGAGATCGACCATGTGGGTGACGTCGATCCAGGCGTCGGGCACCGCCACCACCACATCGGCCTGGCCGAAATTCAGCGGCTTGGCGAGCAGCACGCGCTCCTCGCCGTGTTCGGCCGCCTCGTGGATGAGATCGGATCCGGTCACGCCCAGATCCACCGCCCCCATGATCAGCTCGCGCGCGATCTCGCCCGCCGGAAAGAACCGGACGGAGACGCCCGGTTGATTCTTGATCGAGCCCATATAGGAACGCGCTCCGCCCGGCCGCGAAATTGGCAGCCGCGACTCCGAGAAAACCCGCCGCGTCTCTTCCTCGAGCCGGCCCTTGCTTGGCACGGCCAGAACGAGGCTTTCCTCCTCAGCCATTGATTCGCGTCGCCTCCCGCTCGAGCCGATCGGTCCAGAGCGCGCAGCCCGACGCCGTGACCGGCTGGCTCGCTCCGAGACGGTCCATCAGGCGGTCGTATTCGCCGCCGGAAGCGAGAATGTCGCCCTCTTCGCCCGTCATCTCGAAGACAACGCCGGTATAATAGTCGAGCCGCGGTGAAAAGCTTGCGTCAAACACCACCTGCGCCTTGGGCGATAGCGCCACCAGTGCGGCGGCGTGCGACCGCACGGTGAGCAGCGGCGCCTCGATGTCGATGCCCTGGCGGCTCGTGATTTGCCAGATCCGGTCCAGCGCCCGCTGCGGAATGTCGACGATCGACAGATACTCGGCCAGAAGCCTGATCATTTCATCCGGAATCGGCACGGCGTCGAGCGCCTGCTTTTCGAGGTAGCGGTCCGCGATTTCCTCGGGCGTCCGCGAACCGACCAGGCTATGGCCCGACTGGAGCATGTTGTCGGTCACGATTTCGACGATCGTTTCGCGCGCGTCGGGCGGCGCTCCGGCGGCGCGGCGTTCCGGATTCGTGAGCCGCTCCATCAGCCGGCCGAGCGCCACCGGGTGGCCGAAACGGTGGCGGATGCGCGCCTGCCACTGCTGCGAAATGCCCATCGCGGCCAGAAAGGCCTCGAACAGCCCCACGCCCCCCAGGCGGATATTGGGCGCCGTGACGTCGTAGATCGCAAGCGCCCAGCGCGCGAAGGTGAGCACCTGGTCGAGCGCCGAGGCGGCGTCGGGCTGGCCGAGCAGCTCCAGCCCCGCCTGGTCGTATTCCACCGGAACGCCGTTCTCCTGCCGGAAGATCGGTCCCAGATAGGTGAAGGCCCCCGGCACGCCGATCATCCCGTCTTCGAGGTAGGACTTGGCGATCGGCAGCGTGAAATCGGGCCGCAGGCAGTATTCGACGCCATTATTGGCTGTCGTCAAAAGAAGCTGGCGTCCGAACTCCTCGCCGGCCAGATCGAGATAGGGGTTGGCCGGCAGGAGCAGGGGCGGCGTGACCCGCTGGACCGTCTTGCTCTCGACGAGCCGCACCATGGCGGCGCGGCGCTCGCTCGGCGTCTTGGCGGCCATCAGCCTGCTGCCTTCATCCGGGCGATCGCCGGGATCTTGCAGAGTTCGGCCACGAGGTCGGCGCGGCTCGCCGTCCATTGTCCCGGCCGTTCCGCCACATATTCCTCGCGGCTGTCGATGGCTTTGGCCTGCGCGGCGCCTGCGGCGAGGTCTTTGATCGTCACCTGCCCTCCCGCGCGCTCGTTGCTGCCCACGATCACCGCCGCCGTCGCGCCGCGCCGGTCGGCATATTTCATCTGCGCATTCATGCCCGAGGCGCCCAGGTACATCTCGGCCCGGATGCCCGCCTGCCTGAGCTCTCTCGTCATCTTCTGGTAGTCGGCGATGGCCGCGGGCTCGCGGTCGAGCACCAGCACCACCACAGGGCCCGCACTTTCCTCCTGCGCGAGGCTTCCGGTCAGCTTGAGGGCCGTCGCAAGGCGAGACACGCCGATCGAAAAGCCGGTCGCGGGCACCGGCTCGCTGCGGAACCGCGACACCAGCCCATCGTAGCGTCCCCCGCCGCCGACCGATCCGAACACCACCGGCTGCCCCTTCTCGTTGGGCACCTGGAAGGTGAGCTCGATCTCGAACACGGGACCTGTATAATATTCGAGTCCGCGCACCACAGACGGATCGATGCGGATGCGCTCGGGGCCGTACCCAGCGGCCGCGAACATGTCCCGCATGGCGCCCAGTTCCAGCGTGCCCGCGTTCTCGCCCGGCGCATGGCCGGCGACATAGTCGAGCACGATGCCGGCCTGGTTCGGGGAGAGCCCCGCGCCCTTCGTGAAATCCCCGCTCTCATCCTTGCGGCCCTCGCCAAGCAGCAGGGCCACGCCATCCGTGCCGAACTTGTCGAGCTTGTCGATCGCCCGCAGCACGGCGAGCTTTTGGCCTTCAACAGTCACGCCCGCCGCCTCGAGCACCCCGTCCAGCACCTTCCGGTTGTTGACCTTCACCACGTATTTGCCGCCGAGCCCCAGCGCATCCATGGTGTCGGCCATCATCATGCACATCTCGGCGTCGGCCTCGGGGCCCGCCGCGCCGACCGTGTCGGCGTCGAACTGCATGAACTGCCGGAACCGGCCCGGCCCAGGCTTCTCGTTGCGGAACACATAGCCCGCCCGGTAGCTGCGGAACGGCTTGGGCAGCCGGTCGTAGTGCTGCGCGAAATAGCGCGCTAAGGGCGCCGTCAGGTCGTAGCGCAGGCTCAGCCACTGCTCGTCGTCGTCCTTGAGCGAGAACACGCCGGCATTTGGCCGGTCGGTGTCCGGCAGGAATTTGCCGAGCGCCTCGGTGTACTCGAAGAACGGGGTCTCGATGGGGTCGAATCCATAGCGCTCGTAGACGGCGCGGATGGTGGCGATCATCCGGTCGGTCGCCGCGATGTCGGCGGATGCGCGGTCCTCGAAACCGCGCGGGAGGCGTGCCTCGATGCGCGTGCTGCGGTCGGCCATGAGGTGG
>DASZSH010000094.1:0-46786 GCA_035548755.1 Devosia sp.
GGGTCAGGAGCGGCATGGGCGCGCCGGGCATCTCCGGCGCCTCGATCGCCCGATCGGAAATCTCGGCGCCGCGGGACGCAGGGCGTCCCACTAAAAATACCTCGGGGTGCCTTGCGTCCCGCGGCCCGTATCCCTTCCCCAGCCGGAGGCCACAAAGCCGATGGACGATGAGGCTTGCCTGTTGGCCGGAATCTCTGCCCGCGCGATACCCTTCGATGACGCAATGTCGCGGACCATCGCTGCACGGAAAGACAACGAAATATCAATGGCTTACCGCCGATCACGCAAGCTTGACACCCTAAACGGCCGCCACTATGTTGCGCCCGACTTTGAGGGCATAAAATTCCTTTTTGTGCCGGGGCGAAGCGAGGGAACGTGGGTGGCAGAACCACGCGACAACGACCGCCCCGCGACCGGGTCTGAGGGCCGCAGGGCCACCGCGGATCTGGAAGCGCGCATTGCCCGGGCGCGGGGGCAACGGGCGGCCGAGGCCGCTGCGGAGCAGACGCGCCAAGGCGATATGTCGGGGATGAGCCGGGGCTTCCGGCTCGCATCCGAATTCGTGGCGGCGATCATCGTCGGCGCGGGGCTCGGATATCTCATCGACATGTTCCTGCCGACCCGGCCCTGGGGGCTGGTCGTGTTGTTGCTGCTCGGTTTCGCCGCCGGGGTGCTCAACGTAGTGCGGGCAACCGCAGAGATGAATGCCGCCACCGCGGTGCCGAAGGACACTCCGGCGCTGCCTGACGACGAAGACGACTGACCGGTCCGGAGCAGGCGCGCTCCGGGAAAGACCGAGAGAGGCTCGACGTGGCTGAACAACCGATTGAACCGATCCACCAGTTCCGGATTACCAGTCTCTTCGACATCGGCACGTTCGGCGGCAATGGCGCCGAGGGCTCGGGCACGCACATCGCCTTCACCAATTCCGCCCTCTTCATGGTGCTCACCGTCGGCCTGATCCTGGCCTTCCTGATCCTGGGCAGCCAGCGTCGCGCGATCGTTCCCTCGCGCACCCAGCTGATGACCGAGATGACCTACGAGTTCGTGGCAAATATGGTGCGCAACACCGCCGGCCACGATGGCATGAAGTTCCTGCCGCTCGTGGCCTCGCTGTTCCTGTTCGTGCTGGTGGCCAACCTCTTCGGCATGTTCCCCTACTTCTTCACCGTCACGAGCCACCTGATCATCACCGCCATGATGGCGTTGCTGGTGTTCCTCACCGTGGTCATCTACGGCTTTTACAAGAACGGCGTGCGCTTCCTGAAGGTCTTCGTCCCCTCGGGCATCCCCTGGTACATCATCTGGATCGTCGTTCCGATCGAGATCCTGTCGTTCCTCTCGCGCCCCGTCAGCCACTCCCTTCGTCTGTGGGGCAATATCCTTGCCGGCCACATCGTGCTCAAGGTGTTCGGCGGCATGGTCGTCGCACTGCTCGCCGCGGGCGCCTGGGGCGTAATTTCCGTTCTGCCGTTCGTCATGGCCGTGGCCATGACCGGCCTCGAAGTGCTGGTCGCGGCGCTGCAGGCGTTCGTCTTCGCCGTCCTCACCTGCGTCTATCTGCACGACGCCATGCATCCCGGCCACTGACGGTCCGGTCCCGTTCCCTCAAACAGAATTCCAGACACCAAGGAGACTGAAGTATGGATCCCGAAGCAGCCAAGTTGATGGGCAAGCTCATCGGTGCGGGCATTGCCTGCATCGGCATGGGTGGCGCCGGCGTGGGCGTGGGCGTGATTTTCGGCAATTACCTCACCGGCGCACTGCGCAACCCGGCCGCGGCCGCGAGCCAGTTCTCCAACCTGATCTTCGGCTTCGCCGTGACCGAAGCCATGGGCATCTTCTCGCTCGTTATCGCCTTCCTGCTGCTCTACGCAGTCTGAGGCGAAAAGCGACGATGGCCCGGTCCGGAGCGCTTCCGGCCCGGCAAGCAGTGAAGGTGAACCGCGATGGCTGATTCCGTAGTTCTTGTGGCGCAGGCGACATCGTCGTCGACCGCTCCCGCCGACGCCGTGCAGAACGGCGTGGTGGTGCAGGATCAATCGGCGTCGGCTGCTGCGGGCGAGGTGACGACATCGACCGGGCACCAGGAGGCCCCGGTGGGATTCCCGCCGTTCGATGCGTCGACCTTCGCCAGCCAGATTCTCTGGTTCGTCATCACCTTCGCGGTGCTCTACATTGTGCTGAGCCGGGTGGCGCTGCCCCAGGTCGGGTCCATCATCGACAAGCGGCGCGCCCGCATCGATGGCGACCTCAAGGAGGCCGAGCGGCTCAAGGGCGAGACCGACAAGGCCATTGCCGCCTACGAAGCGGCCCTGGCCGAGGCGCGTCGGAACGCGCACGGCATCGCCGAGGAGACCCGCGCCTCGATCCGCGCCGATATCGACGCCAAGCGGCGCGCGGTGGAGGCCGATCTCAGCCAGAAGGTCGCCGAGGCCGAGGCCCGCATCGCCGCTGACAAGTCCGCCGCGCTCGCGCGGGTGGGGGAAATTGCGGCCGATACCGCCGCCGCGCTGGTCGCGCGTCTGACCGGCGAGGCCAATCCCGACGAGGTGCGGCAGGCCGTCAACGAAGTGGTGAAGGGGTAAGCGATGAGCTTTGAATTCGACGCCGCCTTCTGGGCCTTCATCGCCCTTGTGGTCTTCGTGGCGGTGATCGTCTACCTCAAGGTCCCCGGCATGCTCGGCAAGGCGCTCGACGGCCGCATCAAGGCCATCGAAAAGGAGCTCGCCGAAGCCGAGCGCCTGCGCCAGGAGGCGAAGTTCCTGCTCGAGGAATACGAGGCCAAGCGCCAGGCCGCAACGACCGAGGCGGAAGGCATTGTTGCCGCTGCCCGCGAGGAGGCCTTCCGCATGACGGCCGAAGCCAAGACCTCGCTCGAGGCCCTTATCGCCCGCCGCACCAAGGCGGTCGAAGACAAGATCGCGCAGGCCGAATCGCAGGCGATCGCCGAGGTTCGCGCCCGCTCGGCCGACCTTGCGATCGAGGCGGCGCGCGTCGTTCTCGCCCGTCAGATGGACAAGAAGGGCGACGCCCTCATCGAGCAGGCGATCAAGGACGTCGGCAGCAAGCTGAACTGATCACTCCGCCGCAACCGGCAGCTCGGCGTCCCGCTCCCATTTGAGCTTGGGTTGCCGCGCCGCCCGCGTTTCGTCGAGCCTGCGCCGCGGCGCCCGCATCGGCGCGGCCGTGAAGCGCTCCGCGTTCCCGGCCTTGGCATCGGCCGCAAGCTCGAGCATCGCATCGCAGAACATGTCGAGCGTCTGCTTGCTTTCGCTCTCGGTCGGCTCGACCAGCATCGCCCCATGCACCACCAGCGGGAAGTACATCGTCATCGGATGGTAGCCTTCGTCGATCAGCGCCTTGGCGAAATCCAGTGTCGTGACCCCGGTGCCTTCGAGGAAGCTATCGTCAAACAGCGCCTCGTGCATGCAATAGCCGGCAGCCGCGAACGGCGCAGAGAATGTCGGCGTGAGCCGGGCCTTCACATAGTTGGCGTTGAGCACCGCATCCTTGGCCGCCTGCGCCAGCCCGTCTCCGCCATGGCTCAGCATGTAGGTGAGCGCCCGCACATACATGCCCATCTGCCCGTTGAACGCGGTGATGCGGCCCAGATGCTCGTCTTCGGCGTGCTCGACCAGTTCGAGGCCGGCCGCTCCCTTGCGCACGAACGGCACGGGCGCGAAGGGCGCGAGCGCTTCGCTCAGAACCACCGGGCCGGCGCCGGGCCCGCCGCCGCCATGCGGGGTGGAAAAGGTCTTGTGCAGGTTGATGTGCATGGCGTCGATGCCCAGATCGCCCGGCCGCACGACCCCCATGATGGCGTTGAAGTTGGCGCCGTCGCAGTAGAAGAACGCGCCGGCTTCGTGCACGGCCGCAGCAATCTCGCGGATCTGCGGCTCGAACAACCCGCATGTATTGGGGTTGGTCAGCATGATCGCCGCCACCTCGGGCCCAAGCGCCGCCTTGACGGCCGACGCATCGACCGTGCCGTCGTCGCGCGCCGGAATTGCCTTGACCGTGTAGCCGAGAAACGCGGCCGTCGCCGGGTTGGTGCCGTGGGCGCTTTCGGGAACGAGAACGACATTCCGATGGCCTTGCCCTCGCGCGGCCTGTGCCGCGCGAATGGTCATCATGCCGCACATCTCGCCATGCGCCCCCGCCTTCGGCGTCAGGGCGACGGCCGACATGTTGGTGAGTGTCATCAGCCAGTGGGCGAGTTCGTTCATCAGCGCGAGCGCTCCGCCCACCGTCGAGACCGGCTGAAGCGGGTGAATGTCGGCAAAGCCCGGCAGTCGCGCCGTCTTCTCGTTGAGGCGCGGATTGTGCTTCATGGTGCACGAACCGAGCGGATACATGCCGGAGTCGATCGAGTAGTTGAGCCGCGACAGACGCACATAGTGTCGCAGCGCCTCGGGCTCGGTGAGTCCCGCGAGCCTGAGCGGCGAGGTTCGCCGCATGCCACCCAGGAACTCGTCGTTCACCGCGATATCCGGCAGGTCCACGCCCGAATGCTCGGTGTCGCCGATTTCAAAGAGCAGCGGCTCGTCGGGCAGCAGCGAAGAGCCAGGCGGATTCGAACCGGCGGCCCCGGGCCCGGTGGGGCGGCCTTGCGTATTCATGCTCACTTCAGAACCTCCCCGAGCGCCTCGGTCAGCGCCGCAATGTCTCCGTCCGTGGTGAGTTCGGTCGCTGCGAGCACGATCAGGTTGGCCGCCCTCGCCTCGTCGGGCATCAGACGGCTTGCGGGCACGCCGGCAAGAATGCCTCTTCCGGCGAGCGTCTCGACCACCGGCGCGGCCGGCTTCGGCAGGCGGATCGTCATTTCGTTGAAGAACGTCCGGTTGAGGAGCTCGATGCCCGGCACCCCACGCAATGCCTTTGCAAGCGCGACGGCGCGTGAGTGGTTGAGGCGCGCGAGCCGGGCAAGCCCTGCCTCGCCCAGCAGCCCCATGTGGATTGAGAACGCCAGCGCGCAGAGCCCGGAATTCGTGCAGATGTTGCTGGTCGCCTTCTCGCGCCGGATGTGCTGCTCGCGCGTCGAAAGCGTCAGCACGAAGCCACGGTTTCCGTCCGCGTCGACGGTCTCGCCGCACAGCCGCCCCGGCATCTGCCGCACGAACTCCTTGCGGGTGGCCATCAGCCCCACATACGGTCCGCCGAAATTGAGGGCGTTGCCGATCGACTGGCCTTCGCACACCACGATATCGGCCCCGAGCGCGCCGGGCGCTTCGATGAGGCCGAGCGAAACGACCTCCGTGACGACCACGATCAGCAGCGCGCCCCGCACATGCGCGGCCTCCGCCGCGCGCTCGAGGTCGCGCAGATGACCGAAGAAATCCGGCGTCTGCAGGACGATCGCGGCGGTATCATCGTCCACCTGGTTGAGAATGTCTCCCTGCCCTTCGGGCGACGGCGGCAGGCAGATGAGGCTGGGCGAGTTGTTGAGATAAGTGCGAACGACGTCGCGATAGTGCGGGTGCAGCCCACCCGAGAGCACAACCTTGCTGCGCCGCGTCAACCGCCGGGCCATCAGCACAGCCTCGGCGGTCGCTGTCGAGCCGTCATACATCGAGGCATTGGCGACCTCCATTCCGGTGAGGTGCGCCACCTGCGTCTGGAACTCGAACAGCATCTGCAGCGTGCCCTGCGAAACCTCCGGCTGATAGGGCGTATAGGCAGTCAGCCACTCGCTGCGCTGGATCAGGTGATCCACAGTCGCCGGGATATGGTGGCGATAGGCTCCGGCGCCCACGAAGAACGGGCCGTCGGCAGCCGTGTGGTTGCGCCCGGCAAGTGCCCGCATATGCGCCTCGACCGCGAACTCGGGCGAATGGTCCGGCAAGCCGACCGGGCGGTTGAGCAGCGCGTCGCGAGGAACGGCGTCGAAAAGAGCCTCTGCGGAGGCGGCGCCGATGACGGCCAGCATCTGGCGGCGCTCGGCCTCGGAATGGGGGAGATATCGCATCGACTTCAGGCCGTGTGCTTCTTGTAGGCCGCCTCGTCCATCAGCGTGTCGAGTTCGGCGGCATTGTCGAGTCTCAGTTTGTAGATCCAGCCCTCGTCATCGGGGGAGGAATTGATGAGTCCAGGCTCGCCCGTGAGCGCGGTGTTCACCTCGATCACCGTGCCCGAGGCGGGCGAATAGATCTCGGAAGCGGCCTTCACCGATTCGACCACCGCCGCTTCGTCGCCTTTCTTGAGCTTCTGCCCTACGCTGGGCAGCTCAACGAAGACGATGTCTCCGAGCTGGTCCTGCGCGTAGTTGGTGATGCCCACCACCCCGATCGTACCATCGAGGCGGATGTATTCGTGATCTTCGGTAAACCTGGTGGTCATCAGCTTGCCTTCCGGACATAGCGGTGGGGAACGAAGGGGAGTGCGGTCACGGTTGCGCGCTGCATCCGCCCGCGCACCTCGACCTGGAGCTGCGTGCCTGGCGCGGTATGGCCGGGCGTGACGAAACCCAGCGCGATGGCCCGGTTGAGCGACGGCGAAAAACCGCCCGAGGTTACGCGGCCAATGCCGGTTCCGTGCATATCGAAGATCGTCGCGTTCTCGCGCGCGGGCGCGCCCTCGACGAACAGGCCGACGCGGGCGCGGGTGAGCTGGCCGGTCATCTCCGCGAGAACGCGGCCGGCGCCGGGAAAGTCCTTGGCCTCACGCCGCCGCTTGCTTACGGCAAAATTGAGCCCCGCCTCGATCGGCGACACGGTGTCATCGAGATCGTGCCCGTAAAGCGGCAATCCGGCCTCCAGACGCAGGCTGTCGCGCGCGCCCAGTCCGATCGGTTTCACCCGCGGATCGGCCAGAAGCGCGTTCCATAATGCCGCGGCCCTCCCGGCCTCGACCAGTATCTCGAAGCCGTCTTCGCCCGTATAGCCAGAACGCGAAATGATGAGCCCTGTGCCGTCCCATTCGAAGCTGCGGCAGGTCATGAAGCCGAGCTCGGAGACTCCGGGGACAAGGGCCTCGGCCACCGCCGCCGCCTCGGGGCCCTGAAGGGCCAGCAGTCCGCCGTCGTCGGCGCGATGCAGCGTCGCACGGCCCTTGGTCGCCGCCGCGATGTGCGCCCAGTCGGCGTCCTTTGTGCCAGCGTTGACGATAATGTAGAGCGAGCCAGCCCAGGCGGGGCTGTCCGGGCGCTCGATCATCAGATCGTCGCGCGTGCCGCCCTCATCATTGAGCAGCAGGGTGTAGCGCATCTGCCCTGGTTTCAGCCCCACGATATCGGCGGTGACCAGCGGCTCGACCAACGCGGCGATGGCGGCGTGGTCGCGCTCGGGGTCGCCCGACTTATTGTTGAGGATCAACAGGCTTGGGCCCATGTGCGACACGTCGAACAGGCCAGCGTGCTCGCGCGTCCACTTGTGCTCTGCGATGATGCCGGTCGGATACTGTACCGGCAACCGATAGCCCGAGAATGGCACCATGCGGCCGCCGAGCCGGATGTGCTCGTCGTTGAGGACAACGGTCTTGAGTGAGTCGTCAGCGGTTACCGACACTGGGACACCGAGCTCCGGTTGCACTTCCGCGCAGAGCTCCGCCCCGCGCGCCGTGCCCCCTCTGTCCGGTGACCTGAGAGATTTCCCCGCCGCCTATGGACGGGTTGCTCCTTCGGTGGGCGGCCTGACATGTCGGCCGCCGCTTTCCAGAGTGTCTAGCGACCTGCGGTCCTTTTGCCTGAGCGTTTCCGGGGCGGTTTCGCCTTCGGCCCTCCGTCTGTCTGATGACGGAGCGTCTCCCGCTGGTCGCAGCGATCCTGATGAGATTGCGGCGCCGGAGTCAACCGGCTGCTCGTATCGCTCAGGACTTCTTCTTGGCTCCCGAGTCGAAACCGACCCAGATCGTGATATCGTCGCCGGTGACATAGGGAATTTGGACGTTGTCGACGACCTTTACGAAATCGCCCGCCTGCGCCGGCGGCGTGATGGTCACTGGAACCTGGTAGAGCTCAGAGTAAAGTGGCGTCGAATCGGCCCGCTCGACCGCAAAGCGTAGTGGCAGCTCGACACTTTGCTGGTTGCCTGCCGGGCCGAGCATCAGCCGGCCGACGACTCCCATCTTGACCGTGATGAGGCCATTCGAGACCGTGCAATTGCGCGACTGCTTGTCGATAACCGCCTGGTACTGCAGATCCCGCGCATTTCCGACCTGGCCGTTGCCGTAGTAATAGACCGCCTCCGCGCCGGGCCTCACCTTGATCGGCGGGCATTGCTGGGCGATGGCCGGAAGCGCCGGGCTCATGGCGGCAATCTGATCCGGAGTCGCTGTCGCGTTCTGCAACGCCTGGGTCTGCGGAGACGGCTGCGAGTTGCCGCCGCCAAACATGCCGCCCATCGAACACGCCGAGAGTGCCAGGCCTAGCGCTGCCACGCCAGCTCCTCGCATCGCAACTGTCGCCCTGCTCACACTCGCACCCCCTGACCCTTGCCTCACGCGACGGCCTCCCCCTGGAGCGCCAACAGAATGGCAGGCGCCCCGCTCACTGTCACGCCCGCGACGTCCTGCACGAAGACCTTTTCGACCACCCCATGACGAACGATCATGGCAAAACGCCGGAAGCGGCGTCCAAGGTCGTCGGATTCTTTTGTCAATCCAAGGGCCTGCGCGAACTCGGCCTTGGCATCGGCGATGAAATCCACCACGCCCAGCGCATTCGAGCGCTCCGCCCACGCCTTGAGGACATGGTGGTCGTTGACAGCCGCGCAAACGATCCGGTCCACGCCTCGGGAGCGAATCTTGCCTGCATTGGCCACAAATCCGGGCAGGTGGGCCGTATCGCAAGTGGGCGTGAACGCGCCCGGAACGCCAAACAGAACCACCCGCCCCGTGCCAAGCACGGCGAGCGTATCGGTCTCCTTGACGCCCTCGGAATCGACCAGACGGACAGGAACGGACGGCAGCTTGTCGCCAGGCTTGATCATCGGCGTATCCGTGGCTTCTATCTGATGCGTCAGCGCCCGGCCGCGACCTGACGCGACACGGTATAGGGACCCGCCGGCGTATTGAAGGTCAACTGTATCGCCCGGCCCTCCAGCTCACCAGCCCCGACGCCCCCCAGAGAGCGTAAGTTCCATAAGGCTCCATCGGGGCTTTTTTGCGGCGTTTCAAAGAGGATAGATGGATCACCCACCTCGACGATCAGTGAGGCCGGATCGATTGAGGGGTCGGGCGCGGCAAGAGCGAGACCCTCCGGGGTCGCCATGACCCCGCCGACCGGATTGCCGGGCCTGTCCCAGGGAATGGGAACATTCGCCTCTGCCTGATCGAGGCGGATCGATTGACCGGGGTCGGGCTTGTCGAACGCGATAGGCAGCGCGAAGGAAGCAGCCGCAGGAGCGCACATGTCCGAGCACACGCCCAGCGTCACTCGCACCACAAGCATCGCCTTGGCCGAATCCGGCATCAGTGCGATCGGCAACACCGTCGGGCCGCGATACACGTAGTCGAGATATCCTTTGGACCGGTCGATCTCGGGAATGGGCCAGGCAACCGACGGCTCTCCCAGCCCGGACGACCCCGCAAAGTCAAAGACGGTCGGGATACCGGTCTCCCCGGGCATCCGCCAGTAGATATTGGTTGTGGAGGGCATGTCGAGCTCGAGCCCGGCGAGCGACGTGCCCGCGTTGACGGTGTCCGCCGAAATCAGCCGGGCCTTAACCCCGGGCGCGATCTCCTGCCACGGCGTTGCCCCGGCCAAGACCGGAGTTGCGGCAAGCGTCAGACAGACGGGCAGGAGCCATCGCATGACTGTTCCGGATACATGAGAAGCGTGCTGCCTTGAAGCCACGTTCGATCAGCCCTTCGTGACCGGGATATTGCAGCCGACCTGCCGGGGAGTAGACTGGAGCGATGACGGATGCATCGATGATTTCCCTGCGAGGCCAGTTTCTCGTCGCCATGCCCGGCATGGGCGATGAGCGCTTCCGCGAGGCGGTAATCTATATTGTGGGCCACACCGACGAAGGCGCCATGGGCCTCGTGGTTAACCACCCGCTCGAGGATATGCGCTTCATCGATGTGCTCGAGGAGTTGGGCCTGGGCGAAAAGAGCGAGATGATTCAACTGCCCTCGGCCATCCGGGACCGGGAGGTTCTGCGCGGCGGCCCGGTGCAGCGCGGCCGTGGCTTCGTGCTGCATTCTCCCGACTATTTCCGCGAGGGCAACAGCTACGCCGTCAATGACGAAATATGCCTGACCGCAACGCTCGACATCCTCAAGGCCATGGCCTTTCGCAACTCGCCGGCCGACGCGGTCTTCGCCCTCGGCTATTGCGGCTGGGCGGCCGGACAGCTCGAGAACGAGATTGCGCTCAACGGCTGGCTGACGGTGCCCTTCTCGCGCGACCTGCTGTTCGGCACGCCTCTGTCGGAGCGCTACGACATGGCCCTGAGCCAGCTCGGCATAACCCGCGCAAGCCTGAGCGGAGCCGCCGGGCACGCCTGAACGCTCGTATCAGCGGCCATTGAACTGAGCCGCAAGCTTCTTGCCGAAATCGGCGCCGCTCATCGCCGCGCCGAATGCAAAACCTTGCGCGTACTGGCAGTTGAGCTGCTGCAGACGCTCGATTTCCTCGAGCGTCTCCACGCCCTCGGCGATGACCAGCAGATCGAGCTCGGCTGCCAGCGAGACGATCGACCGGATGATCGGCACTTGGGTGTGGGCGAGCCCGCTATCGTCGGCGAGCTGCACAAAGGGCGCTGGGATCTTGATGGTGTCCACGGGGAAGCGGTGCAGATAGCTCAGCGACGAATGCCCTGTGCCGAAGTCGTCGAGCGCCAGTCTGAGACCCATGGCCTTGAGCGCGCTCAGCATATAGGCCGAATGCTCGGGGTTGCTCATGACCTGGCCTTCGGTGATCTCGAGCTTGAGGTGGCTCGCGACCTGCCGGTTCTCGTTCACCAGCGCACGCATATCGGCGAGAAGATTTTCGGTCTGCAACTGGGTCGGCGACAGGTTGACCGAAACGAAGAACTCCTCCGGGATCGGCAACGTACGCAGCCATTCGCGCGTCTGTCCCGCCGCCTGCTCGAAGGCGAGCCGCCCCAACCGTTCGATCATGCCGGTCCGCTCGGCCAGCGGAACGAACTCTTCGGGCGCCACGACGCCTCGCTGCGGATGGTTCCATCGCATCAGCGCCTCGGCCCCGGCGATCTCGCCCGAATGGATGTCCATGATCGGCTGGAACTGCACCTCGAGCTCCCCGTGCCGGAGGCCGCGGTCGAGGTCCTCCTCGCTGGCCCGGGTGTAGGCGGCTATCGACCGCGCCGACGCGCGATAGGCCTCAATCCGGTCGCCTCCGAGGCGCTTGGCGTAATACATTGCGAGCTCGGCGTCGCGCAGCACATCTTCCGCCGTCGCCGGATTGCCGTCATAGATCGTAACCCCGATCGAGGCAGTCAGGCTCAGATCACGTTCACCGAAATTGAACGGCGACTTCAACGCCTTGCGGATCTGCTCGGCTGTCTCGGCAATCTTGCCTGCCGCCGCTTCCGAAGCCAGGATCACCGCGAACTGGTCGCCCTGCAGCCGCGCCACAGTATCGAGTGGCCGCATGATGCGGGCGACACGCCGCGAAATGGCCAGCAGGACCGAGTCGGCGGCCGAGTGGCCGACCCGCTCCTCGAGTTCCATGAAACGGTCGACATCGATGAGAAACACAGCCGGCTTGATGCCGTTGGGCAGCTTGGCGCGGCTCAGCGCGCGCTCGAGCCGATCGAGGAAGAGCTGCTTGTTGGGGAGGCCGGTGAGGCTGTCATGCACCGCATCGTGCAGCAGCCGCTCGCGGGCAGCCCGGTCTTCATTGACGTCCTGGAGTGTCCCCACGATCCGGTTGACCTGACCATCGCCGCCCAGCACCGGTTTCACGCGCATGCGGAATGTGCGGTAGCTCCCGTCGTGAGCGGCCAGCCGGATATCCGTCGACACCTTGCCGCGGCGCAGCTCGACCAGCGTGTCGAACGCCGTTCTGAACCGGTCGCGGTCTTCCGGGTGCACGCGATCGAGCCAGCGCTTGATCGCCCCGCGCAGGGCCCCTCGCCTCTCCCCCAGGCGGATGCACAGCTCGTCCGAAACCGCTACCCGGTCGCGCTCGATGTTCCAGTCAAACACGAAGTCGCCTGAACCGGTGAGCGCCAGCGCCCTCCGCTCGACTTCGCTGAGCGTACCGATTGAGACCTGCCCTTCCGAGAAGGCATGTTGCACCGAAGTGAAGCCAAGCAGCATCACGATGAGGACAAGGCCGCCGGCGACCGCCGGCTGCGCAACGTCGTTGCTGACCTGTCCCGTGATCACGAGCCAGGCGTAGAACAGCCAGGCGATGTAGATGATCCAGGTCGGCACGAGCAGCACTGCACGGTCGTAGCCGCGCAACGCCAGAAGGAGAATGAGGAAGAAACCGGTGAGCCCCAGCAGCGCCAGCACCAGCCGCGATATGGTCGAAGCGACAGCCGGCTGCAGGAACGCAAATCCGAACAGGGCGAGAAACACGACGGTCAACGCCAGCGCCAGCGTGATGAACCGGAAGTGCCATCGGTGGAGGTTGAGATATACGAACAGAAACGCGAACAGGGTTGTTGCGATGCCCGCTTCGGAGGCCGCTCGGAAGGGCGCGGTTGCCCCGTTCGATATGCCCACGAGCGGCCCGAATACCCCGAAGTCGATGAGCAGGTAAACCAGCACCGCCCATGAGAAGGCAGCCGTCGCGGGGAAGATTCCGCGGCCGCGCACCACAAACATGATGGTGAGAAACACGGCCGCAAGCGCCGCAACGCCCATCACCACGCCGCGAAACAGCGTGAACGAGTTGACATAGTCGCGATAGGCGTCCGGCTTCCACAGGTAGAGTTCGGGCAGCGTCGTTCCGCTGAGTTCCGCCACGAACGTTACAGTCGCGCCCGGATCAAGCGTCACTTCGTACACATCGGCCTCGCGGTCGGCGAGACGGACGGGCCGGATGCCCGCACTGGGCGTCAGCGCCGTGATCCGTTCCGCCCCGAGATCAGGGCGGAACACGCCCGATCCGGGCAGCCGGAAGAACGGCGCCACCAGTAACCGGTCCATCTGGGCATCGGAGTCGTTCTTGAGAGCAAACAGCGCCCAGGTGGGATTGGTGCCGTTCTGGCTTGCCAACACCTCGACCCGTCGGATGATGCCATCCTCGCCCGGCGCGGTGGAAAGCTGGATCTTGCCATTGCTGCCCGGCGCGATCTCCACCGCCGACGTCAGGTTCACCGCGTTTACGTCCTCGGGCGCGGTCACGACCTCGAAAGCGGCAGCCGGCAGTGGCCCGGCCAGCGCGACGAGGATGGTCACCGCGAGGGCGAGCAAGAACCGCATGAACGTTATGATCAACCTGCCGGGGATGTTTCGCCGGTGAATTAGGTATCGGGGTTTCCCCCTTGCGACAAGCATTCAGCGCCCAGCTGTCCGATCGCGGGCGTCCCACCGCTCGCGAGTCAGGGCAAAGAGCACATGATCGGCCCATTTGCCGTCGATCTGCAGATACTTCTCGGCAAACCCCTCTTCCGTGAATCCGTTTTTTTCAAGGACGCGGCGGCTGGCGACATTGTGCGGGAGGAAGGCTGCATGCAGGCGGTGGAGGCCGAGCGTTTCGAAAAAGAACGGCAGCACCGCCCCGACCGCCTCGGTCATCAGTCCGCGACCCGCAAACTCCTCTCCCATCCAGTATCCGAGATTGCCGTGCTGAGCGGCGCGTCGACGGATATTGGACAACGTCAGCCCGCCCACCAACACCTCGCCCTTGGCCGTCGTTTCGAAGATCAGGAACGAAAAGTCGGTTCCGCGCCGGGCCTCCTCTCGGCTTCGAACGAGCCGCGCGTTGTAGGCTCTCCGGTTGAGATCAGCATCCGTCCAGCGTGGCTCGAAGGGCTTGAGAAAGTCTCGGCTTTTGCGCCGAAGTGATCGCCAGGCCTCGAAATCGCGCCTTCGGGGCGCTCGAAGCACCACTCGCGGACCCGTGAGGACGGGCGTGGGGTCGCGCACGAACCAGTTCAGCATAAGCATTTGCCGCTAGTTCTTGAGCCGCGAGGAAATGGCGTCGTAGTCAGGCAGCTTTGCCACCGGGCCTATGCCTGCAAGCGACATCCGGCCCTTGTCGAAGATCTGGCGAGCGATGAGCTTCACTCGGTCGGCCGTGATGCGATTGATGCGCTCGACCGTTTCCTGCAACGGTATCGGCCGACCCCATAGGATTTGCTGTCGGGCCAGCTGCCCGGCGCGTGACGACGGGCTTTCAAGCGACATCAGCAGCCCGGCGCGAATCTGATTGCGCACGCGCAACACTTCCTCGTCGGTGATGGTCTCGGTGGCGCGAACCAGTTCGTCGAGCACCACCGGCACGAGGTCGGTGACTTCGTCCTCGCCGGTCGAGGCAGCGATGCCGAAGATGCCGCTATCGGCGAACGCCCAGTGAAACGCATAGACCGAATAGCATAGGCCGCGCTTCTCGCGCACTTCCTGGAACAGGCGTGACGACATTCCGCCGCCCAGGATCGAGGCGAGAATCTGGGCCGCGTAGAACCCGTCGGAATTGTAGGCCCGACCCTCGAAGCCGAGCACGATATGGGCCTGTTCGTGATCCGAAAGCAGCCGCTGCTCGCCGCCCACATATTTGGCCTTCTGCGGCGTTGGAGCCCCGTCGGCCTTGAGATCGTGGAAGCGGTTGCCGGCAATTCCAACCAGAGCATCGTGATCGACATTGCCGGCGGCGCAGACGACCATCTGGCTGCCCACATAGTTGCGCTGCATATAGTCGCGGATGGTGTCTGGTGAAAAACTGCGAACGGACTCGACCGTCCCCAGGATCGTTCGCCCGATCGGCTGCTCGGGATAGGCCGCCTGTTGGAAGAGGTCGAAGACGTGATCGTCGGGATTGTCCCGCGCCGCCCCGATCTCCTGCACGATGACCTGCTGCTCGCGATCGAGTTCCTCGGGGGCGAACACCGAGTTCTGCAGGATATCGGCAAGGATATCGCCTGCCAGAGGCACGTCTTCCTTGAGCACGCGAGCGAAGTAGCCGGTATGCTCGACGGAGGTCGCGGCGTTGAGGTCGCCGCCCACATTCTCGATCGCTTCGGCGATCTGCAGGGCGCTGCGGGTTGTCGTGCCCTTGAACGCCATGTGCTCGAGCACATGGCTGATTCCGTGTTCGCTCTGGGTTTCGCTACGCGACCCGGCCTTGACCCAGATGCCCAGCGACGCGCTTTCGAGGTGCGGCATGTCGTCGGTGATGACGGTCATGCCGTTGTCGAGGGTGGTAGTCCGCACGCTCACGTTACATTCTCCCGGCCCGGGAGCGCGCGCGAACGTAGGATTCGACGGCGCCCTGGTCGTTGGCCAGGACATCATAACGCTCCGGCCGCCCATAAAGATCAGACAACCATGCCGGGAGGGCCGGTTCAATGCCCGTAGCTGCCTTCACGGCCGCCGGAAACTTGGCTGGATGGGCGGTTGCCAGCACAACTACGGGCGCCTGCCCGAGCTCGAGGCCCTCGGCGACGGAGACGGCCACCGCGGTATGTGGATCGAGCAGGTATCCAGACCGCCGGTGCACGCGCTCTATTGCGGACCTCGTTTCTGTCTCGCTCGCGCGTCCCGCAGCGAAGGTTTCGCGTATCGCGGCAAGCGCCGGCGGGGGAATGCTGAACTGCCCCGACTGCTGCAGGCTGTTCATCAACCGCTTGACCGCAACGGCATCGCGGCCGCAGACCTCGAACAGGAGCCGCTCGAAGTTCGACGAGACCTGGATGTCCATCGAGGGACTGATCGTGGGCACCACCTCGCCAGTCTCATATACGCCGGTCTCGAGCGTGCGGGCGAGGATGTCGTTGGCATTCGTGGCAATCACGAGATTGGCGATGGGCAGCCCCATGCGGCCGGCGGCATACCCGGCGAAGATGTCGCCGAAATTGCCTGTCGGCACCGCGAAGCTCACCGTACGGTGCGGCGCGCCGAGGGACACCGCGGCCGTAAAGTAGTAGACAATCTGCGCGACGATCCGGCCCCAGTTGATCGAATTCACGCCTGACAGCTGCATGTCCTCGCGGAAGCGCACGTCGCGAAACAGTCCTTTGAGCAGGCTCTGACAGTCGTCGAACGTTCCCTCGATTGCGATGTTGTGGACGTTGTCGTCGGTCACCGTCGTCATCTGCCGCCGCTGCACCTCGGACGTCCGCCCCCTTGGATGAAGGATGAAGATGTCGATGCTGTCTCGGCCCCGAAACGCCTCGATCGCAGCCGAACCCGTATCGCCCGACGTAGCGCCTACGATGGTCGCCCGGGCGTGCCGGCCCCTCAAGATGTGGTCCATGGCCCGCGCAAGAAACTGCATCGCCACGTCCTTGAACGAAAGCGTCGGACCGTGGAAAAGCTCGAGCACGAAGCGGCCCGGGGCGATCTCTACCAATGGCGTCGCCGACGGGTGGCGGAATTGGGCGTAGGCTGCCTCGATGATATCCCTCAGGTCTTTGTCCGCGATCTCCCCTTCGACGAAACGGGAAATGATTGCGAAGGCCACCTCGGCATAAGGCCGGCCGGAGAAGCCCGCGATCTCCTCGGGGGAGATTCTTGGCCATGTTTCAGGGAGATAGAGCCCGCCGTCGCGGGCAAGGCCGGTCAGCACCGCGTCTGAGAAGCCGAGTATCGGCGCCTCGCCGCGGGTCGAAACAAATCGCATCAGGCGGATGCCCCAGTGAAGTTGGCCGGGAACCTAGTGAGTTGGGGCCCTGGGAGCAAGGATTATGGTCCGGAACGCGACATCTGTCGCCTATGGCCCAGCTGCCTTGGGGCGGATGCGACGCCATACCCAAAATGCCAGCAGGCAGGGCGTCAGCGCCGCAAAGCCGAACCACGTAAACGCGTAGCCCAGGTGGTTGTTGGGGAAATCCACCACCGTCTCTCCCCCCTGCGGCAGGGCGCCGGGCGGGCCCGCCGGCGCATCGATCGACAGGGGGAAGATGGGCCCTTCGACGTCCCCAAGCGTCGCCAGGACGGTCGGATCCATCTGGAAAGCGACGAAATTCGTCTTGTCCACGGCCGGCGTGAAGGGCCCCGCCGCCGCGGGTTCTACGGCAATTCCGGTGACCGTCTGCTCGCCGGGCGGCACCTTCTGGCCGGCTGCGAACGCCGGGCGTTGTTCCTGCGGAATGAATCCGCGGTTGACAAAAACCGTCCCGCCAGTGTCCGCCACGAGTGGGGTTACGACCCAATATCCAGGCCCGGAATATTTGCCCTTGGCATCGGCCAGACTCGTGAAGACGAATGTCGTCTTTTCTGGCAGGAAGTGCCCGCTGACCCGGACCGGATGATACGGGAACGGGGCGAGTTCGTCGTTGGACCAGTGCCCGGGCGCGGGAAAATCGTAGGGTGGCTGCGTGAGGCGGGCGCTGACCTCAGCGATGAGCCCTTCTTTCCAGGCCAGCCGGTTGATCTGCCAGATACCGAGCGCGGTGAACAGGATGGTCAGCAGGCTCATCAGCCCGACGAACGTCCAGAAGGCCCAGCCGAGCCGCCCCGGTGCGGCTACAACCGTCGTCACGCCGATCCTGCCTGCCGCTGATATTGCAGGGCGATCATCGTCGCCTTGAAGGGCCTGAGCAACAGCAGCGTCAGCACGATCACCGTGGGAATCCACAACGCCAGGTGCATCCACGGCGCGGGATGGAACAACGCTTCGGTGATGAAAGCGAGAATGACGACAATCGGCGCGACCGCGAAGATCACGAACACCGCCGGCCCATCGCCGCTGTCAGCGAATTTGAGATCAAGGTCGCACGACTCGCAGCGTGGTGCGACCTTGAGAAACCCCGAGAACAGCTGACCCTCCCCGCAGCGGGGGCACCGGCAGGCCAATCCGGCGGCGAAAGGAGAAACGAGGTTATCCGACATGCTCGGTACTATATCCTAGGCGGCGCCTGCTGCGGTAGCTCGGCGCTGCCCGTCCGTCCGGGTGCGGTAACGCGTCACGGCCGGAGCCCTTCGCCCCGCCGTCACGTCCCTTCGGCCGCAACTCGCCAGACCTAAGCGGCCGTCGCACCCTCCGCGGTTCAGCCCGCGTGGCTGATCCCCCAACTGCCCCACACATAGATCGAGGCGAACAGGAACAGCCACACAACGTCGACGAAGTGCCAGTACCAGGCCGCGAACTCGAAACCCAGGTGATGGCGGGGAGAGAACTGCCCGGCATTGGCCCGGATCAGGCACACGATCAGGAAGATCGTTCCGATGATCACGTGGAAGCCATGAAAGCCCGTGGCCATGAAGAACGTCGCCCCGTAAATGTTCCCCGAATAGGCGAACCCGGCGCGCGAATATTCGAGGGCCTGCACGCAGGTGAAGCAGATGCCGAGGGCAATGGTGAGCACCAGGCCCCAGCGCAGTCCCCTGCGATCGCCGTGGATCAACGCGTGGTGGGCCCAGGTGACGGTCGTGCCCGAGGTCAGAAGGAGCAGCGTGTTGAAAAGCGGCAGATGGAACGGATCGAAGAGCTCGACGCCGTGCGGCGGCCACTGCGTGCCCATGAATTCCACGCGGGCATACTGCTCGGGATCCGCGTGGCGGAAGAACTGGTCGAAATAGGCCCAGAACCAGGCGACAAAGAACATCACCTCCGAGGCGATGAAGAGCATCATGCCGTAGCGATGGTGCATCCGCACGACCGGCGTGTGATCGCCCTGCTGCGCTTCCTTGATGACGTCGCTCCACCACGCATACATGGTGTAAAGCACGCCCGCGACGCCCACCAGCAGCAGCCAGGGCGTCTGTGTCTTCATGAACCAGATGCCGCCCGTGGCGAGGATGAAGGCGGAGATGGAGCCGACCACCGGCCATGGGCTGGGATTGACCAGATGGTAGTCGTGGTGCGGCTTGGCGTGTCCTGCGTGCGCAGCGGCGGCATCGGCCATGGTCAGCTTCCTATTCTTTCGCGGCGTAGAACGTGTAGTGCAGCGTGATGGTCTTGACGGTCTTGAGATCGGGGTCCTTGTCGATAGCCGGATCGACAAAGAAAGTCACCGGCATCTCGACCGATTCGCCCGGCTGCAGCGTCTGCTTGTTGAAACAGAAGCACTGCACCTTGTTGAAGTACTGCCCCGCCAGCTCGGGCGTGACATTGTAGACGGCCTGCCCCGTCACGGCGTGATTGGAAAGATTCCTGGCAGTGAACACCGCCGTGTCCACGCCACCGATCTTGTCGGTGATCGGCTTGGCGGCGACGAATGCCCAGGGCATCGCGGCATCTGTGTCGGCGTCGAATGCCACGGTCATCTCGCGCGCGATAACGCCCTTGGGCGCTTCGGTCGCGACGCGGGTCGTGCCGCCATAACCGGTCGCCGCGCAGAACGCATAATAGAGCGGCACCGCCGCATAGGCGGCGCCCACCATTGCCACCGCCAGCAGCAGCAGCATCAGCCCGACATTGCGGTTCCGGGTCGGCAGGCGCGGGAGCGTATCTTGCGCCATCAGAGATCCCGCGTCGTGAAGACTGCGGGCCCCATCTTCACGATGGTCAGCACGTAAAAGAGCAGCACGAGAAAGCCGAGCACAAGGCCCAGCGCAATGGAGTTGCGCCGCTGCCGCCTGCGCCGGATCTCTGCTTCCTCAGCGACAGCGGAGGACGACGGCTGGACAACCGGAGTCATGCCGCCCATCCCGCCAACTGCCACAGCCGATCCACCATCAAGGCGAGGAAGATGACAAAGAGGTAGCTCAGCGAATAGGCGAACAGCGACCGCGCGATCCGCTTCATCGTTCTGGGTTCGTCGGCCCGCCGGAGCCTCCAGGCGAGGTAGAGGAACGAGGTGCCTGTGACCGGGGCGATAATGCCGTAAATCCAGCCTGTGACGCCGAGAAAGGCCGGCGCGAACGATGCCGCGACCAGAAGCACCGAGTAGGCGAGGATCTGCACCTTGGTCGCCGCCTCGCCCGCCACATTGGGCAGCATCGGAACGCCGGCCGCGCCGTAGTCGCTCTGCTTGTAAAGCGCAAGGGCCCAGAAGTGCGGCGGCGTCCATAGGAAGATGATCAGGAACAGCGCGATCGAGGCCAGCGAGATGTCACCGGTCACTGCCGCCCAGCCGATCATCGGCGGGAAGGCGCCGGCGGCCCCGCCGATGACGATGTTCTGCGGCGTCGAGCGCTTGAGCCACATCGTATAGATCACGGCGTAAAAGAAGATCGTGAACGCGAGCAGGCCTGCGGCCACCCAGTTGGTCGCAAGTCCGAGGATTCCGACGGAAAAGCCCGAACAGATGAGCCCAACCGCGAGTGCCTCGCCTCGCGTCACGCGTCCCGACGGTATCGGTCGGTTGGCGGTTCGGCTCATCACGGCGTCGATGTCGGCGTCGTACCACATGTTGAGGGCGCCCGAGCCCCCGGCGCCAACGGCGATGCACAGGATCGCGATGATGCCGATGACCGGATTGATGCCGCCCGGCGCGAGCAGCAGGCCAGTGATCGCCGTGAAGACGACAAGCGACATCACCCTCGGCTTGAGGAGCGCGAGGTAGTCCTCTACCCGCGCTCCGCCGGCGGTGGCGATATAGCCGTTGCTGTCTTCAATGAACGTCACCGCTCTTGCCTTTAGTGCGCCCCTGCCCCCGCGTCGATCCTGGGCAGCGTCTCGTACTGGTGGAACGGCGGCGGCGAGCTCAGCGTCCACTCGAGCGTCGTCGCGCCCTCGCCCCAAGGATTGGCCGGCGCCGGGATACGCTTCCGCGCCGAGTCCCAGAGCAGGTAAAGGAACACGATCAGGCCGACGAACGTCACATAGTATCCGATCGACGAGACCCGGTTCCAGAAGGCGAAGGCGTCCGGGTAGTCGATATAGCGCCGCGGCATGCCGCTGAGGCCCAGGAAATGCTGCGGGAAGAAGATCAGGTTCACGCCCACGAACGTGATCCAGAAATGGATGTTCGCGAGCGTCTCATTGTAGAGGATGCCGAACATCTTGGGGTACCAGTAGTACCACGCGGCGAAGATCGCGAACACGGCGCCCAGCGACAGCACGTAGTGGAAATGCGCCACGACGTAGTACGTGTCGTGCAGCGCCCGGTCCGCGCCGGCATTGGCGAGGACCACGCCGGTCACGCCGCCCACCGTGAACAGGAAGATGAAGCCGATCGCCCAGAGCATCGGCGTGCGGAAGGTGATCGAACCGCCCCACATCGTGGCGATCCACGAGAACACCTTTACGCCCGTTGGCACCGCGATCACCATCGTGGCCGCCACGAAATAGCGCTGCACATTGAGGCTCAGCCCGGTCGTGTACATGTGGTGCGCCCACACGATGAAGCCCACGCCGCCGATTGCCACCATGGCGTAAACCATCGCCATGTAGCCGAACACCGGCTTCTTGGAGAAAGTCGACACGATGTGGCTAATGATGCCGAAGCCCGGCAGGATCAGGATGTACACCTCGGGGTGGCCGAAGAACCAGAACAGGTGCTGAAACAGCACCGGGTCCCCGCCGCCGTCAGGCGAGAAGAACTTCGTTCCGAAGTTGCGGTCGGTCAGCAGCATCGTGATGCCGCCTGCCAGAACCGGCAGCGACAAGAGCAGCAGGAACGCCGTCACCAGGATCGCCCATGGGAAAAGCGGCATCTTGTGCAGCGTCATGCCGGGCGCGCGCATGTTGAAGATCGTCGTGATGAAGTTGATGGCGCCCAGGATCGAGCTCGCGCCGGCGAGGTGGATGGAGAGGATCGCAAAATCCATGGCCGCGCCCGCCGCATGGCCGGTGGTTGAAAGCGGGGGGTAGACCGTCCATCCGGTGCCGGCTCCGAGCAGGTTGTCCGCCTCGCCGGGAAAGAACATCGACATCAGGAGCAGCAGGAACGCCGGCGGCAGCAGCCAGAACGAAATATTGTTCATGCGCGGGAACGCCATGTCCGGCGCGCCGATCATCAGCGGCACGAACCAGTTGGCGAAGCCGCCGATCATCGCCGGCATGACCATGAAGAAGATCATGATCAGCGCGTGGGCGGTGGTGAACACATTGTACATGTGCTTGCCCTGGTCGAGCGCCACGTCGCCGGACGTGCCATAAACCATTGCCGCAAGGCCATGGAAAATCTGGATGCCTGGCTCCTGCAGCTCGAGCCGCATCATGCCCGAAAGCAGCGCGCCGATGACCCCGGCGATCAGTGCGAATACAAGGTACATCGTGCCGATGTCCTTGTGATTGGTCGAATAGAGGTAACGGCGCCAGCCGGTGATATGGCCGTGATGTTCGTGCGCCTCTTGGGCGGGGACGTCGTGGGCTTGGAGGGCGTGCGTATCGGCCATTTTCGGCAGTTCCCTTGTCTATTCCGTGGCGCGACCGCTTACGCGGCCGGCTGCTCCGCCGTGAGCGGCGGAAGCGTCTTGTTGGCGTCCTCGACGCTGCCGGCCTGGAGCGCCTTTACCCATGTGTCGAACTGGTCCTGCGGCACCACGCGGACCGCGATCGGCATGAAGGCATGGTCCTTGCCGCATAGTTCGCGGCACTGTCCGTAGTACACGCCTTCCTTGCGCGCATTGAACCAGGTCTCGTTGAGGCGGCCGGGCACTGCGTCCATGATGATGCCGAAGGAAGGCACCGCGAAGGCGTGAATGACGCCGCCGGGATCGGCCGTCACCTGAACGCGCACCGTGGTGTTGACCGGCACCACCAGCATATTGTCGACCGCGAGCAGGCGGGGCTGGACCGGGTTCTGCGCCAAACGGTCCTTTTCGCTCAGGATGTTGCTGTCGAAACTCTTGCCCTGGTCGACATATTCGTAGGTCCAGTACCACTGGTTGCCGGTGGCCTTGATCGTGAGGCCCGGAGCGGGCACGTCGACCGTGCCGAACGAGAAAATGTTCGAACCCAGGTATTTGCGCGTGCCGTCGGGCACCGTGGTCTGATCCGTGAGCACCGCGAAGGACGGGATCGCGATGATCACGAGAATGATGACTGGCAGCGCCGTCCACACCACTTCGAGCAGCGTATTGTGCGTGAAGCGAGACGGCACAGGGTTCGAGCGTGCATTGAAGCGGATGATGATCACCGCCAGCAGCACGGCTACGAGCAGCGAGATGCCCACGGCGATCCATAGCAGCAGGCCATCGTGGAACGCGTGGATCGAATCCATGATCGGGGTGACCGAGTCCTGAAGCCCGATCTCGCCCGGGCTCGGCTCTCCGGTGCCCGCAAGGGCCATGCCCGGGGAAAGCCCCAGCAGGGCGCTCGCCGCGATCCCGACAGAACGGAAAGACTGACCCGCCACGAAAACCCCCTTGCGCTTCCAACGATCCGCCGGCTCCGGAACGCGAGATCGGACGCCTGGGCGCACCAAGGCCGCTTCGACTCAACTCCGGAGCGCTGAAGTGGCTTGACCTAAATCATATCAGTGTGGGCAACGCAATTCCGCCACGGTCTGGGATCGTGCGTCAAAATGCGCCCAAACGGGCGGGAATCGTGCCTTCAGCACGCCTTGATCGTACCTGCTTTGTTGCCGTTGAGCGCCGTTGCCATCGATGGCGCGCGCGGGGTAACTACAGAGGCCTGAAGCGGGCGCCCGAGGCAAGGAGACCACGTCACGTGAAGCTGAACCCGGTGAGCCGCGGCGCGGCGCTCTTGGTGTGCGCGCTGGCTTCGGCCCTGCCTTCGGCGGCGCTGCCGCAGGGGGTGGTCAAGGCCCAGTACGGCGATTGGCAGATGAGCTGCGACACCCCGCCCGGAGCGAGCTTCGAGCAGTGCGCCATCATCCAGAACGTGACGGCTGAGGACCAGCCCAATGTCGGGCTCAGCGTCATCGTGCTCAAGACGGCCGACCAGAAGGCGCGGCTTTTGCGCGTGCTCGCCCCGCTGGGCGTGCTGCTGCCCAACGGGCTCGGGCTGAACATTGACGGCACGGATATGGGCCGTGTTGCTTTCGTGCGCTGCCTGCCCAACGGCTGTGTCGCCGAGGTGGTGATGGACGACGCCCTCCTAAACCAGCTCAGCAACGGCAAGACCGCGATCTTCGTCGTGTTCAAGACGCCGGAAGAGGGGATCGGCATCCCCGTCTCGCTCAAGGGCTTCGCGGACGGCTTCAAGCAGTTGCCCTAAGCGAAAAAGGCCGGGTCCGAAGACCCGGCAGTCGGTCAGGAAACATCGGCCGCGGAGTGCGGCCAATCTTCCGGCCGGTCTGGCACCCCGGCCGAAACTCGATTTCAAGGCAGTGCTAGTCGCCCGTACGCGACTGTCGCCGCTCGGCCAACAGTGCCGTGGGGCGGCGCGGCGCAGCGAGCGCGTCGAACAGGTCGCCGCGATTGATCCCCAGATCGTCAAGCCGATGCGGATCGAGCTCGAGCAGGTCCTGCAGCGCGAGCCGCTGCTGTCGACGGGCTTTCGCCTGCGCAAGCCACGTCCACAAGACACGAACGGGATGGAATGAGTGGGCGGCGGCAGCCGGCCGCTCGCCGTCGAGAACGAGCGCCATGAGAGGACTCCGATTATCGTTGTTCCGGTGCTGGGGGAGGCGCCGGACCGGGAAAGGGCGATCACGATCGCCGCTTTCTCCTTCGTAACGTCTGGACACCTATTCGTCCAACAAATAGGTTTCATCCAGTTCATCAAATTCAGTTATGGAGAGTCGCGATGTCCGTTCCCCTCGACCTCGACCAGTTGCAGAGCTTCTGCGCGATTGCGGACTGCGGCAGCTTCACTGAGGCGGCGCGGCGGGTGAACAAGACGCAGTCGGCGGTCTCCATGCAGATCAAGCGGCTGGAGGATCGGCTCGGCCATGCGCTTCTGTGCCGAGACGGCCGCTCGGTGACCCTCACCCAGCACGGCGAGGCGCTCTACTCGCGCGCCCGCAAGATGCTCAAGATCAATGCCGAGATCATGGACGAGTTCTCCGACCAGGATCTCTCGGGGGCCATCCGCTTCGGGGTGCCGGACGACTACGCCGTGCGGCTCCTGCCGGTCATTCTCTCGAGCTTCCAGAAGACACACCCCAAGATCATGCTGGACGTCACCTGCGCCTCCTCGCAGACGCTGCTCGATGGCATGAAGCACGGCCGCTACGACCTCATCGTCTTCACCCAGGGCACGGGCCACGAATATGGCGAACTGTTCCGCACCGAACCGATGTTCTGGGTCGCGGCCCAGGGCGGACAGGCCCTGAACATGGATCCCCTCCCGATCGCCGGCGGTCAGCCCTGCTGCTGGAAGGACAACGCCATGGAAGCGCTGGATCGGATCGGTCGGGACTATCGCGTGGCCTACACTTCATCCAACGCCCTTGCGATTTCGAGCGCCATTCTCACCGACCTCGCCGTCGGCTTCTTGCCCGAGAGTGCGCTCCAGCCGGGCATGCTCGCCATCGCCGAGGATCGCAACCTGCCGCGGCTGCGCGACGCGGAAATCGCTCTCCTGCGCGCCAGCCACGCTTATGGCGGCATCTATGACGCCCTCGCCCGCCACATCGTGACCAGCATGGGCAACCTCGACACGCGGGACCCAATCGCCATCGCCGCGGAGTAGCCTCCGCCGGCTCGTCAGCCTCCCGGAGGGAGGATCTTGTCGAGTTCGGCGCTCAGCTTCGGCACGATCGCATCGACGGCGCGCCGGAACAGCTGTGCCTGCGCGAGTCTTTCCTCCCGGCTCGCTCCAGGCTGCGTATTCTCCTTGAGACCGGCTGCGAGCTCCTGGTTGATCCGCGTCCCCATGCGCAGAAAGGCGATGATGCCATCGAGCTGCTCGTCGCTGAAATGGCGGACCATGAGCGGTCCGATCGAATCGTAAACTC
Organism: Devosia sp.; assembly: GCA_035548755.1. Taxonomy (GTDB): domain Bacteria; phylum Pseudomonadota; class Alphaproteobacteria; order Rhizobiales; family Devosiaceae; genus Devosia_A. The sequence goes on from DASZSH010000094.1 coordinate 25,776, forward strand.
CGAAGATGGTTTCGACGAGTTGCATCAGGTGCGCCGTCGGTTCGACCCAAATCTTCCGCCGGTCGACCGGATCGCGCACCCGCATGACATAGCCCGCCGCTTCGAGCCGGTCGATTACGGCCGTCACGGCGCCAGTGGTCAGCCCGCTGTGATTGGCAAGCTGCCCCGCCGAAACGCGCCCCAGCCGGGCAATGATGTCGAGGCAGCGGCCATCAGTGCTGTTGGTTCCCAGAAACTCTCCGATGCGCTCATCAAAGAGGTTCGTCGCCCCCTGATTGATCCGGCTCGCCTCGCCGATCTGGGCGAGCAGCTTCAGCCGTCGTTTTTCTCTTGACACGCGAATATCTTTTCTCATAAGATAATTATAGATTGAGATTTGCGTCTGTGCAAGCGGGATCAAGCCGGCATGCACCGGAGGCGCTAGGAAAGGGCCGCAGCGATGAACACATATGCTCCCGCCGCCGCGTTCAGACCAATTCGCGGCACACGGCACCAAACCAACGAGGGCGACATGACGGCAATGATCGAGGCCAGCGGCCTTAAGCGAACTTTCAAGGCCCGCGGCAAGGTGATTGAGGCCGTACGCGGCATCGATCTACGCGTAGAATCGGGCGAGATCGTCGGGTTTCTTGGACCCAACGGCGCCGGCAAGACCACGACCCTCAAGATGCTCTGCACCCTGCTGACGCCGACCGGCGGCAGCGCGAGCGTCGCCGGCAGCGATCTGCGTCGGGACCCGGTCGGTGTCCGCCGGAAGATCGGCTATGTGAGCCAGGCGGGGTCGACCTCCCCCGAGGCCGTCGTTGGCGACGAGATCATCAGCCACGCCCGCCTCTATGGCATCGATCCCAAAACCTCGACCGCGCGCGGCAAGGAGCTCCTCGACGCCCTCGATCTCTCCGATGTCTGGTCCCGGACCTGCGGCTCGCTTTCGGGCGGCCAGCGCCGCCGTCTCGATATCGTCATGGGCCTGATCCACGAGCCTGCTCTGGTCTTTCTGGACGAACCCTCGACCGGCCTCGACCCCCAGAGTCGCGCCAACCTCTGGACGCATATTCGCTCGCTCCGCGACAAGCTCGGCACGACAGTCTTCCTCACCACTCACTATATGGACGAGGCGGACTCGCTGTCCGACCGCATCCTCATCATCGACCATGGCACGATCGTCGCGGAGGGCACGCCGGCCGAGCTCAAAAAGCGCGTCTCGGGCGACGCGGTGACACTGACGCTGCGCAACGAGTCAGACGCCGGCCGTTCGGCCGAAATCGCCGTCTCGCTCGAGGGCGCCGACAAGCCGGCCATTGAGGCGAACGTTGTCCGCCTGCACGTTCCGGACGGGGCCCGCGCGCTTCCGGTGCTGCTCGCCGAACTCACCCGCGCCGGCATTGATGCCATCGGCGTCGACGTCAACCGGCCCACGCTCGACGATGTCTTCCTGACGCTCACCGGGCGGAGCCTCAGGGATTGAGCACGACCCTCACTACCGCGCATCCGCCCGATGCGAACGCGGCTGCCAAATGGAGTCTGAAATGACGTTCTTCCGCGATACATGGATCATCTTTTCACGTTCGATGCGTCTCAGCCTGCGCCAGCCGCTCTGGGTGCTGATCGGGCTCCTGCAACCGATCCTCTATCTCACCCTGTTTGGGCCGCTGCTGCAGCGTGTCGCCGCGACCTCAGGCTTCGAGGGGGACGCCTGGCAGGTTTTCGTGCCCGGCCTGCTGGTGCAGCTCGGCATATTCGGCGGCCTCTTCGTGGGCTTCGGCATCATCGCCGAATGGCGCTCGGGCGTGCTCGACCGGCAGATGGTTACTCCCGCCGCTCGCACGGCCATCATTGCCGGCCGGACGCTGCGCGACGTGGTCGTGATCACCGTGCAGGCGATCGTGTTGTGCGCCTGCGCCTTCCTGCTTGGCCTTCGGGTGCCGGCGGTAGCCCTGGTGATCGGTCTGGTTCTGGTCGCGCTGCTCGGCGCCGCTTTCTCGTTCATATCCAACGCCATCGGCATTGCCACCAAGAGCGAGGACGCCCTCGCCCCGATGGTCAATACGCTGGCGCTGCCGATCCTACTGCTGTCGGGCATCCTGCTGCCCATGAGCATCGCGCCGCAGTGGCTGCAGATCGCCTCGAACTTCAATCCGTTCAAACACATTGTCGAAGCCCTGCGCGCCGTCTTCCGCAGCGACTTTTCCAATCCGGTCATCTGGATCGGGACGGTTCTGGCGATCGTGCTGGTGGTCCTGGGCGCCTGGGTGGGAGCGCGAACGCTGGCGGCCCAGACGAAGTAGGGGCGGGTAAGTGTTTTGCGGCGAAGTCCGACGGCTGCGCCACGCACCGCCCGTCAGATTTCCGCTTCCTCGAACACCCGCGTCACATCGCCCTGCCATTCCCCGTGGTATTTTTCGAGCCATCGCTCGGCGGGCGTCTTGTCCAGCGCCAGGGTCTCCTCGAGCGGGGCAAGATAGACCTCCTCGCCCCGGCCCCGCCGCCTGAGGCCGTCGCGGGCCAGCGACACCACTTCCCGCGCCAGATCCGATACCAGGCAGCCGCGAAATGGCGTATGGATCGCCGTCTTCGGCACTCCCGTGCGCAGCGCCCACATCTCCTCGACCGTCCACGGCCTCAGCCGGTCCCACGCCTCGTTGAGCGCATCCTCGTCATAGAGCACGCCGACCCAGAATGCCGGCAGCGCCAGCACATGCGCGCGGTCGCCCATGTCGGCGCCGCGCATCTCAAGGAACTGCTTGAGGCGGACTTCGGGGAACAGCGTCGAGAGATGGTTCTCCCAGTCCGCGATTGTCGGCTTCTCTCCCGGAAGCTGCGGCAGCTCGCCCCTGAGGAACGCGCGGAAGCTCTCCCCCGCGACATTGATGTACTGCTTGTTGCGGATGACGAAGTACATCGGCACATCGAGCGCGTGCTCGACATAGCGATCGAACCCGAATCCCGGCTCGAACACGAAAGGCAGCATGCCCGTGCGCGCCGGATCGGTATTGAGCCAGATATGCGAGCGATAGCTCAGGAACCCCGAGGGCCGGCCGTCTATGAAGGGCGAGTTGGCGAAAAGGGCCGTCACGATCGGCTGCAGCGCGAGGCTCACCCGCAGCTTCTTGACCATGTCCGCCTCATCGGCGAAGTCCAGATTGGCCTGCACGGTCGCGGAGCGGTACATCATCGAGGTCCCGAGCGTGCCGACCCTCTCCATGTAGGGCGTCATGATGCCGTAGCGAGATTTGGGCATGCGCTTGAGATCGGCCACGGCCCACAGCGGCGTCGTTCCGAGCCCGAGAAAATGGATGTTGAGCCGGCTGCCCACGGCATGGCAGTCGGCCAGGTGCGCGTCGAGCTCCTCGGCCGCGCCGTGGATCGTCTCCTGGGGCGCCCCGCTCAGCTCGAACTGGCCGCCCGGTTCGAGCGAAATTCCGCCCACCGGCCCGAGGTTGCGAAGTCCGATGGGGGTGTGGCGGTCATAGAAAAAGTTCCACCCGGTGCGTTCGCGGATGCCCTCGAGCAGAGCGAGGATGCCGTCGTCGCCCTCGTACTGCACCGGCCGCAGCGGATCGCGGCGGAACACGTGCTTTTCGTGCTCGGTGCCCACCCGCCATTCGGAGCGGGGCTTGCCGCCCCGTGCCATGGCTTGGACGAGATCGGCGCGCGACGAAATGAGCGGCGAGGATTCAGCGCCGGCCATGAGACCTCCCAACGACTGGTCAAGAAACGCCGCGGCGGGAGACAGGCTCCTCCCCTTGATCCCCGGGGGCAGCGTTGCCGGCTGGGGCCGGCAGGCCGGGACAATAGTCGGCGGCGAACCGAAAGCAATCCTTTTATCGCCAATCGCCGATGATTGCCTGCACCAGGGTCAAAGCAGCCACTGCCGCCGTGTCGGCGCGAAGGATTCGCGGGCCGAGGCTGATGGGCACAACGAACTCCTGCTCGACCAGCATGGCGCGTTCTGCTTCGGAAAATCCGCCCTCGGGGCCGACAAGCACGCCGACCGGCAACCCCATGAGCCACTCGATCTGCTCGACCGGCGAGGCGCTTGCCGCCGCCTCATCGGCGAAGAGGAGCCGCCTCAGGCCCTGCCTCTCGCGCCAATGCGCGATGAGCGGCTCGAGCCCGCATTCCTCCATCACGCGCGGCAGCGACAGCACCTCGCATTGCTGCGCCGCCTCGATCGCATAGGCCTCGAGCTTGTCGCGCCGGAGCCGCCGCACCTGGGTGTATTCGGTAACGACCGGCTGGATGATCCCGGCGCCCATCTCGGTCGCCTTCTGCACCACATAGTCGAGCCGGCCCGTCTTGAGCGGCGCGAATCCGAACCAGAGGTCCGAGGGCGGCGTCTGGTGCGCGGTCTGGACCACAAGCTCGATGGTTGCCCCCCGCTTGCCGGCCTTGGCGACCTTCCCCAGCCACGCTCCATCGCGCCCGTTGAAGAGGATGGCCGAGTCCCCCTCCTCGAGCCGCAGCACATTGACGAGATGGTTCGCCTGCTCTGCATCGAGCGTCACCGGCCCGCCCGCGGCCAGGGCTGCCTCGACGTGAACCCGTGGAAAGCTCTTGTACGCGCGGGGCATATTGCCTTGAGCAGGTGAGGAGCAGATAAGACCGCGTCATTACCGCATGAGAGCATGCCGATGCCAAGCCCCACGCCGGATAGTGGCCGCGTCGCCGATGCGCGGCGTGGCAACTGGGTAGACCGGTTCTTCCCCGAAGGCTGGAAGCCTTATGCCAGGCTCGCCCGCTGGGATCGCCCGATCGGCTTCTGGCTGCTCTTCTGGCCCTGTGCCTGGGCCCTGGCTCTCGCCGATCTCGCCGGCTCTGCCGGTGGCTTTGACTGGCGCGCGCTCCTGCTGATGTGGCTGGGCGCGATCGCCATGCGCGGCGCCGGGTGCACCCTAAACGACATCGTCGACGCCGACCTCGATCAAAGGGTCGAGCGCACGCGCTCGCGGCCGATTCCGGCGGGCGCCGTGAGCAAGCGTCAGGCAGCCGGATTTCTCCTCGTCCAGCTTGTGGCGGGCGCGCTGATCGTTTTCGCCTTCAATGGCCTCACGATCGGACTCGCCATTCTGTCCCTCGCGCTCGTTGCCATCTATCCCTTCATGAAGCGGATCACCTGGTGGCCGCAGCTCTTTCTCGGCCTCGCCTTCTCATGGGGCGCGCTTCTGGGCTGGACCGCCGAGATGGGCAGTCTCGGCTGGCCGCCGGTGATCCTCTATCTCGGCTCGGTCCTCTGGGTGATCGGCTACGACACCATTTACGCCCTGCAGGACATCGAGGATGACGCCCTGATTGGCGTTAAGTCGACCGCGCGCCTGTTCGGCGACCGGGTGAAGCCCATCGTTGCCCTCTTCTACGCGGGCGCGCTGGCCTGCTGGCTGATCGCCGCCACGCTGGCGGGCGCCGATCGCATGTCCTTGCCGCTGCTGCTCATTCCCGCGCTTCTGCTGGCCTGGCAGGTCGCGACGCTGGACAGCCGACGCCCGGGCAATGCGCTCACACGCTTCCGCGCGAACCAATGGGTCGGACTGACCGTGACCCTCGCGCTCCTGCTTGACGCCCTGCTTTAGCCGGACGCGGCGCGCCAATGCATCGGCCCGCCACTTGGGGGGAAGTGACGGGCCGTGCAGCGCTTTGGAGGTCGCTATCGGGGCTGCCGGAGGACGATCGCTGAACGACCTGCCGGCAGTGTAGAAACGGATGGGGGCTTGTTTTGGTTGCAGTCCCGGATCGGCCTAGCCTGCGTTGGTCTCGCCCGGCTGGCGCCTGTTGAGAAACTGCGGCCGCCGCTGGCTGTCGTGGACGAGCTTGCGCCGGGCCACGGTCGGACCAAGCACCACGCCCGACACCTGCTGGCTGTAAGGCAGCAGCGATCCGTCGCCCGCCTTGATGTAGAGCGGCAGACGAAGCTTTTTGCCCCAGTTCTGCCACTCGGCGACGACATTGGAATTGCCCACTTCCTCGAACACGCGATAGTTGAGCTCGGGGTCGCCGTGCACGAGTTCGATGGCGCTGGACAAAACGCCGTCTTCCGAGATTCGCGTTGAGACCGCGACGCCGACGAATTCATCAACCGGCACCTTGACCTTGATCGCGACGCCCGACTTCTCGAGCGTCTTGCGCACCGTGACGGTCTTGACCTCAGTCTTCGGGCCATTGTCGTTGGCCGGACCGAACTGCTTGGCGGTGAAGGGCGCAGCCGCATTTCCCGACGCGCTCCGCGCTTCAAACATCAGGACGACATTCGCCCCTTCGATCCTCACGCTTTGACCCATTGTAGTCGCCTTCCTGTCAACTCCGAGAGCTTGTTTTTCGCTGCTCCCTTTATGCGCCCACTCTAGCCGCCCCCGTTTCTGCCGCGCTTAAGAAACTGGGTTAAGTTTAGGTAGTTTTGCCCACGGTTAGCGGGACGTCACCGGCAGTAACGGCGGATTAAGCACGTCGTTGTGCGCCCTCCCAATTCCGCCTAGAAGCGGACCGATACGCGAAGGTGCTGATGGCCGACGAGCAAACCACATATCAAGCCGATCTCGATCTGCTGCGCACCGCCGCCGTAACGGCCGGCATTATCGCTTCGAGCTATTTCCGCCGGGACCTCAAGACCTGGACGAAGGGCGAGGCTGCATCGCCCGTGAGCGAGGCCGATATCGTGCTTGACCGGTTCCTGGCCTCGGCTCTGCTTACCGCACGGCCCGGTTATGGCTGGCTCAGCGAAGAGAGCGCAGACGACCTCCGTCGGCTGGACCACGAGCGCGTATTTATCGTCGATCCCATAGACGGGACGCGCGGTTTCATCCGCGGCGAGGATAGCTGGACTATATCGCTGGCGGTCGTCGAAAACGGCGTTCCAGTCGCTGGTGTCGTCTACGCGCCGGCTCGCGACGAGATGTACGAGGCCTGCCTCGGTGGCGGCGCGCGCTTCAACGGCGCGCCGATCGCCCGCCGTACGCCTCCGGACCGCCTCGCGCCCTTGATCCCGGCGCCCGGCGCAGTGCACCAGGAACTGCAGGCGGTCGGCCTCGACTATACCCGCGGCCCATTCTACCCCTCGCTTGCCTACCGGCTGGTGCAGATCGCGACCGGCAAGCTCGACGCCACCGTCGTCCGCCGCGGCTCGCAGGACTGGGATATTGCCGGCGCCGCAGTGATCCTCGCCGAGTGCGGCATCGGCTTCGAGGATGCCTGCACTGGACCTATGCGTTTCAACCAGCAGGAAATCCGGCACGGGGCGCTTGCCGCCTTCGCGCAAGGTTCGCTAAGAGAGGTGCTCTGCGGGGCCCTGATCAAGGTCTATGGCTGTCCCGAACCGCAACTCGATTTCGAACGGAAGGCGACGACGTGAAGGCGCCCGCGAAGCCGCAAAAGCAGTTGCTCCACCTCGTGCTCGGCGGCGAGCTCGAGAACATTGAGGGCATCACGTTCAAGGATTTGAGCAAAGTTGACCTCGTGGGCGTCTATCCCAACTACGCCGAAGCGGAGCGGGCTTGGCGCGCCAAGGCGCAGCAGACTGTCGACAACGCCCATATGCGCTATTTCGTCGTCCACCTGCACCGCCTGCTCGATCCCGAGGACAAGAACGCGTGAACGAGGTCGCTGCGCCAGCCGGGACGCGCTGGCTCGACCGCCCCGGAGTTCGCAACTTTATCGGCCGCGTGCTGATTGGGAGCTATCTGAGATTCCTGCGGGCGACCTCGCGCGTCGTGGCCGACCCGCCGGACTTCTGGGAACGGGCGCAGGATGACTGGCCGGCAATAGCGGTCAGCTGGCACGGCCAGTCCAACCTGGCCTACGTCGTGATGCCGGAGCCCAGGCGGGTCGCCCTGCTCGTCTCGATGCACCCGGACGGACAGATGATGGCGGCGATGGCCCGCTCCCTGGGCTATCAGACCGTGGACGGCTCAGGCGCAAGCGAGCGGCAGCGCCACGGCACCGGCGGCCTCGCCGCCTTCCGCAATATGCTGAAGACGCTCAGGGGTGGAACGACGCTCTTCGCAACGGCCGACATTCCGCCTGAGCCGGGCCGGAACGTGTCTATGGGCATGATTGCCCTGGCACGCAAGTCCGGTCGCCCGGTCTATGCCATCGCGACCGCAAGCTCGCGGCGCAGGGTGCTCGATCGCGTCTGGGACAGGATGCAGCTCAATTTCCCCTTTTCGACCATCGGTTTCGCCTGCGAGGGACCGATATATATGACGGACCCCGCTGTGACCGACCAGGCCTATGCGGCGGAACTGGCAGCATCGCTCGATCGCGTGCTGCAAAAGGCCTTCGACCTCGCCGACGGAAAGATCGTTCCCGGCCGCCAATAAGCTCCCATTCAGCAAGCCAGTGTTGATGCGTCCTGCGCCCCGCCCGCGGGTATTTCGCGCCAGGGCCGGTCGGCGCGAGACGGGAATGCTACGTCAGCGCCGCGATGATCTCGTCGATGGCGCCCGGTCCGCCGATCCGCTCGCGTCCAATCGCCCCGCGCCGCGCCCGCTCCGCCCCATCCTCGAGCAGGTTCGCGAGCGCGCCTGCGATTGCATCGGCATCGTCGCGCAGCAGCTCCCGAGAGTCGCCAAAGAGCCGGCTCTCGTCGCGGTGCCGGCTCATCCGGTCGCCCGGCCGCACGAAGCCGATCACCGGCTTGCCCAGACCCAGAGCCTGGACCGTTGCCGTCCCGGCCTGCGACAGCACCACATCTGACCCCTCGACCAGATCGCCCAGCGAGCGCCGCGCCACATGCACGGTGACATCGCCGGTCATCTTGTCGCCATCCCACCTCAGCCCGGCAGCCTCGGCCAATGCCGACGCATCCACACCCTCGGCCAGGGCCAGGAAGACGTCGGGCCGGAGCGTGCCCGGGAGCCGGCGGATCGCAGCCATCTGCAGCGCAAAGTTCGGCGCCGTCTGCCCGCGGCTTCCGGGAAGCAGAGTCACCGCCACGCCACGAGTCCGTCGGGACTGCACGTTGAACCCCGAATAGGGGATCGTATCCATCATCACGTTGCCAACGGCGCGCGCGTCGATGCCGCTCGACCGCAAGCTTTCGGCGAGCGTTGCGTGGCGGCAGAACACGGTGCGGCAGGTCCTGCCGATAACCCAGCGCTCAACGGCCAGATAGGCTCGCCCGTAGCCGCTCCTGTACACATCGACATAGATCACGTTACGGATGCCGCTAAGAAAACACCCCCCTACGCCGATGAAGTCGCCGATGACCAGCACGCGGTCATAGGCCTCGCGCGCCCGCCGCATGAACGCAAGCCCGGGCGGCACCGTGGCGAGCAGGCCGCCCATGAGGTCGCGCGACACGGTTCCATGCGCCACGCGCGATCCCGCGCTCGCAAGCTGGGCGCGTGGGCCGACGATCTCGCACACCCCGTCATAGGCTGCACCCGATCCCAGAGTTGGATAGGCCGATGCTGTGATCGATGATGGAAGCCTGCGGACAAGCTCGGCGCCCACCGAATCTTCGCCGATCCCATTGGTAATGACGAGAAGTGTGGTCGCCGCCACTTACTTTCCGGACAGTCCGTGCCGCTTGTAGGCCTCGAGCGCGGCATCGGCGTCGGCATAGGCTTCCTGCCGGTCGACGTTCCAGTAGACGAGTTCGTCCACGGGGATCGGACGGCCGGTGATGGCGCATCGCACGAAGCTGCCCGGACGCACTACGACAAAGTCGCCATCGAGGTAGCGGATGACCGCTTCGGATGGGGTGAAATTCTTGTCGTAGATGTTCATCAGGCCGACCTTTCGTTCGGCGAATATAGGAGCAAACCTGGCTGGTGCCTAGAACAGGCTCTCTTGGCCGCCATCGTCGCGCGGCGGCCGCGGCCGCTTGCGGGAGACCGGCGCCCCCGACACCGACGCGCCGAACGGCCCGTCCGACACCTCGACGGATAGCAGTTGCCCCGGTCGCACGGCATCCTTGCTGCGCACGATGTGCCCCTGATCGTCCATCACGAGGGCAAAGCCGCGGTCCAGCACCCCCTTGTAGCTGTAGGACTCAAGCAGCTTGCCCAGTGATGTGAGGTCATTGCCCCGCTGAGCGAGAATGCGCCTCAGGGCCGGCCGCAGCCGGTCGGCATAGGGGCTGAGCCTCGCCCGCGCGTGCCTCAGATCGGCGACCAGCGACTGCGGCGAAAGCCGGCCGGATGCCGTGGCCAGCGCGAGCCGCTTCTGTTGGCCCAGCTGCCGGAGGGAGGCGCCCAGTTGCGACGAGGCCAGATCCAGGCGCTGCCGCGCCATGTTCACCAGATCGAGCGGCCGGGGCAATTCGCCGGCCGCCGCGCGCAGGCGGTCGCGGTTGTGGCTGAGCTGCCGGCGCACGACCGAGCGGATGCGCTGCCCCCTGTCGTCGACATAGGCGATAAGCTCGGCGCGCACCGGCACCGCCGCCTCCGCCGCAGCCGTTGGCGTCGGCGCACGATGATCGGCGGCAAAGTCCACAAGGGTGGTGTCTGTCTCATGGCCGACCCCGGAGATGACCGGGATACGGCTCTGCGCCACCGCCCGCACCACGATCTCCTCGTTGAAGCTCCACAGATCTTCGATCGACCCGCCGCCGCGCGCCACGATGAGCAGCTCGGGCCGGGGGATCGGCCCGCTCTCGGGCAGCGCATTGAAGCCCGTGACGGCGGCGGCCACCTCGGCCGCTGCGGTTTCCCCCTGAACCCGCACCGGCCACACGAGCACGTGGCTTGGGAAGCGGTCGTCGAGCCGATGCAGGATGTCGCGGATCACCGCGCCCGTAGGCGAGGTCACAACGCCGATCACGCGTGGCAGATAGGGCAGCGGCTTCTTGCGCGCGCTCGCGAACAGCCCCTCCGCCGCCAGCTTCTTGCGCCGCTCCTCGAGCAGCGCCATCAGCGCTCCGGCGCCCGCCGGCTCGATCTGCTCGATGACGATCTGGTACTTCGAGGATTTGGGAAACGTCGTGAGGCGCCCCGTCGCGATCACTTCGAGCCCGTCCTCGGGCTTGAAGCGCAGCCGCATCCACGTCGTCTTCCACACCACGGCATCGATGGCGGCCTGGTCGTCCTTCAGCGTGAAATAGGCGTGGCCGGAAGAATGCTGCCCGCGAAAGCCCGAAATCTCGCCGCGCACGCGGACATACTGGAACTCGTCCTCGATCGAGCGGCGCACCGCCTGCGCCAGCTCGGAGACCGTGAATTCGGGCGTATTGCTGCGCGGCAGGTCCATGCCTCCTGTTGCGCTTTCGTTCACATTCGGTCAAGTGAGGCCCGGAACCGGGGTGAACGATGCGGGTATTGCTGATCGGATCGGGAGGACGCGAACACGCGCTGGCCTGGAAGCTGGCGCAATCGCCACTGCTGAGCCGCCTCTATGTGGCTCCGGGCAATGGCGGCACGTCGCAGGTCGCCGAGAACGTGGCGCTGGAGCCGTCCGATCATTCCGCGGTGGTCGGCTGGGCGAAGGCCAACGCGATCGACTTCGTCGTCGTCGGGCCCGACGCGCCGGTTGTCGCCGGGCTCGGCGACGATATCCGCGCGGCCGGCATCGCATGCTTCGCGCCGTCGAAAGCCGCTGCCCGGCTCGAGGGCAGCAAGGCCTTCACCAAGGCCCTCTGCGACGAAATGGGCATCCCCACCGCCGGCTACCGCCGGTTCGATGCGCCCGGACCGGCCCTCGACTATGTCCGCCACAAGGGCGCGCCGATCGTGGTCAAGGCGGACGGGCTCGCCCTTGGCAAGGGCGTGACCGTCGCCATGCATGTGGCGGCCGCCGAGCACGCCATCCGCGAGTGCTTCGCCGGCGCCTTCGGGGCATCCGGAGCTTCGGTCGTGATCGAGGATTTCCTCGAAGGGGAAGAGGCCTCCTTCTTCGTGCTGTGCGACGGCGAGCGCATCCTGCCCCTTGCCACCGCTCAGGACCACAAGCGCGCCTTCGACGGCGACAATGGACCGAACACCGGCGGCATGGGCGCCTACTCCCCCGCTCCGGTGATGACCGAGGCGCTCATCGCCCGAACCCTCCGCGAGATCATCGAGCCCACCGTGCGCGGCATGGCGGCTCGCGGCGCCGCCTATCGGGGCGTCCTTTATGCCGGGCTGATGCTCACCGCGCAGGGCCCCAAGCTCATCGAATACAACGCCCGCTTCGGCGATCCCGAGACGCAGGTGCTCATGCTGCGCCTGCAAAGCGACCTGCTGGATCTGCTCCATGCCGCGGCGGCCGGTTCGCTTGCCGGCAAGACCGCGGCCTGGCGTCCCGAGGCGGCTCTCACCACGGTGCTCGCCGCCCGGGGCTACCCCGGCGACTACCGGAAGGGGACCGTCATCGGCGCCCTCCCCGCCGACGAGCCCGATCTGGTGATCTTCCACGCTGGGACCCGCCGGGACGGCGACCGCCTGCTCAGCAACGGGGGCCGCGTGCTCAACGTGACCGCCCTGGGCGCCACGGTGGCCGCGGCCAAGGAGCGGGCCGACGCCGCGATCGCCCAGATCGACTGGCCGGAGGGCTTTCACCGCCACGATATCGGCTGGCGCGCCATCCTGCGTGAACGGAACACCCGCCTCGATCGTTAGCAATATTGCAAGTTCGATCGCCGCTGGGGGCGCGGAAGGTCTTATAAACCTTCGGAGCGCAGCATAGATGTTCAGAATGGCTCACGACCTCGCCACCGAGGACGAACTGATCCCCATCCGCCAGCGGGGACAGGAGCTGATTGACCGTCTTCGTCAGCCCAACGGACAGCCGCCGGCATCACCGGCTCCCGACAGCCTGCCGCGCATCGGCGTGGCGCTGGGGGGCGGCTCGGCCCGCGGGCTCACGCATATTCCCTTCATCGAGGCCATGGACGAACTCGGCCTTGCGCCTGCTGTCATCGCCGGGACCTCGATCGGAGCCCTGATCGGTTCCGGCTGGGCCAACGGCATGACCGGCCGGGAACTGCGCGACCACGCCATGAGCGTTCTGGGTACCATGCGGGCCATCGCCGGGCGCATCTGGGGGCAGCAGATCGGCAATCTCGGTGGGCTTGTGCGCAACGGCTTCAACCTGCAGCTCGATGCCAACCGCGTGGTCGATGCCTTCCTGCCCGACCCCTTCCCCGAAGATTTCAAGGATCTGAAGATCCCTCTCTATGTGGTGGCGACCGACTTCCAGTCATGGCACCAGGCGGTATTCAACGCCGGCGAGCTTCGGCCGGCCATTGCCGGCTCCATCGCCATTCCGTCGCTCTTCAAGCCCGTGCGTTACGCCAACCACGTGCTCGTGGATGGCGGGGTGGTGAATCCGCTGCCGGTCGATCAGGCGAGCGGCCAGGACCTTCTTGTGGCCGTCGACGTCAACGGCGATCCCTCCGAAGCCCTCAACCGCGCCGAGTTCCGCGCCCTCGATTTGTGGTTCGGCTCGGCCCAGATCATGATGCACTCGCTGACGGCGCACATGATGGCCGCCTACCCCCCGGACGTTTATGCCCGCCCGCACATCTCCTCGTTCGGAGCCCTGGAATTCTGGCGGGTCAAGGAAATCATCGAGGCGGCCGACAAGGAGAAGGACAATTTCAAGCGCCACCTCAGCCACAAGGTGGAACAGTTCCTCATGCACGCTGGCGGCACCATTCGCGCCGGCGACTGATCGCTATTTCCGCAGCCGCCCGAAGAAGACCCTGAGCAGTTCCGCTGCCCGCGCCTCGCCGATGCCCGACACCACCTCCGGCCGGTGATGGGTCTGCGCGCTGTCAAACAGCCGCACGCCGTGATCGACCGCACCGGCCTTTTCATCGGCCGCGCCATAAACAAGCCGGCGCACGCGGGCATGCGCCATGGCTCCCGCGCACATCGCGCAGGGCTCGAGCGTGACATAGAGGTCGCAGCCATCCAGGCGCCCCGAGCCGCGCCGGTGGAGCGCCGCCTGGATGGCGAGCAGCTCGGCATGCGCCGTAGGGTCCTTGCGCTCGCGCATGCGGTTGCGCTCGGCCGCCAGCACATCGCCATTCTCGACCACGACCGCGCCCACGGGCGCCTCGCCGGCCGCCGCGGCCTCGGCGGCCAGCAGCAGCGCAAGATCCATCGGCGATTGCGGGGACGCGGACATTTCCGGGTGGTAGCAGCTTTTGGCGGTGAGCTAAACTCAACACTCGTGAGTCTCGCGCGGTCCGGCTGGCAGTCGCCCGGTCGGCCCCGCGCGCCGGGAGTCCCGTCGTCTTGCCGATCCGCCAGCTGCCCGAAGACCTCGTCAACCGTATCGCCGCCGGCGAGGTGGTCGAACGCCCCGCCAGCGTCGTCAAGGAGCTGGTAGAGAACGCCATCGACGCCGGTGCGATGCGTATCGTTGTCACAACCGCCGGCGGCGGCCGTTCTCTGCTGCGCGTAGAGGACGACGGTATCGGCATGGACAGTGACGACCTCGTTCTCTCGGTCGAGCGGCATGCAACCAGCAAGTTGCCCGATGATGGTCTCGACGATATCCGGACCCTGGGCTTCCGCGGCGAGGCTCTGGCGTCAATCGGCGCGGTGGCGCGGCTGAGCATCGCCTCGCGTACAGCCGCGGCCGCCTCCGGCCTTCGTATCGAGGTCGATCGCTCGCGCAAGTCCGCCATCGTGCCGCAGGCGATGAACCGGGGCACCATCGTCGAAGTGCGCGATCTCTTCGCCGGCGTGCCGGCGCGCCTCAAATTCCTCAAGTCCGATCGGGCCGAAGCCGCCGCCATCGCCGACGTCGTGAAGCGCCTGGCGATGGCCAATCCCCGGATCCACTTCGTCCTCGACGGGTCCGATCGCTCGCCGGCCAACTGGCCTGCCGACGGATCGCTCCCCGCCCGCGTCATGCAGGTGATGGGGGCGGACTTCACCGAGAATGCCGTTCCACTCGCGACCACCCGCCACGGCGTGGTGGTGACCGGCCTTGCCGGCCTCCCCACCTATTCTCGCGCCAACTCGCTGAGCCAGTTCTATTTCGTCAACGGCCGCAGCGTCCGCGACAAGGTCCTGCTCGGCGCCGTCCGTGCCGCTTATGCCGATTTCGTCTTCCGCGACCGCTTTCCGGCGATCGCTCTGTTCGTGGCCGTCGACCCCGCGGCGGTCGATGTCAACGTGCATCCTGCCAAAGCGGAGCTGCGCTTCCGCGATCCGGCCGGCGTCCGTTCCGCGGTCATTCGCGCCATCGGCGATGCGCTGGCTGGGGCCGGCTACCGTGCCTCGAGCACGGTTGCCGACGGCGTGCTCGGCGCCTTCCGCACGCCCGAGGTCGTCGCGGCTGGCCCGGCGCCGCGGCCCGCCCTCGGCGATCTCGCCACGGCGTCCGCGCCCCTGCCCCGCGCCCTGGCGACTGCCCTCGCCGGCTTTTCCGAGCCAAGCGCCCGCGACGAGCCCTACGATATATCGCTGAACCAGGAGCGCTTCCCGCTCGGCGCCGCACGCGCTCAGATGTTCGAAAATTACATCATCGCCCAGAACGACGACGCCCTGGTGCTGGTGGACCAGCACGCCGCGCACGAGCGGCTTGTCTACGAACGCTTCAAGGCCGAGCTCGCGAGCGGACCCGTCGCCACGCAGATGCAGCTCATCCCTCTGGTGATCGAGCTGCCGGCCGAGGACTGCGCGCGCCTGGCTGAGGCAGCTCCCACGCTCGAGCGTCTCGGACTCTATCTTGAGCGCTTCGGCGAAGGCGCGGTCGCGGTGCGCGAAACCCCGGCGCTGCTCGGCGACGGCGACATCGACGGTCTCGTGCGCGATCTTGCCGATGGTCTTGCCGAGTGGGAATCGGCCTCCGCCCTGGGCGACAGTCTCGATGCCGTCATTGCCCGCATGGCCTGCCACGGCTCCGTTCGGGCCGGACGCGTGCTGCGCGTCGACGAGATGAACGCCCTGTTGCGCGAGATGGAACGCACGCCCCATTCCGGCCAGTGCATCCACGGGCGCCCGACCTATGTGGAACTCAGGAAAGCCGACCTCGAACGGATGTTCGGACGGACCCGATAGCGGTCGGGCCCAGTCCCGCGCCGGGCCTGGGGACTGGCCTCAGGCGACGCGCAGAAGGTGGACCGCCGCCGCCCCATACTCCCTTCGGTCCTCGAGCGCGAAACCGGCCGGCAGGGCTATGGCTGCTTCGCGCGCCTCTTCGAGCACCAGCAGCGTTTCCGGCTTGAGCCAGCCGCCCTCCCGCAGCGAAACCAGCGCCTTCTCGGCAAGGCCCCTCCCATAGGGCGGATCGAGGAACACCAGATCCACCGGTCCCATCGTGCCCGCCGGCCCCAGAGCCGTAGCATCGCGGCGCAGAAGCTTGCTGACGCCGCCGGCGCCGAAGGCCTCGATATGATCGCGGATCAGGCCCCGGGCTTCGGCCCCCATGTCCACGAAGATCACATGGTCCGCGCCGCGCGAGAGCGCCTCGAGTCCGAGTGCACCGGTACCCGCAAACAGGTCCAGCACCCTCTTGCCGGCAAGGTTCGGGCCGATACGGCTGCCAAGAATGTCGAAGATGGATTCACGGACCCGGTCGGCGGTGGGACGGATCGAGCCATCCTCGGGCGAGGACAGCGTCTTGCCCCGGAACCGGCCCCCGACGATCCTCATTCCGCGCGAGGCGGGCGCGGCGCGCGTTGCCGGCGCGGCCGGTCGCCCGTCGGAGACGAACCGCGGGGTCCCTTGCCAGACGGCCGCCCACCAGGCCGCCGCGGCCCGCGGGGCGCGTCCGCCGGTGGACGCGCCGCCCTCTTGCTGCCCCCTCCTGGACGCGGCCCGCGGGGCCTGTCGCCGAACCCGCGCTTGGGCCGGTCGTCGGTCTCCTGCCGCGGCGCGAACGCCCGCTTCGGCCGTTCCTCGCCCTGCATGGACCGCGCCCCATATCCGCGGCCCGGCTTTTCAAACCCGCCGTGGGGTTCCCTGAAGGGTCCGCGCTCGGCTCGCTCGTCCGTCTGGCGATCCCGGGGCGGCCGGCCGCCGCCAAACCGCTTCCCCTTGGGTGCCGCCTCACGAGCCGCCAAATTCGTCTTGGGCTTGCGTCCGTATGTCTTGGGCACGAATTCGCTTTCGCTGCCGTCCTCGTGCAGCACTCGCCGCGGCCGCTCCGCTGTTCGTACGTCGCGATCGTCTCGTTGCTGCCCGCGCCCCCGATCCGGCCGGACCGGCCGATCCGAGAACCGGAAGTCCCTCTCACGCTGCCGCTGCTTCGGCTCGGCCTTGCCGGGCGCAGCCATGCGACGGTTGGGGTTGGTCGCCTTTCGCGCGATCGTCAGCGCCGCGGGCTCGGGCAGCTCGCTCTCGAAGTCGACGCCGGCCTCATCGGCGAGACGCTTGCCCAGCTGCTCGCGCAGCACACGCGCCCTCACCACCTCCACCGCTCCAATGGGCAGTTCGCCAAGCTGAAACGGCCCGAAGCTCACTCGGATCAGCCGGTTCACCTTGAGTCCGAGCGCCTGGAGGACATTCTTGACCTCGCGGTTCTTGCCCTCGCGCAGCGACAGCAGCAGCCATACATTGCTGCCCTGCTCGCGCTCCAGCACGGCCTCGATGGGCCCGTAGCGGACACCTTCGACCTCGAGCCCGTCCTTGAGCACATCGAGCTGCGGCTGGGTGATGGTCCCAAAGGCGCGCACCCTGTAGCGGCGCAGCCAGCCGGTAGCCGGCAGTTCGAGCACGCGCTTGAGGCCGCCGTCATTGGTGAGCAGCAGCAGCCCCTCGGTATTGATATCGAGCCGCCCGATCGAAACCACGCGGGGCAATCCTTGCCGCGCCAGAGTGTCGAAGATCGTGGGGCGGCCTTCCGGGTCCTTTTCGGTGACGACCAGTCCCGCCGGCTTGTGGTAGAGCCACACCCGCGTTCCTTGGCGCGCGGCGAGCGGCTGGCCATCGACCCTCACTTCGTCGTGCGAGGTGACATTGAAGGCCGGAGTGCGGATCACCTTGCCGTTGACGGCAACGCGGCCGTCCTTGATCCACAATTCGGCATCGCGGCGCGAACAGAGCCCGGCGCGGGCGATGACCTTGGCAAGGCGGTCGCCGGCGAAGGCGGAGGACGTGGCGGACATTCGCGATACTCCTGCGGGACCGGCCGGACTCGGCCTGGTCAGCGCATCGAACGAGTCTGAGAGGCTTAGCCCTGCTTCAGCAAGGCCTTGCGGATTTCAAGCGGACAGTTGGGGTCGTTGACCGGCACAAGGTCGCCGTTCTTGGCGAGGCAGACCAGGTCCTTCTGGCCGTTGTCGAGCGTGAAATATTGCTCGGGCGGCGTGAAGATCGAGCGCTTCGAGCTGAGCGTATAGGCCTTCATGCGCGACGTAAGCTTCTGAAGCTCCGCCGCCGTGAGCGGACGGCCGTCGGGCGTGTTGATGTCGACGATCCTTGCATGCCGCGCGCGCTCGATGTCGGCCTGGCTCAGTCCGGCCGTATCGATTTTCGGGGTGGCGTCGTCGGCCGGCAGCATGGCCGTAACCGTCTCGGTCTGCGGCGGTGGCAGGGCGCTGGTGTCCTTGGGCATCACCAGCGGTCCCCGCGGATTGGTCGGATCGGGTTTGACCGGGGCGGGAATGAGGCCAAGACCCTGGGCCGTCTTGTCCATCACCTCGGTCTCGAAGGTCTGCGCCGACGTGAACGCGTTCGTGCCCTCGGTCGTGGTGCAGGCGGAAAGGCCGATGGAGACGAGCAGCAGTGCCGCCAGGGCAGCGCTCCGCCCGCAAGTCTTTGCCAACGCCATGAAGCTTCCCTTCGTCCCCGCGCGGTTGGGCTTATAGCCCAGCCCGCCGCCTAAGGCCAGATTCTGGCAGCAATTGGTTCACGCTGGATTCGCCGCCCGTTTGCCGCCCACCCCGAGGAGATCGAGCAACAATAGCCCCACCCCCAGCGTGATCGCGGCATCGGCCAGATTGAAAATGTAAAAGCTCCACTCCCCCAGATGGAAGTGGAAGAAATCGGCCACCTGCCCGTAGATCACCCGGTCGAGCGCGTTGCTCGCCGCCCCGCCGATGCAACAGGCCAGTCCGGCGCGCACCAGGACCGATGCCGCGCGCCACCACCAGACGACCAGCGCTCCCAGCGCCACCACCACGAGGATCGCGATCGCCCATAGCGGCAGCGATGTCAGCAGGCCGTAGGAAATGCCCGGGTTGAACACCAGCCCCACGTCGAAGAACGGCGTGAGCGGAACGAAGTGGCCTTCCGGCCAGTGCAGGTAGTCGATCTGCACGAATTTGTGCAGACGGTCGGCCGCAAAGGCGAGCAGTCCGCAGGCAAGCGACGCAAGGAGCCCCGGACGGGTCACGCGGCGAGCCCCGCCGCCTTGCGTTCGCGCATCGCCTGCGCGTCGCGCGCCGACAGGTCCGGATAGTCCGGATCGCTGCCCACATCGGTGGTGATCCGCCACGACCGTGCGCAACGCACGCCCTCGGCCTTGGCGAACACCACGCCCACGCCCCTGACTTCGTCCAGCCGGAATGCCCCGGCCGGCGCCTCGCCCGAAATCACCTCCGCCGACGAGGTGATCGCGATCTCGGCAAGATCGACGCCCTTGAGCGCCGCCATCAGCTCTCGGTCGGCCACATAGACCTTCGGCCCCGCCTCCAGCGACGAGCCGATGATCTTGTCGCGCCGGGCGATCTCGAGCGCGCCCGTCACCACCCGCCGCACCTCCCGGATCTTTTCCCACTTTTCCGCAAGCCGCGCATCCGACCATTCCGCCGGCACCGAGGGGAACAGCCGCAGATGCACCGACTCCGCCGCTCCGGAATGGCGCTCCAGCCAGCATTCTTCCATGGTGAAGACCAGGATCGGCGCCAGCCACGCCGTGAGGCAGTCGAACACCGCATCGAGCACGGTCAGGCACGCCTTGCGCCGCACCGACGAGATCGGATCGCAGTAGAGCGCATCTTTGCGGATGTCGAAATAGAAGGCGCTGAGCTCGACATTCATGAACTGGCTCAGCACCGCCACCACCCGCTTGTAGTCGTATTCGGCATAGGCGCTGCGGACCACCCCATCGAGCTCGAACAGGCGGTTGAGGATCAACCGCTCGAGCTCTGGCATATCCGCCAGCGCCACGCGATCCTCGCGGCGATAATGGGCGAGGTTGCCCAGCAGCCAGCGCATCGTGTTGCGCAGCTTGCGATAGCTGTCGACCGTGGTGTTGATGATCTCCTTGCCGATCCGCTGGTCGTCGGCGTAGTCGGTGGCCGCCACCCACAGCCTTAGGATATCCGCCCCGAACTGCCTGACGATGTCCTGCGGAGCGACCGTATTGCCCAGCGACTTCGACATCTTCCGGCCCTCGCCGTCGAGCGTGAAGCCATGCGTCAGCACGCTCTTGTAGGGGGCGTGCCCGTTGGTCGCGCAGCTCTCGAGCAGCGAGGAATGGAACCAGCCGCGATGCTGGTCCGAACCCTCCAGATACATCCCGGCGGGAAATTCGAGATCGGGCCACTTCTGCCTGTTGCGCAGCACCCAGGCATGGGTTGTGCCGCTTTCGAACCAGACATCGAGGATGTCGTCGATCTTGCTCCAGTTTTCGGGATCGCTCACCGCATCGGCCAGAAAGCGCTCCTTGGCGCCCGGCTTGAACCAGGCGTCGGCGCCCTCCTCCTCGAAGGCCTGCCCGATGCGGTGGTTCACCGCCTCGTCCTTGAGGATCTCGCCCGTCTTTTCGTTATAGAACACGCAGATCGGCACGCCCCAGGCGCGCTGGCGGCTGAGCACCCAGTCGGGCCGCTCCGAGATCATCGCCCTCAGCCGGTTCTGTCCCTGCGGCGGGTAGAACGCCGTCGCATCGATCGCCGCGAGCGAGCGGGCTCTGAGCGTGTCGCCCGCCTTGCCGCCGATCGGCCGGTCCATATACACGAACCACTGCGGCGTGTTGCGGAACAGCACCGGCTTCTTGCTGCGCCAGGAATGCGGGTACTGATGCTTGAGCCGGCCGCGCGCCACCATCATGCCGCGCTCGGCGAGGGCCGCGATCACGCGTTGATTGGCATCGCCCTTCTTGCCCGCGTCATCGAGCACCCGCCCGCCCTCGAATCCCGGCGCGTCCTTGGTGAAGAAGCCCGCGTCGTCGACCGTATAGGGGATCGCCGGGTCGAT
>DASZSH010000095.1:0-1821 GCA_035548755.1 Devosia sp.
GTCGCGCGACGACCAGGCCGTCACCCTGCCCAAGGGCTACATGGTGATGATCCTGTTCGCCTTCCTCGGCCCGCCTTTCTTCCGTTACATCAACAAGTCTCTCGCCCGCTGGGACCGCGAACTGGCCAGCCCGGACGAAGTCGCCTACCTCAAGGCCAAGGGGCTGTATCTGGGGGACGCCGCTTAGCCACCCCAGCGAGCCGAAGCACGCTCCGGGCAGGACCGTCAGCACTAGCTTGTGCCCCTCGGCAGGAACCTTCGCACGAGGCGTCGCCCCCAAACCTCGACGCGCGGATGGCCTACGGACCGTCCCGCTATGCGTGGGCCTTGACCGACTCCCCCTTGTTCCGCTTATGTTCTCTCCCCGCGCGACGTCTGGCGAGATGACTCTCGTCTCGCGCCGTGCTTAGCTTGCGGATGCGGCGGGGCCTTCCTATGTCCGGGACTTCGCCTCTCCAAAGCCCGAAACACTGACAGACGCTGGCGCGCCCTTCCCCTAGGGTGCCGGTTACTGCCGATGGATGTCCGATGCCCGCCAAGCCTGCCCCCTCCGCCAACCGTGAAATCGTCATCCGCGGCGCCAAGGAGCATAACCTCAAGAACATCGATCTGAGGCTGCCCCGCGACAAGCTCATCGTCATGACCGGGCTTTCGGGCTCCGGCAAATCTTCGCTCGCTTTCGACACCATCTATGCCGAGGGCCAGCGGCGCTATGTCGAGTCGCTCAGCGCCTATGCGCGGCAGTTCCTCGAAATGATGCAGAAGCCCGATGTCGAGCAGATCGACGGGCTTTCGCCAGCCATCTCGATCGAGCAGAAGACGACCTCGCGCAACCCGCGCTCGACCGTTGGCACGGTCACCGAAATCTATGACTATCTGCGGCTGCTGTTCGCGCGCGTCGGCATCCCGTATTCGCCGGTCACCGGCCTGCCCATCGAGAGCCAGACCGTGAGCCAGATGGTGGACAAGGTGATGGCTGAGCCGGAGGGCACGCGACTCTACTTGCTCGCCCCCATCGCCCGCGGCCGCAAGGGCGAATACAAGCGGGAGCTCAACGACCTCATGCGCAAGGGCTTTCTGCGCGTGAAGATCGACGGCGAGTTCTGGGACATCGAGGATGCGCCCAATCTCGACAAGAAGATCAAGCACGATGTCGAAGTGGTGGTCGACCGCATCGTCGTCGGCCCCGATATCGCCCCGCGCCTTGCCGAGAGCTTCGAGACGGCGCTGAAGCTCGCCGACGGCATCGCCTTTGCCGAATTCGCCGACGAGAAGACCGAGGACGGTTCGCCGCGGCGGCTCATCTTTTCCGAAAAGTTTGCCGACCCCATCTCTGGCTTCACCATCCCGGAGATCGAGCCGCGCCTGTTCTCGTTCAACAACCCCTTCGGTGCCTGCCCGGTCTGCGACGGTCTAGGCACCGAACAGAAGATCGACCCCGACCTGGTCGTTCCGGACGTGACGCTCAGCCTGCGCGACGGCGCCATCCTGCCCTGGAGCAAGACCAGCGCCCCCTACTACCAGCAGACGCTGCAGGCGGTGGTGAAGCATTTCGGCGCCTCTACCGGAACGGCCTGGGAGGAATTGCCCGAGAACGTCCAGAACGCGGTGCTCTTCGGCACCGGCGATGTTCCCATCCAGTTCACCTATGACGACGGGCTCAGAACCTACAAGACCAAGAAGCCGTTCGAGGGTGTGATCGGCAACCTTGAGCGCCGCTACAAGGAGACCGAGAGCGCCGGCATGCGCGAGGAAATCGAGCGCTATATGTCGTCCAAGCCCTGTCTCGCCTGCAACGGCTATCGGCTGAAGCCTGAGGCG
>DASZSH010000096.1:0-11587 GCA_035548755.1 Devosia sp.
GCGGGCCTCTCAGCCGCATGACGCGTCCCGATCCTGATGGTCTCGAGTCCGTCAGCCAGCATGACGGCTCCCCGGGCGTCGTACGTGACGACGAGCTCATGTGCCGCGGAGCGTTTGACCCGATGCACTACGAAAGGGGCAAGGTTCGCTCCTCGTTTATCAAGAACGGAGACCTGCTTGCAGGCGAACTTTCAGTTTGGCGGGGCGGGACTGTTCGTCATTCCGATGACTACATAACGGCAGTCCAGAAGATCAGGGAACACGGACCAAGCGGACATTCACTAAGGGACATCTTTAGCCCGTCCGCTGGCGCGATTCGAGACATCAGACTCGATGGTCATGAACGCGTCTTCTACGTGATCGACGACTGCCGAACTGACAAAGATGGAGCCTGGGACCAGCTTCACGCAGCTATAAAGATCGCGCTTGGTCTCAAGGTCGCGTCTCGTGAGGATGATCTCTACGTGCGCGCCAAAGCCGAGCTTCGACGTGTGTTCCTCGCCAACTCCGATCCGGACCTAGCGTCCGCGCTTGCCGACAGATAGGTTGCTGGCGCCGCGTCATGGGGCAAGGTGCCGCGATTGAGGAAAGCGAACGCGAATTGGGGTGCCGACGCAGACTAAGGCGGCGTCGGTACTCCCTAGTCAGGGTCGCGGGTTCAAATCCTGCTGCCGGCACCATGGCCATCGACAGCCGTCGTTTCTCGTCCGCCCGCGGTCAGACCGCGCCGCGCAGCCTTTCGGCTGCCCAGTCGTCGGCGCGCGAGGGCGGGCATGAGCATCACCAGGCCGGCAATCAACACAACGATGGGGCGGATCATCCGCGCAGACGGCTCTGGCCCTCCCAGGGGTTTGACCTGTCCGTAATCTGGGGGCAGAGGCGATAGTGAACCCTTAAGCGCAGCGTCAGTGCGGTGCTTCCAATGGAGGTAAGATTGCCCGAAATCAGCGACGAGTGGATGCAGGCGCGTCTGGCCAAGGTGCGGCCCTATGTGATGGTGCTCCTTCGCAAGGGGCCTGCCTATCAGTCGCCCGAACGCCGGGAACCCGAGCAGGCGAGGACTGTGCGGGAGCACGGGCGGCGCAACATGCGCCTGCAGGCCGAGGGCAAGATGGCGCTGGTCGGCCCGGTTCACGGCGCCGGCGACCTGGTGGGGCTTTGCCTCTTTGCCGTCCCCCAGGCCGAGGCGCGCGCTCTCATGGACCAAGATATGGCGGTTCGCGCCGGCATCTTCGTTTACGACGTCGCAACCTGGTACGGAGTCCCCGGGGATACGCTTCCGGCCTAGAGCGTGGCCGGCCGGCCCGCGACCGAAAAGATCCGGATGCGCCCGTCCGGCGTCACCCGCACGGCCGAAAGTATCCCGCTGTGAAAGCAGTGCGTGTCGACGTCGATCCGGTGCGGCGTGACGACCACGTCGGGCCCCGGCGTGTGGCCGTGAACGATGCGCAGTCCGCCGGTGAGCTGGGAGGTGAGGAAAGGGCCTCGGATCCACACGAGATCCTCGTCGGTTTGATCGGCGAGCGGCACGCCTGGCCGGATGCCCGCGTGAACGAACAGCCAGCCGGGCAGGGCGAGCATGACAGGCAGGGACTCGATGAAGGCGCGATGCGCCGCAGGCAGCAGGTCGAGCGCCGCGCGCATGCTCGCACGCTCGTGGTCCCGTAGCGCAATTCCATAGCTCGCAAGCGTCTGGATGCCGCCCTCCTCGAGCCAGTAGCCATGCGCCACCGGATCGTTGAGAAAATCGAGCATCATGGCTTCATGGTTGCCCATGAGCGCAAAGCGGCGCAGCCCGGCGGGGGCAGGGCCCATGAGATGATCGATCACCTCGCGCGAGGCAGGCCCCCGGTCGATATGGTCTCCGATCGTGACGATCCACTTCTCGCCCTCGAGGGAACGGGCATCGTCGGCGATCACCCGCTCGATCTGGCGAAGCTGGTCGATGCAGCCATGCACGTCTCCAATCGCGTAGACGGCGGCAGGCCATTGGTGAAAGGCAAGGCGCGGGCGGGGCATGCCCTTCAATAGCCGATCGCATGGTCGGGGCAACCGGCATTGCGCGAGGCGGCCGGTCGGCTAAGGTGCGGGGGAAACGGGCATGCGCAATCTCTTCACGGGCCGGCACAAGAGCTTCTATATCGCGGTGGCGGCCGGACTGGCCGTGACCCTGGGAAGTCTTGTCACGGTCCCCGCTTACGCCCTCACGCTGGGCATCAACGCGTTCTTTCTGGTCTATCTCGGCCTCACCGTCCGGGAGGCGCCAAAGCTGAGCGCGGATTTTCTGCGCCTCCACGCGGCGGAGGAGGATGAGCCGGCCCCATTCATTCTGCTGGTCATGGTCGCCGCGGTGATCGTATCCGCCGGCTCCCTGTTTCTGGTCATGCAGGCCCAGACCCTGCGGGCGCTGCCGCTGGTGCTTGGCGTCGGCTCGGTGGTCCTGGGCTGGTTCGCGAGCCACACCATGTGGGCCATGCACTACGCCTTCGAGTATTACGGACCTTCCGCCCTGGCCGATGGAAGGCGGGGCAAACCCCGGGCAGGACTGGACTTTCCGGGCGGGGACGATCCCAACGGCGCGGCCTTTCTCTATTTCGCCTATGTCGTCGGCATGACCGCCCAGACGTCGGATACGGCCATCACCTCCAACGCGATGCGCCGCCTCGTCCTGCTGCACGGGGTTTTCTCGTTCTTCTTCAACACCGTGATCGTCGCAGCGGCGGTCAACATCGCAGTTGCTTTCGCCCGCTGACCGGATGAATGTTCCACTCGACGGCGGCTTCTCGAAAATGCCGTGACTTGCCATCAACCAGTCACGGCAAAAACGCAGTTCCTGGTATAGAAACGCCGAAACAAGGGCCTCGCCGAGGGCCCGCTGAACAACATTGCGCGAAGAGGAACCACCATGCAGATCAAACTGATCGCCGGATTGCCGGTCGTGCTGGCAGCAAGCCTGATGCTGAGCGCGTGCGGCAACAACAATCCGCCGCCCCCGAACGCCTCGAGCGCCAGCAGCGCCGCCGCCTCGGCCTCCTCCGACGAGGCCGCCGCCTCCGCCTCGGCTGCCGCGCAGGCGAGTTCGGAGGCTGCCGCCGCGTCTTCGGCCGCCGCCGAGCGGCAGGCGTCGGAATCGTCGGCCGCTGAATCGAGTTCCGCTCCGGCCTCCTCGTCCGCGCCGCCGCCTTCGTCCGAAGCGCCCTCGTCCTCGGCGCCGCCCGCTTCCGAGGCTGCCGCCTCCTCCTCATCCGCGCTGGAAGCGCCGGCGATGGCCGCCTCCTCGTCGTCCGAGGCTCCCATGATGGCTGCCGAGGCGTCCTCGTCCTCGGCGTCCGCGCTGGAAGCGCCGGCGATGGTCGCCTCCTCGTCGTCCGAGGCTCCCATGATGGCTGCCGAAGCGTCCTCGTCCTCGGCGTCCGCGCCGGAAGCGCCGGCGATGGCCGCCTCCTCGTCCGTCGCCTCGTCGTCGGAAGCTTCCTCCGAGGCCGCCATGACGGCCGCGGAAGCCGCCTCGTCGGAAGCGATGGGAGCGTCGTCCGCCCCAGAGGCGCCGGCGATGGCCCCCTCGTCCTCGGCCGCGCCCGCCCCGTCCGAGGCGTCGGCCACCGCCTCGTCCTCCTCCGAGATGGCGCCAATGGAGATGAGCTCGTCCTCCTCCGAGATGGCCCCGATGGCGATGAGCTCGTCCTCCTCCGAGATGGCGCCGATGGCGATGAGCTCGTCCTCCTCCGAGATGGCGCCGATGGCGATGAGCTCGTCCTCCTCCGAGATGGCGCCGATGGAGATGAGCTCGTCCTCCTCCGAGATGGCCCCGATGGCGATGAGCTCGTCCTCCTCCGAGATGGCGCCGATGGAGATGAGCTCGTCCTCCTCCGAGATGGCGCCGATGGCGATGAGCTCGTCCTCCTCCGAGATGGCCCCGATGGAGATGAGCTCGTCCTCCTCCGAGATGGCTCCGATGGAAATGAGCTCGTCCTCGGAAGCCGCCTTGGCCGAGGCCGCCTCGTCGTCCCAGCCGTCATCATCGGCGTCGGAGGTCGTCCCGGCGGTGCCTGCGCCGGGCGCGGCGGCCACGGGCAAGCTGCCCGCGACGGCGCTGGGCGGCGACATCGGCGTGGCCGCGCCGGGCTCCACCGCGGACGGCTTCGGCTATGTCGGCGTGTGGGCGGTCGATGCCGCCTCCTGCGCCACGATCGGCACGGCGACGTCTGGCTTTGCGGTGATCACCACCGCGACCTTCCGCGATGGCCCGAGCGCCTTCTACGGCAACTTCGGAGCCCTGGCCGATGGCAAGATCACTCTGTCGGTCGGCGGCGCGGGCGGCTCGCGCACCATCTCGCTGGAGCAGACCTCGCCCGACAGCCTTTCGATCGACGGCAAGGCCTACACGCGCTGCACGCCCTGATCCGGGCTGCGATGATTGGCGGAGTCCGGGAACGTCCCTCGGGCTCCGCGCCGCTTCAGCCGCCCGCGGTCGCCGCGTAGAGCGCGATGGCCGCGGCGTTGGACACGTTGAGCGACTTGATCGGCCCCGGCATGTCGAGCCGCACCATTTCGTCGCACAGTTCGCGCGTGCGCTGGCGCAGGCCTTTGCCCTCCGCGCCCAAGACGATCGCGAGCGCGCCGGAGGGGCGGGGCCGAAGCGGCGCCGGAGCCTCCGAATCGAAGCCCAGGATCGTCAGGCCCCGCGCCTTGAGGTTCACCAGGGTATCGCCCAGGTTGCGCACCTCGACCAGCGGCACCAGGTCGAGCGCGCCCGAGGCCGCCTTGGCGAGCACGCCGGTCTCGCGCGGGGCGTAGCGCTGGGTCGTCACCACCGCGTCCGCTCCGAAGGCGCATGCGGTCCTCAGGATCGCACCCACATTGTGCGGGTCGGTCACCTGGTCGAGCACCACCACCAGCCGCGGCGCGGCGATGTCCTCAAGCCCGAAGCGGCTGACCGGCGCGACTTCGAGCGCAACCCCCTGATGCACGGCATCGGGGCCCAGCAGCCGGTCGAGCTCCCTGGGCGTCACCTCGCGCTGGGCGACCCGGCCGATCGGGCCGGTCTGCTTGAGCCGGTTGAAGGCGTTGGCGGTCGCCAGCAGCTCGCGCTTGTCCCGCCGCGGATTGTCGAGCGCCGCGCGCACCGTGTGCAGGCCGTAGAGATAGACCGGCCCGGTGTCGGGATCGTATTTCGGCTTGGGCGGGAACCTGTTGACGCGCATGGCTTTGGCCTATTGCGTTTGCCCTTGCGCGGCAAGCCGATGCGGCCCGCCTGGGCTGTTGACAGGGTGGGGCGCTCTCGCCATAAGGCGCACGCGTTTTCCCGGCCTCGCACACGGGTTGCGTCTGGCGTTGCCAGTCTGGTTCCGAGGAACCGGGAGAGTGTCCCGAGCGGCAAAGGGGGCGGACTGTAAATCCGCTGGCTAAGCCTTCGTAGGTTCGAGTCCTACCTCTCCCACCACTCGGCCGTCTGGCGGGTGTAGCTCAATGGTAGAGCAGCAGCCTTCCAAGCTGAATACGAGGGTTCGATTCCCTTCACCCGCTCCAGACGCTCCAGCCGCCCTGGGAGGCGTGCATCGTGTGCACCCTGCCGGTCAGCCCCTGATCTCGCCCGCGATCCAGTCGCGGAACGCCTTGATCTTGGGCACATTGCGGCGTCCCTCGGGATAGGCGAGCCAATAGGCGTTGCCGTCTTCGCTGATCGTCTCGTAGGGGGCGATCAGGCGCCCCGCCGCGATTTCGAGCTCGAAGAACTCCGGTATGAGCAGGGCCGCCCCGCCGCCCGCCATTGCCGCGCTGGCGGTGATGGTCTGCACGGAAATCTGCGGCGCGTTCTCGCGGTTGAGCGCGCTTGCGGGCAGCTGGTGCGTCTCGAACCACAGGTCCCACCAGGGATCCATGGGGTCGAGAAGCGGCACCTTCAAAAGGTCGGCGTGGGTGTGCAGGCCCCCGACCCGCTGGGCAAGTTCGGGCGAAACCATCGGCGTAAAGCGCACCTCGATCAGCTTGAGGCTCGCAAGGCCCTCCCATCTGCCCTTGCCGGAGCGGACCACCACGTCGACCTCTTCGCGGGAGAAGTCCACCAGCCGCTGCGTGGTCTCCATGCGCACCGCAATGCGCGGATGTAGGAGCTGGAAGCGCCCCAGCCGCGGGCTCAGCCATTGCGCGGCGAAGGTGTGCATGGTGTTGACGATCAGCGTCGCGCTTTCGCGCTCGACAAAGCGCGAATAGGCCTCGCGCAACAGATCGAACGCTTCGGTCGTCCGCGGCGCAAGCCACTGGCCCGCCTCGCTCAGCGCCAGCGCCCTGGGCCGCCTGAGAAAGAGCGGCGAGCCCAGGCGCTCCTCGAGCAGCTTGATCTGATAGCTCACTGCGGCCTGCGTGAGCCCGAGTTCGGCGGCCGCCTTGGTGAAGCTCAGGTGGCGGGCGGCCGCTTCGAACACCCGGATGGCGGACAGAGGGGGAAGGGGATCGGTCATTTGCATAAGTCCAGCTTATGCACGCTAACCGAAATCGAATTGGAATTCGAGCCGTCCCGGGCGCATCTGTGCCGCACGCAATCGAACCTGCGGATGACGGAAAATGCTTTACCAGGACAGGACGTTGGGCCGCGCGACGCTGGCCGCTCGGCTGCTCGCTCGGGCGCTCATGGCGCTGACCGGGCCTCGCCACGCCGATCTCGATCTTCTGTCGATGAGTGCGCATCTGCGGCGCGACATCGGCATGGGCCAGATCGAGCTTCCCGCCCCGTTCGAGCCGTGGCGGAAATGACATCGCCCCGGCGATGGCCGGGGCGAACACGCGCGCACTGACTGGCCGAAACGGCCCGGCTACATCTTGCAGTCGTAAAGATGCCCGGCGCCGGCCGCCGCCTTGGTGCAGGTCGGCATGGTCATCAGCTTGGGCGCCGCCATCGCGGTCTTGGCCGGTGCCGCCATCTTCGACATCATGGAGTCGTGTTCGGCTTTCCAGGCTGCGATGCAATCGGGCAGCAGCGGCAGGAAGAAGCATGCCGGCGACAGCTTCGGCGTCGCGGGCGTCGCCATGTCGGCGGCCGAGACCGTGGTGACGGGCATGACGGTGGTCGCCATCAGCGCGGCGACGATCAGGATTTTTTTCATTGGCTTTCCCCTGGACGAGCCCGCAACGTTCTGCGGGCGGCTGAAGCTAGAGCAGCGCGAATTTGCCGACAATTGTGCGTGTCGCAATTCCCTCCATTGCGCGAAATCGGCAACACTCACAGGCCCGTGATGGCTTGCGCCTGAACACCTTTGCGATTAGATCGGCACCGCCTCGGAGGGGTATAGCTCAGTTGGTAGAGCATCGGTCTCCAAAACCGAGGGTCGCGGGTTCAAGTCCTGCTGCCCCTGCCAGGCGTATCGGCGAGCTGCTGCCGGCAGGAGTGAACCTGCAGCTTGCTTTCTGCGGCAAACTCCCCCATATGCAGCCCACGCCCCCGGCGGCTTTGGCACCGGGCGACGGCTTCTCTTCTTTCCGGCCATGCGGTGAGCGGTGAAGCGCTGGGACCTTGAGGTCCCCGTGAAACCCGCCGCGGCAAATCTCTTGCCGCCCTTTCAATCTGCCCCGCGGAGCGGGAGCACCGGCGTCCCTTGGCGGTCGCCCGACATGAGACATTCCTTTGACCACGACGTTTTCCCAACTCGGCCTGCCGCCGCGCATCGTCGCGGCCCTCGACAGGGCCGGGTTCATCACCCCCACCCCCATCCAGCTCAAGGCCATCGGCCCGCAGCTTGAGGGCCGCGACCTCATGGGCATCGCCCAGACCGGCTCGGGCAAGACCGCGGCCTTCGGGCTCCCCATCCTCGCCGGCCTTGCCGGGCTGAGCGATCGGCCCGCGCCGCTCACCACCCGCGCCCTGATTCTGGCGCCCACGCGCGAGCTCGCTGTGCAGATCGACGAGGTTCTGCGCTCTCTGGCCGGCGGCATGCGCCTTTCGACCGTGCTGGTCCTCGGGGGCACCTCGCGCAGCGCCCAGATCAGCAAGATCGCCCGCGGGGTCGATGTCGTCATCGCGACCCCCGGCCGTCTCAAGGACCTGGTCGACGACCGCAAGCTCAACCTCCGTTCGACCCGCTGGCTCGTTCTCGACGAGGCCGACCGCATGCTCGACATGGGGTTCATCGGAGCGGTCAAGTCGATCGCCGCCGCCATCGGCCCCGGCCGGCGCACCGCCATGTTCTCGGCCACCATGGGCAACGACATCGCCAAGCTCGCGGCCGGCCTTCTCGACAATCCCGTGCGTGTCGAAGTTGCCCCGCCGGCCACGACCGTTCCCCGGATCCTCCAGCGGGCGATCTATGCCAACAGCAAGGAAAAGCGCGCTTCGCTCAACGCTCTTCTGTCCGACGCCGCGCTCAGCAAGGTCATCGTCTTCTCGCGCACCAAGCACGGGGCCGATCGCGTCAGCAGGAATCTCGCGCTCGATGGCCACCTTGCCGCTGCCATTCACGGCAACAAGAGCCAGAATGCCCGGCAGGCGGCGCTCAAGGCCTTTGTCGCCGGCGACGTCCGCATCCTCGTTGCGACCGACATCGCGGCCCGCGGTATCGACGTT
The DNA here is from genome assembly GCA_035548755.1 of Devosia sp. Classification (GTDB taxonomy): domain Bacteria; phylum Pseudomonadota; class Alphaproteobacteria; order Rhizobiales; family Devosiaceae; genus Devosia_A. Next base: position 8,558 of record DASZSH010000096.1, read on the forward strand.
CCCAATATCAGCCACGTCATCAATTACGAGCTGCCCGACGATCCGGAGAACTACGTCCACCGCATCGGCCGCACCGGCCGCAATGGCGCGGCGGGCACCTCGATCACCCTGGTGAGCGGGGAGGAGCGCGCAAAACTGCGCGAGATCGAGCGGCTGATCCGGCGGACCCTGCCGCTCGAAGGCGACCGCGGCGAAGCGGGCCCTGCGGGCCGCAGCACCCGGCCCGCCGAGCGGACAGAGGCTCGGCAGCGACCCGGGTCGGCCCGGCCCTCGGCTCCGCAGGGCGCCGCGGCGAACCCGTCGGCCCCCAAAGGCCGCAAGCCTTCCGCGCCCGCGGCCGCCCAGGACAGGCCGGCGCGGCCCAACAAGCTCAAGCCACGCTGGACCGGCCGCAGGAAGGCGGCCGCCGCGGCTGCGCGCGCGGCCGTCCGCTACGGGAGCTGACGCGAAAAAGGCGGGGATCGGCCCAAGCTCCGGGCCTGCTCCGCCGTCTCAATCCTGCTAGCATCCGGGGGGCGGCTGAGGGCAGGGCGATGAAAGTAACGCTTGATCTGACCGAGCTCGTCGCGCGCGGCGAGCTCACCCGCGACGAGGCCGACCGGCTGGCGCGGCTGGGCACGGCGGACACCGGCGCGCTCGGCAGCAACATCCTGCTGTCCTTTGGCACAGTCGCGGTCGCCCTTGGCGGGGGTTTCCTCTTTCCTACGCCGCAGTCGGTCATCCTGATGGGCGTGATCCTGTTCGTTCTCGGCCTGGCTCTGATCCTGAACCGGGTCGAGCGCTGGACCCTGTTCGCGCAGTTTTGCGTTACCCTCGGCGCGCTCGGGATCGTGGGCGGCGTCAGCTACCTGTCGGACGGATCGGTCATCATCGGGGTCGCCCTGGCGCTCGGCCTTGCGGCCGCTGCGTTCATCGCCCGGTCGGGGCTGCTGGGAGCGCTCACCATCATCCAGCTCGCCTTCGTCCTCGGCGCCGGCACGGAATACTGGCATGCCAGCTACTTTTTCGGCGTCGACCGGCCGGCCTTCACCATCTCGATCCTTGCCGTCGTGACCATCGCCCTGTTCCTGATTTCGCTGCAGGTTCCTTCGGCCTACGAAAGGGTCGCCCTCATCGCGGCGCGCACCGCCATCCTGATGATCAACCTCGCCTTCCTTGTTGGCTCGCTGTTCGGCGACCCGACCCTGGGCTGGCCGGCGAGCTGGTTCACTCTGGCCTGGGCCGTGCTGCTCATTGCGGTCGGCATCTGGGCCGTCTATGCCAACCGCCGCTGGGTGGTGAATGCGGCGGCGGTGTTCGGGGCGATCCACTTTTATACCCAGTGGTTCGAGTATCTGGGCGCCAACACCCTGTCCCTGCTCGGGGGCGGGCTGCTGCTCATCGCCTTCGGCCTGCTGCTGCGCTGGCTGAACGGCCGTTTCGCCAGGCCGGCGGGCACGCGCGCCGCGGCGGCTTGAAATCTGGCGGTTGGGCCCTATCTAGGGGGTGACCCTCAAAGCACCTGTCTCCTCGCCGCCTCCCGGGTCGGGAAGGTGGCGAGGATTTCGTTTGGCTGTTGCAATGTCGGCGACAACTCATTAAGTAACCGCCTCTCACCGCCGAGGCGACTCGCGCGGTCATTTGTTTTGGGCCGAAGGCCCGTATCGAAAGTTTGCCCGATGGCCGCGATGAACCCCGTGAAATTCCTGCAGGAAGTTCGTCAGGAAGTGGGCAAGGTGACCTGGCCGACGCGCCAGGAAACGCTGATCTCGACGGTGATGGTGCTGGGGATGGTCGCCTTGGCGAGCCTGTTCTTTCTCGCCGCCGATCAGATCATTTCCTGGGGCGTTCAGGCGCTGCTGAGCATCCGCTGAGGCGGGTCAAGGGCAAAAGACGAGACGGTTTGGAGACGTAACGCGGCATGGCGAAACGCTGGTACATCGTTCAGGCGTACAGCAACTTCGAGCGGAAGGTGGCCGAATCCATCCGCGAGAAGGTCGCGCAGAACAAGCTCCAGGACCTGTTCGAAGACGTCATCGTGCCGACCGAGAAGGTCGTCGAGATGCGGCGCGGCCGCAAGGTCGATGCCGAGCGCAAGTTCTTTCCGGGCTACGTGCTTGTGAAGATGGATATGACCAACGAGGCCTACCATCTGATCAAGAACACGCCCAAGGTCACCGGATTTCTTGGGTCCGGCGACAAGCCCATGCCGATCTCCGAGAAGGAGGCGATGGCGATCCTGCAGCAGGTGCAGGAGGGGGTGGATCACCCCAAGCCGTCCGTCAGCTTCGAGGTCGGAGAGAAGGTGCGCGTCGCCGACGGCGCCTTCCAGAGTTTCGAGGGCGTCGTCGAGGAAGTCGACGAGGAGCGCTCGCGGCTCAAGGTCGAGGTTTCCATCTTCGGCCGGCCCACGCCGGTCGAGCTCGAATACGGTCAGGTCGAAAAGGTCTGACCGGACGGGAGTTTGCCTGTGTCAGCGGGCAAACGACCGACGAAACTGTGGGAGAGGGCGGTGGCAGCCACCACCGGCGACCCCTCGCCACCACAGCGTCTAGCCGCCGGGTGACGCCGGCACGGATTGAGAAGGACGTGACATGGCAAAGAAAATCACCGGCTACCTGAAGCTTCAGGTTCCGGCCGGGTCCGCGACCCCGTCGCCCCCGATCGGCCCCGCGCTCGGTCAGCGCGGCCTCAACATCATGGAGTTCTGCAAGGCCTTCAACGCCGCCACGCAGAACCAGGAGAAGGGCGCCCCGACGCCGGTCGTCATCACCATCTATGCCGACAAGAGTTTTTCGTTCGAAACGCGCCTGCCCCCGGTCACCTACTACCTCAAGAAGGCGGTGAACCTGAAGTCGGGCAGCAAGCTTCCGGGCAAGGAGTCCGCCGGCACCATCACGCACAAGCAGATCCGCGAGATCGCCGAGGCCAAGCTCAAAGACCTCAACGCCTACGACGTCGATGCCGCCATGAAGATGATTGCCGGTTCCGCCCGTTCCATGGGCCTGACGGTGGAGGGCTGAGCCATGGCCGGAAAACGTACCACAGAGA
>DASZSH010000097.1:0-31807 GCA_035548755.1 Devosia sp.
GGCGACGACATCTTCGCCGGCCGCGCTGTGGCGCTTGCCGCCGAGCTTGCTGTTTCGCTCAACGTCGCGCTGGCCGCGCGCGCCCTGCGGACGGGCTGGACGGTGGCCATGCTGACCGCCCTCACGTTCCTGGCCTTCTGCGTCATCTACTACAACGACGCCGTCGCCATCGACGATCCGCAATGGCTGGGCCAGGCGGCGCAGTCCTGCGCGCTCGTGCTTCTGCTCAGGCGACAGGCGGGCATGCGTACGCTTGCGCTCGCGGCCCTGTTCTGCCTCCTTGGCGGCCTCGCCAAACAGAGCCTCGTCTGCCTGCCGCTTGCAATCACCCTGTGGCTGGCGTTCGAGGATCGCCGTCTCCTGCTGCGCTGGCTGATCGCCTCCGCCCTTCTGCTGGCTCTCTCGCTCGGAGCGCTTGTCGCCGTTTACGGCCGCGGCTTCATCGATCAGGTTCTGCTGTCCGAACGCGGACTGTGGTCGGCGGCGCTGCTCTTTGTCGGCCGCACGCTGGCCGTCCGGATCGCGCCCTATGCCATCTTCGCTGCTGCCGGCATCTGGCTCGATCGGCAAAGCCGCGGCACGCGCCTGCTCGGCATTTATCTCGCCGTTTCGCTCGTCGTCGGCATCGCCCTGCTCGCCGTGGACGGCGTCGGCTACAGCGTCCTCTTCGACGCAACCATCGCCATGATGGTGGGAACCGGCCGGCTGATTCAGACGCTGGCGGATCGGCTTGCGAACACTCCGGCGGCGCGGGCCGGACTGGCGCTCGTTCTGGTTCTGCCGCTCACGCTTGCCGGGCCCGGCGTTCAGAACCTTCACGCCGATATTGCGCGCGGTCTGGCGCAGCGCGGTGCCTGGCAGCAGGCCATCGACCGTCTGGCCGCCGCCCAGGGACCGGTCGCGTGCGAAATGCTGTCCCTCTGTTATTGGGCGGGACGGGCGAGCGCCATCGAGTTCTTCAACTTCGGCCAGTATGCAAGGTTGCACCCCGGCTTCGCCGCCTCCGCGATCGCGCGCATCGGGCGGGGCGAGCTCGCCATGATCCAGGAGGATGGCCCCTCAGGCAGCCGTCGACTGCCTCCGGCGGTCAACGCCGCCGTCTCCGCGGCCTATGCCGTGGCCATGTCCGAGCCCACCACCCTGCTCGTCCCGGCGGCGCCCTAGTCGGCCGCGCTCAACCCGGTATGCCCGTGTCGCACTGGCTCACGTCGGTAGCGTTGATGCCGGTCTTGAACCACTGCATGCGCTGCGCCGAGGTGCCGTGCGTATACTGGCGTGGCGAGATCGAGTTATGCGTGAGGGTGTCGTCGCCGATCTGATTGGCGGCGTTGATCGCCTCTTCGACGTCTCCATTGTCGAGATACTGCTGCTCGCCCTTGGCCCACATGCCGGCAAGGCAATCGGCCTGCAGCTCGACCTTGACCGAATAGGCGTTGGCCTCGTCCTGGCTCATCGACTGCCGGCGCTCGTTGAACTTGGGCAGAATGCCCAGAAGGTTCTGCACGTGATGGCCCACCTCATGCGCGATCACATAGGCCTGCGCGAAGTCGCCGGGGGCCCCGAACTGGTCGCGCAGCTGCTGGTAGAAGCTCAGATCGATGTACACCTTGCGGTCGTTGGGGCAGTAGAACGGGCCCGCCGACGAGTCGGCGACGCCGCAGCCCGAACTTGTCTGGCCGCTGTAGAGCACGACCTTGGGGTCGCTGTAGGTCCCGCCATGCTGCTGGAAATAGCTCCCCCAGAAATTCTCGGTATCCTTGACCACCACGCCCACGAACTGGCTGAGCTCGTCCTCGCTCGCATTCTGGGGCGGCAGCGTCTGGCTGTTGCTGAACGGGCTGTTGTTCCCCGACAGGTCGCCGTTGAGCAGATCGAGCGGATTGATCCCGAACGCCATGGCGATGATGATGAACAGGACGATGATTCCGATCCCGCCCAGGCTGATGCCGGAGCGCCCGCTGGGCAGCCTGTAGCCGCCGCCCGTCCCGAACGGATTTGAACCGAGCCCGCCGCCAAGGCCGCCGCCGCCGAATCCGCCGCCGCCCTGCGCCCGGCGATCCTCGATATTCGAGCTTTGCTCGCGACCCTGCCACTTCATCATCGGCCTCCTGAGGTTGCGGCGACTCTATGCCGGCGCGGTGGGCAAATCCACAATTTGACCGTCCGGTTCAATTTTGACAGTCTCGACCCGCCGCGGTCATCGCAGCGTCACCTCGCCACGGCAAGACACCTCGCTCGCGTGCGGCATCAACAAGCGAGACCAGCTGTCCGTTCCGCCCGCCAGCGTCTTTGCACAGGGAGAACGACATGAATTTCCAGCCGAGACTATCGAGGCGCGCCTTCCTCGCCGGGTCAGCGAGCGCGGGGGCGCTCATCGTCATGCATCCGTTCGCGGCCATGGCCGCGACCAACCAGGCCCACCTGCGCCTCATGGAAACGACGGACATTCACGTCGCCATCTATCCCTACGACTACTATGCCGACGCGCCCAACGACACGATGGGACTGGCTCGCACGGCCGCGCTGATCAACCAGATCCGCGCCGAGGCGACCAACTCGATCCTCATCGACAATGGCGACCTCATCCAGGGCAACCCGATGGGCGACTACGTGGCCTATGAGCGCGGCTTCAAGGACGGCGACATCCACCCCACCTTCGCCGCCATGAACACCCTCGGCTACGAAATCTCGACCCTGGGCAACCACGAGTTCAACTACGGGCTCGATTTCCTCGGCAAGGCGCTGGCGGGCGCGCAATTCCCGCTGGTATGCGCCAATCTCGTCAACGCCGCGACGATCACGGGGGACGATCCCACCAAAGACAAGACCTACCTGCCGCCGTTCAAGATCGTCGAGAAGCAGCTGACCGACGGCGATGGCAAGCAGCAGTCGATCAAGCTCGGCTTCATCGGCTTCGTGCCGCCGCAGATCATGATCTGGGACTCCGCCAACCTTGAGGGCAAGGTGGCCGTCCGCGACATCGTCAAGACCGCCGAGGCGTGGGTGCCGGTGATGAAGGAACAGGGCGCAGACCTCGTCATCGCGCTCGCTCACACCGGCATCGACGGCCAGCAGGGCGACATGATGGAGAATGCCGCGCTGTTCCTCGCCGGCGTCAAGGATATTGATGTGGTCTTCACCGGCCACCAGCACCTGGTGTTCCCCAACTCCGGCGATTTCAAGGGCATCGAAGGCGCCGACCTGGACAAGGGCACGCTGATGGGCAAGCCGGCGGTGATGGCCGGCTTCTGGGGCTCGCATATGGGCCTCATCGACCTCTTGCTCGAAAAGGACGGGAACAGCTGGAAGATCGTTTCACACACCTCGGAAGCGCGCCCCATCTGGAAGCGGGACGATACGACCAAGAAGGTCGTGCCCACCGTGCGGGACGTGGCCTCGGTCGAAGCGCCGGTCGAAAAGGATCACAAGGCGACGCTCGAATATGTCCGCCGCCCGGTCGGGCAGACCGCGGCGCCGCTCCATTCCTACTTCGCGCTCGTCGCCGACGACCCCTCGGTACAGATCGTCTCGATCGCGCAGATGGCCTACATCAAGGAGAACCTCAAAGGCTCCCAGTGGGAGAACCTCCCCCTGCTCTCGGCAGCCGCCCCGTTCAAGGCCGGCGGCAAGCCGGGCCCGGACTATTATACCGACGTGCCGGTCGGTCCCGTCGCCATCAAGAACGTCGCCGACCTCTACCTCTACCCCAACACCATCCGGGCGGTGGAAGTGACCGGGGCGCAGGTGCGCGAATGGCTTGAACGTTCCGCAGGCATCTTCAACCAGGTCAAGCCCGGGTCCAAGGACGCCGACCTCATCGATCTCACCTTCCCGTCCTACAATTTCGACGTCATCGACGGGGTGACCTACAAGATCGATATCTCCCAGCCATCGCGCTACGACCAGAAAGGCCAGGTGGTGAACCCCGACGCCCACCGCATCGTCGAGCTGATGTACGATGGCAAGCCGATCGACGAGACGGCCAAATTCGTGGTCGCGACCAACAACTACCGCGCGGGCGGCGGCGGCTTCTTCCCCGGCGCCGACGGCAAGACCATCATCTTCATGGGGCCCGACACCAACCGCGACATCATCGTGCGCTATATCCACGACACCGGCACCATCAATCCTGCCGCCGACGGCAACTGGTCGCTGGCGCCGCTCCCCGGCACGACCGTGATGTTCCAGTCCGGTCCCAAGGCCAAGGACCATGTCGCCGAGGTCAAGGGCGTCAAGATCGAATATGTGGGCGAAGCCGACAACGGCTTCGGAAATTATCGCATTACCCTGTAATGCCCCGTGACAGCCGGCCCCGGCGGGGCCGGCTGCGCTTGCCGTGAGGGCGGTGACGCGACAGCATCGGGCCGACCCTTTCGGAGACCGCGATGCTTTCACGACACCTGCTTGCCGCCGCCGCGCTGTTGCTTGCCACCGGGGGCGCGCTCGCCCAGGACGGCGAACAGTACCGCTGCTATTCCAGCAGCGATCCGCGCTGCGCCGACTCCTCCTGCGCCAATACGTTCTACAACCCCGATGCCAGCCTCAACTGGCAGCGCACCGTGCAATCGGCCGATGCGGGCGTGATGCAGCAGATGGCCGGGGTTTACTACGGCGAGCAGACCGCCCCGCAATTGGGCATGATCGAACGCGTCTATCGCAGCTACGAGCCCAACGGCCTCTGGCAGTACCAGGACGAGACCTGCGGCAGCGCGCCGGGCGTACCCTGCTCGCAGAACCAGGGCGCCGGCCAGTGGGCGGCCTACCAGCAGGCCGATGGCAGCATTTTCGTCATGATCCACTTCTCCGACCTCAGCCGCTACAACAACTGCTTCAGCCAGACGCTGCGCTTGGGCCAGGGCGGCTTCGTGGATGATTCCGGGGTCAGCTGGAGCCGCGTCCGCTAGCGGCCCGCGGCAATCGAGTCCCCCGAATCTCCTCTTCCGGCGATGGACGCCTGTGTGGCCGGTGACGCCGTCCCTGCGGCCGGCGCGGCGGCCTTGCCTATTGACTTGTCGTTTCCGAGAGTCTTGCTAGCCGCCAGTTTTATGAACGTGCGGGGACGTATCGGACGTGTCGGAAAAAGATCGGCTCATCGGCCTGCTCAAGGACGCCGGGATCACCATCAATGGCCCGGATCCCTGGGACATCCAGGTCAACAGCGACGAGGTGTGGACGCGTGTCTTCGCCCAGGGCTCGCTCGGGCTGGGCGAGGCTTACATGGACGGGTTGTGGGACGTGGGCGACATGGCCGAGTTCTTCAACCGCGTGCTGCGCGCCAAGCTCAACGAGAAGCTCAAGCTCACGCCCAACCTCGTCTGGCAGATCGCGCAGGCCAAGCTTCTCAACATGCAGAACATCGAGCGCTCGCGCCGCGTCGCCCGCATGCACTATAGCGAGACCGACGCCTACAAGGCCTCGCTCGACAAGCGCATGACCGGCTCGTGCGGGTACTGGCCCGAGGGCGTCGCTAATGTGGACGAGGCGCAGGAAGCCAAGCTCGACCTTGTGTGCCGCAAGATCGGGCTCAAGCCCGGCCAGCTCGTCTGGGACATCGGCTGCGGCTGGGGGGCTTTCATGGGCTTTGCCGCCGAGAAATACGGCGCTCGCTGCGTTGGCGTGACCGTCTCGCCCGACCAGGCCGCCTACGGGCGCGAGCGCTACAAGGGGCTGCCCATCGAGTTTCAGGTCAAGGACTATCGCGAGTTCGAGGGCAAGACCGACCACATCGTCTCGATGGGCATGTTCGAGCATGTCGGCCACAAGAACTACCGGACCTATTTCGAGAAGGCCCGCAGCGTCATCAAGGACGAGGGCCTGTTCATGCTCCATTCGATCGCCTCGATGACCACCACCGAGACCATCGAGCCCTGGCTCGAGAAGTATATCTTCCCCGGCGGCGTCATCCCCTCGATGGCCCAGATCGGCAAGGCGATCGACGGGCTCTGGGCCGTGGTCGACGTCCACAACATCGGCCCCCACTACGACAAGACGCTTTGCGCCTGGTACGACAATTTCGAAAGGAACTGGACGCGACGGAATACGCCCGAGGAGGTGCGGTTCTACCGCATGTGGAAGTACTATCTGCTGTGCTGCGCCGGCGGCTTCCGCGCCCGCGCGCTGCAGGTCTGGCAGTTCGTGCTCTCCCCCACCGGCGTCCCCGACGGCTACCGGTTCGCGCGCTGATGCTCCGGCGGGTCGCACTGCTCGCTGTGGCGGCGGCCCTTGCGGCCGGCCTGCCGGCCGCGGCCGCCGAGAAGGGGCATGGCTTCTATGTTCTCGCCCTGAGCTGGGAGCCGGCCTTCTGCGAGGCCAGCGGCGACAAGCCCGAATGCCGCAACGAGCCGGAGGCGGACGCCAGGCGTCTCAGCCTGCATGGCCTGTGGCCGCGCGAGCAATACTGCGGCGTCGCGCCGGCCACGGTCGAAGCCGACCGGCGCGGCGACTGGAGCGCTCTTCCAGCCCCCGACCTTCGGCCGCAGACGCGCGACGACCTGATGGACGCCATGCCCGGCGCGCAGAGCGCTCTCGATCGCCACGAATGGATCAAGCACGGCACCTGCTCCGGCGTTTCCGCCGACCGCTACTTCGCGCGTGCCGTATTGTTTGAGGGCACGATCAACGCCTCGGCCGTCGGCGAGCTGCTCGCACGCCGCTCCGGACGGCGGCTCGATCAGGGCGAGCTCAAGGCGGCCTTCGACACCGCCTTCGGGGCGGGCGCAGGCGACCGCGTCCGGCTCGCCTGCGTTGAGGACGGGGGCCGCCGGCTGATCTCGGAAATCACCGTCGGCCTTTACGGCGATGTCATGGGCGCGGGCGGCATCGGCGAGCTCATCGCCGCCGCCAACCCGACCGACCCCGGCTGCGGTGGCGGCATCCTCGACCCCGTCGGCCCGCAATAGCGACGAAAAGAGCGACCGCGCGGCCGCTCTTTTCCGTCTGACGTGGCATTTCACTGCCCGGCGGGCGCCACGTTGACCGTGGACGCCGGCGCGCCAGGCTCATTCACGCTTCCGGGCGCGCCGTCACCACCAGACTAGGAGAAGACAGGGGCAACGACAAGCGCCATGGACGGCGCGCCTGGCCGCCGCCCCCGCCCATCTCAGCCGGGGTCGTGCGTTCGCATGGCCCTTGCGAATTCTTAACCCAACCCCTTCATGCGCCCTCAACCGGGACCGCATAGGCTCCGCGCATCCTTTCGGAGCGCGCCATGCCCGATCCAGCCTTGGCCCTGTCGATACAGGGCCTGTCCAAGAGTTTCGACCGTCCCGTGATCCGGGATCTGCACCTGCAGGTGCGGGCCGGCGAATTCTACGCCCTGCTCGGGCCAAACGGCGCCGGCAAGACGACGATCCTGCGCATGGTTGCGGGGCTGCTTCAGCCCGAAACCGGCAGCATCTCGGTGTTCGGCACGGACACGCGCAAGGACCCCATCGCCGCCAAATCCATCATTGCCTGGGTCTCCGACGAACCGATGGTGTACGACCGGCTGACCCCTTACGAGTATCTCGAATTCGTCGCCGGCCTGTGGCGCATCGAGGCGCGGCAGGCTCAGACCCGCGCGACCGAGCTCATCGAGTGGCTGGGGCTTGGCCCGCACGCCCATGAGCGCTGCGGCGGCTTTTCCAAAGGCATGCTGCAGAAAGTGGCCCTCGCGGGCGCTCTGGTGCACGAGCCTCGCCTCATCATTCTCGATGAGCCCTTGACCGGGCTCGACGCCGGCTCGGCCCGGCAGGTCAAGCAGGTGCTGCTGGACAAGGTCCGCCAGGGCGTGACCGTGATCATGACCACCCACATTCTGGAAGTCGCCGAACGCATGGCCGAGCGCATCGGCGTCATCAACCACGGCCGCCTCATCGCTGAAGGCACGCTGGGCGAGTTGCGCACCCGGGTGGGGCGCGAGACCACCCTCGAGGAAATCTTCCTCGATCTCGTGGCGCAGAAGGAAATGGACGCCGGCCACGGCGTGGACGCCGCCGCATGAGTTTTCCGCCTGCGACCATGCCGTGGTTCGCCGCGCACGAAGCACGGCTGATGTGGCGCGACGGCATCGCCATGCTGACCGGCGGCTACCCCGCGCGGCGCGTCGCGCTCCTCGCCTTCGTCGTCATCGTCGCCGTGCTGATGCATCTGCTTGCCAACGCCATCGTCTCGCCCTGGCTGGACCGCGGCCTCGTGCCGGACAAACCCACCCTCGTTCTCATCACCGGCTCGGGATTCCTGTTCTGGACCGTGATGTTGAGCCAGGCCCTGGAGTCGGTCACGCGCGCCTACTATTCGCGCTCCGATCTCGAGCTGATCCTGAGTTCCCCCGCCTCCTCCCGCGCCGTCTTCGCGGTGCGCACGGGCATCACGGCGGCGACCACGCTGCTGCTCGCCTGCCTGCTCGCAAGCCCGGTGGTGGACATCCTGGTGGTGCATCAGGGGCCGCGCTGGCTGATGGCCTACCTCGTGCTTGCGGCCCTCGCCGCCTTCTCGACCGCGCTCGCGGTGCTGATCACTGTGGGCCTGTTTGGCATCGCGGGCCCTCGCCGCACCCGCCTCGTGGCGCAGATCATCGCGGCGATCGTCGGCGCCGGCTTCGTCATCGGCATCCAGGCGATCGCCATCCTGCATTTCGGCAACATGTCGTCGCGCTTGGCGCTGTTCAGCGACCCCCAGTTCGTCGCCGCCATGCCCGAGCTCGACCACTGGCTCTGGCTGCCGGCGAAGGCGGCGCTGGGCGACTGGCGAGCCCTGACCGTTGTAGTACTCGCCGGCGCACTCGCCCTCGTGACGACAATCGCCTTCGCCGCCTCGAGCTTCGGGCGCAACGCCATCGCCGCCGCCGGCGTCGGCCATCGCCGGGCCGCGGCACGGCACAGATCCGTGAACTTCCGGCCCCGCAGCCAGAAGCAGCAGCTTCGCATCAAGGAATGGCGGCTGCTCGCGCGCGATCCCTGGCTCCTGAGCCAGACGCTCATGCAGATCTTCTATCTCGTGCCGCCGGCGCTTTACCTGTGGATCAGCTATGGGCAGTCGGCGGGCACCTATGTCGTGGTCATCCCCGTGCTGGTGATGGCGACCGGGCAGCTGTCGGGCGGCCTAAGCTGGCTGGCCATTTCCGGCGAAGATGCGCACGATCTGGTCGTCACCGCGCCCGTTCCGCCCGCCGCGGTGCTGCAGGCCAAGATCGAGGCGGTCGCGGCGGTGGTGCTGGTCGTCCTCGCCCCGATCATCGCGCTGATGATGCTCGCCTCGGTGGAACTTGCGGCCAAGACCGCTGTCTTTGCCGCGCTCTCCTCGGGCTCGGCGACCGCCATTCAGCTCTGGTTCCGTGTGCCCATGCGCCGCGCCATGTTCCGCCGCCGGCAGGTCGCCTCGCGGGTATCCACCATCGCCGAGGCCCTGAGCTCGATCTTCTGGGCCGGAGCAGCGGTGCTGGTGGCCGGCGACCAGTTCTGGATCGCTCCGCTCCCAGGCACGCTCGCGCTTGTCACCCTTGCGGTGGCGTACTGGCTCAGCCCCAAAGGCCGACGCGACTAGCGTTCGTGCGCGGGCACGTCCTTGAGCCTGGCGACAAGCGCAGCGATGTCGGCCATGGCGTATTTCGTTCGCCGTCTCGCCATCCCGGGCGGATTTAGCCGCAGGCCCTCGCCCGGCCGGTATTCCTGCAGGGGCCGGATCGGGCGGCGCACCAGTTCGCCCCCGCAGTTGGGACAGACGTTGAGCAGTCTATGGTCCGCGCAGTCGGCGCAGAAGGTGCATTCGTTGGAGCAGATACGGGCGTCGTAGCTCTGGGGCAGCAGGTCGCGATCGCACAGTTCGCAGTTGGGGCGCAGTTCGAGGGCGGGCATCGGGTCGGTCCATTGCTGGTTCGCCCCCTTCATAAGCGTATGGACGCTGCCCATTGCGGACAGCGTCGCATCGTTTTCTGCCAATCTCAGCCCAGGCGCGGCAAGGGCTCAGCCCGCGGCGCACGGCCAAGGCCCAGGATGGCGAGCGCGATCACGGGCGAAATCGCAGACACCCAGCCCAGATCGTAAACCGAGGCGTGCTCGAGCACCTGCGCGCCGAGCAGCGCGCCTCCGGCCGTGCCCAGGTAGAGCGACGAGCCATTGAGCGACAGGACCAGCGGCGCCGCGCCTGCGGTGAGGCCCACGAGGCGGCTGACCTGCGCGGGAAGGAAAGTCCACGCCACGATCCCCCAGGGCACCATCAGCGCAATGAAGGCTGTCGCCCGGATCGCCGGGTTGAGGTGCGGCGCCACCGAGAGCAGCATCAGGAACACGGCGTTGAGCAGCGCGGCCAGAATCACCGTGCGGTTGGCGCCCATCCGGTCGGCCAGCTGGCCCCCCAGCGTATTGCCGATGGCCGCGCCGGCGCCCCAGGCCAGCATCACCGCCGGCAACCAGGCCTTGTCGAGCCCGATCCCGCGCGTGGCGAGCGGGGAGAGATAGATAAACGCGGCGAACGGTCCTACCATGTAAAAGAAGGTGGTCAGCAGCGCCGGCACCACCCCGGGGAGCGACAACACGCCGAGCCGCTCGCGCAGGCTGCGATGCTCTCCGCGCAAATCTGAGGGCAGCATGGCCAGGATCGCGCCCGCCGCGACAAGCCCGAGCGCGGCGATGAACAGGTAGGTCCCGCGCCAGCCGACGAGGCCGGCGATCAGCCCGCCGATCGGCGCGCCCAGGGCCACGGCAAGCGAGGTGCCCCCAACCACCACGGCGATGGCCCGCGCCCGATGCGCCGGCTCCGACATCGAGACCGCCGTCGCCTGCGCCGTCGCGGCGTAGAGCCCGGCCATCGCGGCCATCACCACGCGGGCCGCGAGCAGCGGCCAGTAGCCGTTGGCAAGACTTGCCCCCACCGCGCCGGCCGCAAACACGAACGCAGCGATGACGAGCACGTTCCGGCGGGCCGCCGTGCCCGTCAGCGTTGCCAGCACCGGGGCACTGAGCGCATAGGCGACCGCATAGGCCAGAACGAGATAGCCGGCCTGCGCGATGGTGACGCCGGTCTCGGCCGAAATCGACGGAAGCAGTGTCGAGATGACGAAACCCTCGGCCCCGATGGCAAACGCGCCCAGGGCCAACCAGATGAGCCGGATATCCATGTCAGCATGTCCTTAGTTCAATGGTTGTTGAACATTTGGACAATCGCATTGGACATGTCAAGCTTAGTTCAACAGACGTTGAACATCAAAGCGCCGCGGACTACATGTCGGAACAGCCATTTCCGCATACGAGCCATGACGCATCCCTCCGTTCTCCCGCATCCCGACGCCGACCAGATCAGCCTCGCCAACGTCCTGGGCGCATTGAGCGACCAGACCCGGCTGGCCATCATCAGCCAGCTCGCCTGCAATGAGGAGAAGGGCGCGCTCTGCGGCCAGTTCACCGACCTCGCGAGCAAGACGGCGATCACCTACCACATCGCCAAGCTGCGGGAGGCCGGCGTCGTCCGTGTCACGGCGGAAGGCACGCGCCGCCGCGTGCGGCTGCGTCGCGACGACCTCGATGCCCGCTTCCCCGGCGTCCTCGATTCGATTATCGCCAATACCAGGGGACTTGAACTGCAGGGCTTCGAAGCCGAGGAATGACGCTCACCTTCAGGGCCGCCAGGCCGGACGATCTGCCCTTCCTCATCGCCCTCATCGTCGAGGACAGCGTCGTTGCCACCAATGACGATCCTGCGGATGCGCGGCACGCCGACTACACGCGCGCGCTTGCTGCCATCGAGGCGGATCCAAACCAGGAAATGATCGTCGCCGAGCTCGATGGCGAGCCGGTCGGTTGCTTTCAGCTGAGCTATCTGCCGGGCCTGATGCGGCGCGGCATGTGGCGCGGCCAGGTCGAAGCCGTCCACGTCGCCGCCCACCGCCGCAACCGCGGCATCGGCTCGCAGATGATGACATGGGCCCTTGCACGCTGCCGCGAGAAGGGCTGCGGCCTCGTGCAGCTCACCTCCAACAAGGCCCGCGTCGACGCCCACCGCTTCTATCGTCGTCTGGGCTTTGAGCAGACTCACGAAGGCTTCAAGTACTTCCTGTGACGCTCGCCCCAGGCGGCAGAGCCTATCGCTCGATTGCGCCCAGCCGCACGAGGACTTCGCCGGGAATGGCGTAGTCGCGGATGATCTGTTTCTGGTCGCGCAGGCCGCACAGTTCGCGTTGCACCAGAAAGGCCCACACTTCGCGCGCCGCCTTGCGCACGAGCTTCATCCTCTCGTCCTTGTTTCCGCCCGGGGTGGCATCGAAGGCAGCCAGGGCGGCGATGGCCTCTTCGACGAGACGCCCGTGCCGACCTAACGACGAAGCCTTCTCGGCCGCCATATCGGCCTCGAGCACGTTGAATGCGGCGTCGGACCGGCGGTTGAGGGCAGAACGGTCGGGCAGGTCGAAGGCCATGAGGGGAACCTAGCCGTCGCCGTCGCATCGGGCAATTTCCCTTGTCGCGACAAATCCGCTAAAGGCGGGTCCGCCCGCCAATACCGGACCTGCCCCGCCCCCCCATGACCCTCTCCCGTCGCGCCGCCACCGCCATAGGATTCTGCGCCGTACTGCTCTGGTCCGCGCTGGCCACGCTGACGGCCGCCAGCGGCGACGTGCCGCCCTTCGAGCTGCTGAGCCTGACCTTTGGCATCGGCGGCCTTGCCGGCGTGACCCTCTGGGCCGTCCGCCCCGCCGCCGCCAGGGCCGTTCGCCAGCCCTGGCTGGTTTATCTCGTCGGGGTCGGCGGACTCTTCGGCTATCACGCCGCTTACTTTATCGCGCTCCGCAATGCGCCCGTGGTCGAGGCCGGACTCATCAATTACCTCTGGCCGCTGCTGATCGTGGTTTTTTCCGCGCTGCTGCCGGGCGAGCGACTCAAGTGGCAGCACGTGGCCGGCTGCGTTCTTGCGCTCTCGGGCGCGGTGCTCGTGGTGACAAGGGGGCGCGGTTTCGCCTTCGACCCGTCGTTTCTTGGCGGCTATGCCGCCGCTCTCGCCGCTGCCGTGGTCTGGGGCGTCTATTCGGTCGTCTCGCGGCGGCTGTCGCACGTGCCAAGCGATGCGATCACCGGGTTCTGTCTTGCGACCTCGATCCTTGCCGCGATCGTTCACGTAGCGATCGAGCCGACCATCTGGCCCGCCGGCTGGCCGCAATGGCTCGCCGTCATCGGACTTGGCCTCGGCCCCGTAGGCCTGGCGTTCTACGTGTGGGACGTCGGCGTGAAGCGCGGCGACATCCAGGTGCTTGGAGCAGCCTCCTATTCGGCGCCGTTGCTCTCGACCGTGCTGCTGATCCTCGCCGGCTATGCGACCTTCTCCACCACGCTGCTGGTGGCCTGCCTGCTCATCACCGCAGGGGCGCTGCTGGCGGCCAGCGACCTGCTGCTCCGCAGGACCGCGCCCATCGTCGACGGGGCGCCCCGCCTTCCCTCATCGTGACGACCTGCCGTCGAACCGCGCCGCCTGCGCTTGCGGCGGGTTTCGGCTAGAACAGGAAGCTTGCCGTCGCCGGGTCGGAGCCCATGCGCCCGCTCCCGCCCCTGTCGAGGCTGTCGATCCGCCGCATCTCCTCCTCGCTGAGCTTAAAGTCGAACACGTCGAGATTCTGTCTGAGCCGATCGGCATGGATCGACTTGGGGATCGCGATCAGCCCCTGCTGCAGGTGCCAGCGGATAATGGTTTGCGCGGGCGATTTGCCATGTGCCCTGGCGATGTCGGCAATCGTTCCGTCTTTGAGCGCCTCGCCCAGGCCGAGGGGCGAATAGCACTCGATGCGGATGTCCATCTGCGCCAGCGGATCGCGTTTGTCGCGCTGCTGAAAATAGGGGTGCAGCTCGATCTGGTCGACCACCGGGGCCACCCCGGTCTCCCCCACGATCCGCTCGAGGTGATCGGGGTTGAAGTTGCTGACGCCAATCGAGGCGATGCGCCCCTGCTCCTTGAGTTCCACGAGGGTCTTCCAGGCCTCTACATACTTGCCCTGGCTCGGCACCGGCCAATGGATGAGGAACATGTCGAGCCGATCCAGTCCGAGGGCCGTCATGGTCGCCTCGAAGCTTCTGAGCGCGCTGTCGCGGTCGTGCGCGCCGTTTCGCAGTTTGCTCGTGACGAAGAGCTGCTCGCGCGGCACGGCGGCGCTGCGGATCGCCTCCCCCACACCGTCTTCGTTGTGATAGCCTTGGGCGGTATCGATCAGCCGGAAACCGGCCTCGATCCCGTCGCGGACGACCCGCGCCGTGATCTTCGGGTCGACCTGCCAGACGCCCATGCCCAGCTGTGGAATGGTGTTGCCGTCGCTGAGCGTGATGCGCGGTATCTGCGCGGCGGCCTCTCGATTGTCATGGCGCCCAATGTTCTGACGCTGTGAAGGCGATCCGGCCATTCTTCAATGTCCCGAGGCAAGAAACATGGGTTGAGAACCGTTGACGTCGTCGAAGGTTCAATCACTGGCCAGTCTTCGCCTTCATCATGTCAGGGCTTTTCCTTGTTTTCCCCGGCTTGGCTGCTATTTTGCGCCAGATTTCGCCGCTAATTGCCTGACTGCGGAAGACAATTCTCGCGGGACATTGGGCCGAGGCGGCCCGAGCGCACCGGAGGAGCACGCTTTTTGCGCATCGCGGCCTTAGCTTTCGGTATCCTTGCCGGACTCGTCGCCTCGCTCATCCTGGCGCTGGGCGGGCTGGATGCGGCCGCGCTGACGGCCGACCCCAGGCAGATTTCGCTTGTCCGTTTCGGGCTCTTCGTTGTGGCCTATTTCGGCGTGCTCGGTGCGGGCGTGGCGCTCGCAGCCCCGCTGGTGGGCGCCATCCTGCTGGCCGTGGGCGCCGTGGCCTGGATCATCGCCGCACTCGTACTGCATCACGGCCCCGACTACGTGATGCTGACCTCGCCCGGACTGCTTCTGATCGCGGCCGTATTCGCCGTGCTGGCATTCCGGGTGCAGCGGCAGGGCGCCTTCGCGGGCGAGGCGCGCGAGCCGAGCTATGCCGACGAGGATCCACTGCGGAGCGCCGACGAGGAGGACTCCCGCGACCGCGACGAAGAGACCGGCGCGGTCACCGTCGGGGCAACCTTTTTCGGCGACCACGGCACGGCGACGCCGATGCGCGGCGTCATGGGCCGCTCGCCCGACCCTTCGGGGCGCAGCTACGACCGGGCGGACGCCTCGCGCGACAGTTGGGAACCCATCCGTCGCCGTACCGAGCCGCCGCGGCAGAAGCCGATGTTCCGCAATCCGGAGGAAGAATACGACGAAGAAGGCGGATTCTCGCGCGCCGCCCGCCTGACCAGCAGCGTGCTGAGCTTCGGCCTCTACGCCGGCCTCGCGGCGGCGGCCGCCCTGGTCTTCGTCAACCTGCGCGCCGCCGACACCGGGCGGCCCACCGCGACCGTCACCAATTTCGAGGCCTCGGTGACGCAACCCTCATCGAGCATCTCGTCAGTCGCGCCCAAGCTCGCCGAAGCGCCAGTCCTGCCTCCTCCGCCCTCCAGTTCGCCCGCAGCCGCGCCGATCCTCAGCCCCTCGGCGGCGGAACCCGCGACCGCCACGCTGACGCCGCCCTCCTTGCCGGCGACCCCCGGCGTCACCGTCGCCGAGGCCACAACGCCGCTCGCCGCCCCTGCCGACGAGCCCGCGTCTTCGGCCCCCGAGCCGTCCGCCTCCGCCGACGCCTCCGGAGCCGCCCCTGCCGAGCCCGCGCCCGAAGACCTGACGCTTGGCGAGTCCCAGGCCGCCGCCGAGCTCATGCCCTATCCAATGCCTCCCGGCATCGCCGCGGGACGCTTTCGCCCAGCTTCGCAGCGGCCGGCGCCGCCACCCCAGCCGCGCGCCGACACCGGACTTTGAACCCTCGATGTGATAGACTGGCCATCCGGAGAATTTGCGATGGCGGAAAGCGATACCAAGACCCGGCCGCGAACGCATGTAAAGACGGCGCGGCCGCCGCTCTACAAGGTGATCCTGGTCAATGACGACTTCACCCCGCGCGACTTTGTCGTGCGCGTGCTCAAGGCCGAATTCCGCATGAGCGAGGACCAAGCCCACAGGGTGATGATCACCGCGCACACCAAGGGCGCCTGCGTAGTCGCCGTGTTCACCCGCGAAATCGCCGAATCCAAGGCGACGCGGGCGACCGAAATGGCGCGCAAGGAAGGCTTCCCGCTGCTTTTCACTACCGAGCCCGAGAACTGAGGCCTCGGCCCGCCCGGGGTAGGGCCGCCGGCGGCTGACCCCGCGGGGGCCACCGGCTCGCCCGCCGTCAACCCTATTCGGCAACCGCCCTTGCGCTGACGCATTGTTGAGTTAACCAGGGCTCGGACAACGATTGGAATCCAGCATGCTCCGCAGCGTCATCGCCTCCGCCCTCGCCGCCACTCTGATCGCGGCGGCCGCGGCTCCCGCCTTCGCCGGCCCCGCCGAAACCGCATTCCTTCAGAAGCTTACGGCCAACTGGACTGGCCGCGGCAAGCTCTCGGGCGCCCAGACCGGACCCGTCGCCTGCCGGATCGTCACCTCAGTGGGCGGCCAGACCCTCAAATACCAGGGCCGCTGCAATATCCCCGATGTCGCCGCGCAGGCCTTCAACGGCTCGATCGCCTACAACGATCGCCTCAAGCGCTACGAGGCGCGCTCGGTCGGCGGCACGGTGCCCGGCATCCGCCGCGGCAATTCGCTGATCTTCACCACCAAGAGCAGCACCATGGGCGGCCGGTCCTACTCGACCATGACGATGTCGCCCTCGGCCATCATCATCGATTTTTCGATCATCGACGGGCACGGCGACAAGACCACCTCCCGCATAACCTTCAGCCGCTAGCTCAGGCCAGCTCCCGGGCCGGCTGCGCGGGAAAGCGCAGCCTGCTCCGCTCGCGCCGCTTCTGCGCCTCGACCTCGCGGTCGCGCGGCGGCGCGTTGGTCTCGAGCGATTTGAGCAGCCTGCGCACGACCTTCTCGATGTCCTCGACAGCCTCGTGGAAGGCAGCCTCGTTGGCCTGCGAGGGATGGGTGTAGCCCGAAATCTTGCGGACGAACTGCAGGGCCGCATCGTGCATCTCGTTCCTGGTCGCTGGCGGCTCGAAATTGAAGAGCGGCTTGATATTGCGGCACATGGCGGGTCTCCCGGGTCAGCTCCCCCGATAATCGCCCGCATGCTTGCCCGGCACAAGCAGGCGCCGTCCCCAAGGCGCCCCCCTCTTGCGGGGACGGCCGAACCGGCACCCTTCCCTTCCGCATCCCCATCCGCTAGAGAGCCGGCTTAACCTGCACCCTCCGCCCCGAACGGCCCGTTTCCCGCGGGTCTTTGCGCGCGCCCCGAAGCTGAGTACGCCATGCCCAGACGCACCGATATCAAGTCGATCCTCATCATCGGAGCGGGGCCGATCATCATCGGGCAAGCCTGCGAGTTCGACTACTCGGGCACCCAGGCCTGCAAGGCGCTGCGCGACGAAGGCTACCGCATCATCCTGGTCAACTCCAATCCGGCCACCATCATGACCGACCCGGTGCTGGCCGACGCCACCTACATGGAGCCCATCACCCCCGAGATCGTCGCCAAGATCATCGAGAAGGAGCGGCCGGATGCGCTGCTGCCGACCATGGGCGGACAGACCGCGCTCAACTGCGCCCTCTCG
Organism: Devosia sp.; assembly: GCA_035548755.1. Classification (GTDB taxonomy): domain Bacteria; phylum Pseudomonadota; class Alphaproteobacteria; order Rhizobiales; family Devosiaceae; genus Devosia_A. The sequence continues at coordinate 17,602 of DASZSH010000097.1, forward strand.
CTTCGCAAGATGGGCGTGCTCGACCGCTTCGGCGTCGAAATGATCGGCGCCACCGCCGAGGCGATCGACAAGGCCGAGGATCGCGAACTCTTCCGCGACGCCATGAAGAAGATCGGCCTTGAGACCCCGCGCTCGATGCTGGCGCACAACATGATCGAGGCTCTGCAGGCGCTCGAGGTGATCGGCCTTCCCGCCATCATTCGCCCGAGCTTCACGCTGGGCGGCACCGGCGGCGGCATTGCCTACAACAAGGAAGAGTTCCTTTCGATCGTCGAAACCGGCATCGACGCCTCGCCCACCGACGAGGTGCTGATCGAAGAAAGCGTGCTGGGCTGGAAAGAATACGAGATGGAGGTCGTGCGCGACCGCAACGACAACTGCATCATCGTCTGCTCGATCGAAAATCTGGATCCCATGGGCGTGCACACGGGCGATTCGATCACCGTCGCTCCGGCGCTGACCCTGACCGACAAGGAATACCAGATCATGCGCGACGCCTCGATCGCCGTGCTGCGCGAGATCGGGGTTGAAACCGGCGGCTCCAACGTGCAGTTCGCGATCAACCCGGCCGACGGGCGCATGATCGTCATCGAGATGAACCCGCGCGTGTCCCGCTCCTCGGCGCTGGCGAGCAAGGCGACGGGCTTTCCCATCGCCAAGGTCGCCGCCCGCCTTGCCGTGGGCTACACGCTCGACGAGCTCGAAAACGACATCACCGGGGGCGCAACGCCGGCGAGCTTCGAGCCCACCATCGACTACGTCGTCACCAAGATCCCGCGCTTCGCCTTCGAGAAATTCCCTGGCGCAGACAACCGCCTCACCACCTCCATGAAGTCTGTTGGCGAGGCCATGGCCATCGGCCGCACCTTCCAGGAGAGCCTGCAGAAGGCTCTGCGCTCGCTCGAGACGGGGCTGACCGGGCTTAACGAGATCGGCATTCCAGGGCTGGGCCTCAATGGCGACGACAACCGCAACGCCATCCGCGCGGCGGTGTCGGTGGCGACGCCCAACCGGCTGCTTCACGTCGCCGAAGCCATGCGTCTGGGCATGAGCCTTGAGGACATTCACGATGCTTCGCGCATCGACATGTGGTTCCTCGAACAGATCCACGGCATCGTGGAGATGGAAAAGAAGGTCCGCGAATTCGGCCTCCCTGACGATCCCAACGTCCTCAGGCAGCTCAAATCCATGGGCTTCTCCGATCGCCGGCTCGCTGAGCTGAGCGGCAAGCAGGCCCGCGACGTGCGCGCGCTCCGTCACGCCCTCGGCGTGCGCCCGGCCTATAAACGCATCGACACCAGCGCCGCCGAGTTCGCCTCCCCCACCGCCTATATGTATTCGAGCTACGAAGTGCCGTTCGCCGGGGCCGTGGAGGACGAGGCCCGTCCCTCCGGCCGCCGCAAGGTCGTGATCCTTGGCGGCGGCCCCAACCGCATCGGCCAGGGCATCGAGTTCGACTATTGCTGCTGCCATGCGAGCTTTGCGCTGCGGGACGCGGGCTACGAGACCATCATGGTCAACTGCAATCCCGAAACGGTCTCGACCGACTACGACACGTCCGACCGGCTCTATTTCGAGCCGCTGACCGAAGAGGACGTCATCGAGATTCTCGAGCGCGAAAAATCGAACGGCACGCTGCATGGCGTCATCGTTCAGTTCGGCGGCCAGACGCCGCTGAATCTCGCCGACGCGGTCGAAAAGGCCGGAGTCCGCATCCTGGGCACGCAGCCGGAAAGCATCGACCTGGCCGAGGACCGCGACCTGTTTTCCAAGCTCATCAGCCGCCTCGACCTCACCCAGCCGCGCAACGGCATCGCCTACTCGCTCGAGCAGGCGCGCATCGTGGCTGAGCGGCTCGGCTACCCGCTGGTGATCCGGCCCTCCTACGTGCTGGGCGGCCGCGCCATGCAGATCGTGCGTTCGCCGGCGGAATTCGAGAACTACGTGCAGGGCACGCTCACCTCGCTGGTGCCGCCCGACATTCTCCTGCACTACCCCAACGACAAGACCGGGCAGATCAACTCGGTGCTGTCCGACAACCCGCTGCTCTTTGACTCCTATCTGAGCCGCGCCATCGAGATTGATGTCGATTGCCTCTGCGATGGCAAGGACGTGTTCGTCTGCGGCATCATGGAGCATATCGAGGAGGCGGGCATCCATTCGGGAGACAGCGCCTGCTCCCTGCCGCCCCAGACCCTCAGGCCCAATGTCATTGCCGAGCTCAAACGGCAGACGAGGGAGATCGCGCTCGCGCTCAAGGTCGGCGGTCTCATGAATGTGCAATACGCGCTGAAGGACGGCACCATCTATATCCTCGAGGTGAACCCCCGCGCCTCGCGCACCGTCCCGTTCGTGGCCAAGGTCATCGGCAAGCCGATCGCCAAGATCGCCAGCCGCATCATGGCCGGCGAAAGCCTCTCGTCATTCAACCTCGCCGAGACCCCGCTTCGCCACATCGCGGTCAAGGAAGCTGTCTTCCCCTTCAACCGCTTCCCCGGCGTCGACACGCTGCTCGGACCGGAGATGAAGTCGACCGGCGAGGTCATCGGCCTGGATACCGACTTTGCCCTGGCCTTTGCCAAATCGCAGATGGGCGCCGGCTCCAAGGTGCCGCTCGAAGGCACCGTGTTCGTCTCCGTGCGGGACGACGACAAGCCGCTGATCCGCGGCATGATGCGCGACCTCGAGGCGCACGGCTTCAAGATCGTCGCCACCGCCGGCACCTATCGCTTCCTCTACGACAACGGCATTGTGGCGACCAAGGTCAACAAGGTGGCCGAGGGCCGCCCGCACATCGTTGATGCCATGAAGAACGGTGGCGTGCAGCTCGTCATCAACACCACGGAAGGCGCCAAATCGATCAGCGACAGCCGCGACATCCGCCGCACGGCGCTCATGGGCAAGATCCCCTACTACACCACCATTCCAGGCGCGATCGCAGCCGTCGAGGGCATCATCGGCTACAAGGACGGCAATCTCACGGTGAAGTCTCTTCAGGAGTATTTCGCCGCCCGGCCGTGACCGGGTCGCCATGCAGACGGGCGAGCGCCGCCTTCGCCCGTTCGAGATAGAGGCGGCGCTCGGCCAGGCCGTTGAGGCCGCCATTGACGATGCGCGTCACCGCGGCAAGGTCGTCCTTGTCGGCGGGAACATTGATGCGGTGGCACCGCCAGAAATAGCAGGCGATCCGGAGCGAGGTGACCGGATCGGCGGCGATTTCAGGCTCATCCTCGAGCGGAAGCCCCAGGGCCCTGCCCACGGCGCGGTAGTTGTTCCGCCCCGTGAGTTGCAGCAGTCCGCGTCCCTTGAAGCGCGGCCCGTCGCCCTGCAAGACATTGCCGAGATCCTTTCGCCCCTCATAGGCCGATCCGTCGGCGAACTCCTCGGTCGTGCGGAAGCCGGCGCTTTCGTGCGTCGCCTGGGCCATGAAATGGGCGACGCGCAGCGGGGTGTCGATCGCCGCCTCTTCGAGCAGACGGGCGAGCGATCCCGAGATCGCCGAGACGATCCTCTCCTGTTGCCTGGCCCTGGCGCCCGAGAACCTCGGGGCGACTTTGAGTATGAAGCGTCCATCGACTGGCAGCATCGCAACCTCCTTTCCGGGCAGGAGGATAAGGCCCTGCGGGAGACCCCGGGGATTGGCCTGGCCGAACCGCCAGATTCTCGCGGGCCGGGCATAGTCTTGGGCGACGACAGGCGCGCCGCTTCGGGCGGGATTTGGCACAAATTGCCGTGCTTTGCCGCCCATGCGCCAATTCCTGCTCCCGCTGGCCCTAGTCACGGCGAGGGGGCGACACTAGGGTCCGCCCCAGCGGGGAAGCCGGGGCGGCCTGTTTGCAACTACCTGTCGAGGTTCTGTACGCACTTTCGGGACTGTGCGTCGGTTTCATTGTCGGCCTTACCGGCGTCGGCGGCGGCTCGCTGATGACGCCGCTGCTGATCCTGTTGTTCGGCATCCATCCGGCGACGGCCGTGGGCACCGATCTGCTCTATGCCGCCACCACCAAATCCGCAGGCACCCTGTTCCACGGCTTCAACCGGGCCGTGGACTGGCGGATTGTCCTCCGCCTCGCCTGCGGCAGTGTTCCGGCCGCCGCGCTTACGCTGTGGCTGCTGAATGCGACGGGCGCGCAGACGGCCGGAACCGGGCGCATCCTCGCCGTCTTGCTGGGCGGCATGCTGGTCCTCACCGCCACGAGCCTGGTCTTCCGCGGCGCGCTTGCCCGGTTTGCCGGCAGCCATCGCGAACTGGCCGACCGGCCGCGCGCGATCCTGACCGTGATAACCGGGGCCGCGCTCGGCATCCTGGTGTCGATCTCCTCGGTCGGGGCCGGCGCCATCGGCGTGACCGTGCTGATGCTGCTCTATCCAAGGCTGACCGTGCACCGCATCGTGGGCTCGGACATCGCTCATGCGGTGCCGCTCACCCTCGTCGCCGGAATGGGCCACTGGGCCATTGGCGATGTCGACTGGCACATGCTCGCCGCCCTGCTATGCGGCTCGATTCCGGGCATCATTGTTTCGAGCCGCCTGGCCCCGGCCATCAATGAGCGCGTCGTTCGCTGGCTTCTCGCCATCGTGCTCACTGTGGTGGGCGTCAAGCTTGCCCTGGGCTGACGGCTCTGGACCTTCCGGCGCGGCCCGGCTAGCGTCGCAACCTCTTCCCCCTCCTTCTGTTTTCCCGCCCCATGCAGCTCAAGGTCGCCTCCTACAATATCCGCAAGGCGGTCGGCCTCGATTGGCGGCGGCGGCCCGGTCGCGTCATCGGCGTGCTCAACGAGATCGGCGCCGACATTGTGGCCCTGCAGGAGGTCGATCGGCGCTTCGGCTCCCGCGTCACGGCCCTCGATCCCGAACTGATCGAACGCGAAACCGACTACCGGCCCATCCGCTTCTCGCACCGCCCGCAGAGCCTGGGCTATCACGGCAACGTCATTCTCGCCCGCAAGGCCATCGCCGTCGCCGCCGCCCGGCCGATGGCGCTTCCCCATCTCGAGCCGCGCGGCGCCGCTGTGGCCGACCTCGACTATCAAGGCCGCCGTGTCCGCGTGGTCGGCATGCATCTGGGCCTCACGCGCAAGTGGCGACAGCTCCAGACCGAGACCATCGTTTCCGAACTGCACCGGCTCGAGGGCAACCTCCCGACCATCCTGATGGGCGACCTCAACGAGCCGGACCTCAAATCCGGCGTCCTGCGCGCTTTCGAGCAGCGCCACACCATCGCCGTGTGCGGGCCGAGCTTTCACGCCTCCATGCCGGTCTTCTCGCTCGACCGCATCATCGTCACCGAAGATATCCGGATCGCCGAAACCGGCGTGCATCGCACCGCTCTGTCCCGCGAGGCCTCCGATCATCTGCCGATCTGGGCCAGGGTCGCCCTGCCGGGCTGACCGCTCAGGCGCGCTCGAAGAACCGCTCGGCCGTTGCGATGGCCCGCTCGATGGCCGCCGCGTCGACGTCCAGATGCGTCACCCAGCGCTGCGCTTCCCCGCCGTAGCCGCCCGTGATGCCGATTCCCGCGGCGGCCAGATGATCCGAGAAGGCCTTGGCGAACTCCGGCGCGACCCTGACCCAGACAATGTTGGTGTCAGGCGGTGTCACGGTGAGCTGCGGTATCCGGCTGAGGCCGTCCGCGAGCCGCTTTGCGTGAGCGTGATCCTCTTTTAGGCGCGACACATTGTGTTCGAGCGCATAGAGCCCCGCCGCCGCAAGGATTCCGGCCTGCCGCATGGCGCCTCCCAACGCCTTGCGGTGCCGCCGCGCCCTGGCGATCAGCTCGCTCTCGCCCGCCAGCACCGTGCCCACCGGCGCGCCGAGTCCCTTGCTGAGGCAGACCGAGATGGTGTCGAACGGGCGCGCGATCTCAAGAACGTCAGTGTTTCCGGCGACCGCCGCGTTGAATATCCGCGCGCCGTCAAGGTGCGTGCCCAGCCCGTGCCCGCGGGCCAGCGCCGTCGCCTCGTAGAGGTACCTGACCGGCATCACCCGCCCGCCCAGCGTGTTCTCAAGCGCCAGCAGCCGGGTTTGAGCGACATGCGGATCCTCGCCGCCCTTGATGGCATCGGCGATGGCCGAAAGCGCCAGCGTCCCGTCGGGCTGATGGGCGATCGGCTGCGGCTGCAGGGCCCCGATCCAGGCGGCCCCGCCCTGCTCATGCGCATAGCAGTGCGCCTCCATGCCCGCGATATAGGCCTCGCCGCGCCCGCAATGGGCCATCAGTGCGGCGAGATTGGACTGCGTGCCCGATGCCATGAACACGGCCGCCGGCTTTCCCAGCCGTTCGGCGAGCACCGCCTCGAGTCGCCTCACCGTCGGATCGTCGCCAAAGACGTCGTCGCCCACTTCGGCCTCGGCCATGGCGCGCCGCATGCCCGGGCTGGGCCGGGTGACGGTGTCGGAGCGGAAATCATCGCGGATCTGGGGCATTGGCAGGGGCTCGGCACGAACACGTGAACAAGGGCGGAAACACTGGACGTGTGCCCCGGCAGTGACGTAAAGGTCAAATCCTCATGCCACCCCGGTTCGGGTCCGATGCGAGTGGTCTCGCGCCGAGGGTTATAGGGTCCCCAAAGGACTCGAACGCGTCGCATCGCCATCACATCTTGGTCACCGGGCGGGTTTACGCTCGGCGATTTGTCGTGGCTGCGACATATTGTGTCCGTTAACAATTCACGCTAGAACGCTGCGGTCGAATATTGCGGCCGACTGTCCGTGCCTGGCGACGCCTAAACGCGCCTGCTGACGTCACTACCGAGATTTCGATAGGCGAGCCCGCAAGAAGGTTCTGGGGCCGCTTCGGCAGAGGACTGCGAGAGGGACTTATATGGCTACCGGCACTGTGAAATGGTTCAACGGGCAGAAGGGCTACGGCTTCATCCAGCCCGACGAGGGCGGGGCGGATGTGTTCGTGCACATTTCGGCCGTTCAGCGGTCGGGTCTGAACAGCCTCGATGAAGGCCAAAAGGTCAACTACGAGATCGTCAAGGACAAGCGGACAGGGAAGTCCGCGGCCGACAATCTCTCGATGGCGTCGTAATCCATCACCCTGGTGCAACCGAGGGGCGTGGCTCGCTGGAGCGGGCCGCGCCCTTTCGCTTTGCGGATCCCGGGCCCGGATCGGGGCCGGGGGCCCGCGGCGCGAGGCATTTGGCAACCCGCGACCGCCCATCCCGTCCCTACCGGCTTGCCCCCCGGAGGCTGCGGCTCCGGCGCCCGGCACAATATAGCAAGCTATTTAGCGGACCGCTGTCGCGTCTTTGCCGAATCTGAATAGAACAATGATCACAAGGCCTAGGGCTCCTTCGCTGAATCATTGCCTGAGCTGAGGTTTTGGCGGCCCGGCAGGATTGTGGCGGCGCCGCCATGAGGTCGACATCTTCGCTCCGCATCGCTCCGGACGGCGATAATGTCAGAAAACTCGAACAAAACGCTCGACTAGAACATCGCTCTCGTCCATGCTGGATTCAAATTCCAGATATTCCATAGGGAAAGGTAACCAGATGGCCCGTGCTGCTGCCAAAAAAGTGAAGCCCCGCAAGCGTTTGACCGGGGAAGAGCGCCGCGAATCAATCCTCGAGGCAGCCCTCGCCTGCTTCCTGGAAAAGGGCTATATCGCGACAACTATTAACGACATTCGTGAAGCTTCGGGAGCAACGACGGGTTCGATCTATCACTTTTTCGACGGCAAGGGCGCGCTTGCCATGGCGCTGCTTGAAGATGCCATCGAAGGCTGGTCCGGCGAGTCGCAAAGCTCGAGCGACACGGCCGAAGCGGTGGTCAAGGCGGCCGCCGGCGGGCTGGTCACCTGGGGCCTCAAGAACCCCGAACTTTTCCGCTTCACCGACGAGATCCGCACCCTGGCCGTGAACGCCCCTGAATTCGCCGACGTTGCCGACATCCTGGCCGAGGGCCAGGGTTCGGTGTCGGCGGCCTATGCCAGGTTTGCCAAGGCCCGCAAGGTCAAGGACCTGCCCTGGCCGGCCGCCCATTCGCTGATTCTCGGACCGGCCTACGACTACCTCCGCCTCGCCACCGCGGGCCGGGCCCGCATCGCCGCCAAGCGCGCCGCCGAAATCATCGCCGACGCCGCGTGGGCGGCCGTAAAGGCCTGATCGGATTTCGACTCCGGCGGCGGGGCTGCTGTCTCGCCGCCGACTCTTGACCTGGGCGCCGCGAGCATGCAGTTTTGGCGCCGTTCCCTGAAAGCCCCGTCCGTCTGGCCCCAAGCGAGGCGGAAGTGGGCTTTTGACTATTTGCCCGCATGGGCAGGAGGCACCGATGCCAGACAAGATTCCGATGACCCCCGCCGGACACGCGGCGCTGAGCGAGGAATACCGTCACCGCACGGCGGAGGAACGGCCGCGCATCATCGCCGCCATCGCCGAGGCGCGCGCCCACGGCGATTTGAGCGAAAATGCCGAGTATCATGCCGCCAAGGAGCAGCAGAGCCTCAACGAGGGCCGCATCAAGGAGCTCGAGGGTCTTCTGGCCCTCGCCGACATCATCGATGTCACCAAGCTGAGCGGCTCGACGGTAAAGTTCGGCGCAACGGTGAAGATTGTGGACGAGGACACCGAGGAAGAGCGCAAATACATGATCGTGGGCGACGCCGAGGCCGATGCCAGCAAGGGTCGAATCTCGATATCCTCACCCATCGCCCGGGCCATGATCGGCAAGCAGAAGGGCGACAGCTTCGAAGTCCCCGCCCCCGGCGGCACCAAGAGCTACGAGATTCTCGAACTCAAATACGTCTAGCGGGGGAGGCCCAGCGCAGTCCCCAGCGCATAGCTCGTATTGTCCGGGCAAAGCTGCCCAAGCTTTGGGCAAAAGCCCCCGGGCTGGTGACTTTTCGGTGAGTTGCCAGCAATTCCGGGCATTTGCGGCGGGGGTCGCCTTGAAAGCGACACCGCCTCGCTCCTACATTACGGGCTCATTCGAGGGACTGTCCTATGCATTCCAAGGTCGTCATTATCGGGTCGGGTCCGGCCGGATACACTGCGGCCATCTACGCCGCCCGCGCCATGCTCGAGCCGGTGATGATCAACGGCACGCAGCCGGGTGGCCAGCTGACCATCACCACCGACGTCGAAAACTATCCCGGCTTCGCCGATGTGATCCAGGGGCCATGGCTCATGGAACAGATGAAGGCGCAGGCCGAACATGTGGGCACGCACATCGTCAACGACGTGATTGTCGATGTCGACCTTAGCCGGCGCCCCTTCGTCCTCAAGGGCGATAGCGGCACGACCTACACCGCCGACGCGCTGATCATCGCAACCGGCGCGCAGGCGCGCTGGCTCGGCCTGCCGTCGGAGGAGAAGTTCAAGGGCTTTGGCGTGAGCGCCTGCGCCACTTGCGACGGCTTCTTCTACCGCGACAAGCATGTGCTGGTGATCGGCGGCGGCAACACGGCGGTCGAGGAAGCCCTGTTCCTCACCAACTTCGCCTCGAAGGTCACAGTCATTCACCGCCGCAGCGAATTCCGCGCCGAGCGCATCCTGCAGGAGCGTCTGTTCAGACACCCCAAGATTGAGGTGCGCTGGAACACCGAGCTCGCCGACATCACCGGAAAGCAGATGCCGCCTTCGGTGACCGGCGCCGTGCTGCGCAACAAGCTGACGGGCGAAACCGAGACGCTCGACGTCGACGGCATCTTCGTGGCGATCGGGCACACCCCGGCGACATCCATCTTCCAGGGCAAGCTCGACATGAAGCCGGGTGGATATCTGATGGTGAAACCCGGGACGACGCAGACAAACGTGCCGGGAGTCTATGCCGCGGGCGATGTGACCGACGATGTATTCCGGCAAGCGGTGACTGCGGCCGGCATGGGCTGCATGGCCGCGCTAGAAGCCGAACGATTCCTCGCCGAAGAAAACCTCGCCGAAGCCGCCGAGTAACGCATGCTCGATTGGGACAAGCTCCGCATCTTCCACACCGCGGCGGAATCAGGGAGCTTCACCCACGCGGCCGAGAAGCTGAACATGAGCCAGTCGGCGGTATCCCGGCAGATCTCGGCGCTCGAGGAAGACCTCAACCTCAAGCTGTTCATCCGTCACGCCCGCGGACTGGTTCTGACCGAGGTGGGCGAACAGCTTTTCCGCACCGCCCACCGCATGCATGCCGAGCTGCAGCAGGTCGAAACGCAGATGTCCGAGAGCCAGGACATTCCGACCGGCCAGCTCATTGTGACCACGACGGTGGGCATCGGTTCGACCTGGCTGTCGAGCCGCATCCACGAGTTCCTGCTGCTTTATCCCGACATCCAGATCGAAATTAAGCTCAACGATGCCGAGCTGGACCTCGCCATGCGCGAGGCTGACGTTGCCATCCGCCTGCACCGGCCGAACCAGTCCGAGATGATCCAGCGCAAGCTGTTTACCGTGCACAACCACTTCTACATGTCGCTCGACTACCTGGCCCAGTATGGCGAGCCCAAAACGCTCGAGGACCTCGACAACCACCGGATCATCACCTTTGGCGAGCCCGTGCCGTCCTACCTGGGCGACATCAACTACCTCGAGCGACTGGGCCGGCCGGACTCTTCGCCGCGACGCTCGGCCATGAAGGTGAATGCGATCATGGGCATGATGCAGGCCTGTCGGGCAGGCATCGGCATTGCCATGCTGCCCGACTACGTGACCGAGAGCGAAACAGCGCTCCGCCGGGTCCTCACCGGAGTCGAACTGCCCGCCTACGAGGCCTATTTCGTCTATCCCCCCGCCCTCAAAAACAGCAAACGTGTCGGCGTTTTCCGGGATTTCCTCGTGGGCAAGGCCCGCGAGTGGCAATTCTAGTCGTCGGCAAGCCCGCCGCCTTCCCAGCGCACATTGAGCACGCCGGCGAGCGCGCCGATCTCGGACACGATCTGGGGGAGCTGGTGGGCGCTCGCGCGAGCCGACCAGCGCAGGTGGAAGGTGCGCTCTTCGATGTTGCTCTCGGTCGCGAGGGCATAGGTCATCCGGATGAGGGTGAAGGGCGGCAGGCAGATGAGCCGCGTGATGGCGTCGCCATCCGCTCGCGTCCGGTCGATTCGAACGGTCAGTGCAGCCTGCCGGTCGCGCATGAGCCGGCTTTCGATCAGGGGCAGCCCTTCGATCACCAGTACGGCCAGCAGCGACCCGGCAATCCCCAGCCAGATCTGCCCGCCTCCAAAAAGCAATCCCAGAACAGTGACGATCCAAAGCGTCGCTGCCGTGGTCAGGCCGATGACCGTCGCGCCGCGCTTGAGGATGGCGCCGGCCCCGATGAACCCTACCCCGGTCAGGATGCCCAGCGGCAGCCGCATGAAGTCGAGCTGCGCGAACGATTGCGGCGTCTTGCCCTCGACAGGAAGCAGGAGGTTGACCTGGATCATTGCCAGGCACGCCGCGAGCGCAACCAGGAGCGTCGTGCGCAGACCGGCGGCCTTGCCGTGCGTGCCGCGCTCGTAGCCGATCGCGCCGGCCGCAATCAGGGTCAGTGCAATGCGGATGACGAGGTCCTGCAGGCTGGGCCCAAGCGACATGCCGAGAAGATGCCCGCCGCGGGCGAAGGGCGCAAGGACGACTGTTGCGCGTTCTGCGCGGCTCCGACAAGCTCGACGCCATGCGCCGCGTCCTGTTTCGCCTTGTTGTCACCGTAATGCTCCTTGCGGCGCTCCCCTCTCCGGCCGGCGCCGTCTTCGGTGGCAGGCCCGTCGATCCCGGCGATCCCCTGGCGCGGTCGGTCGCCGCCGTGCTCTATCGTGCGGCCGATGGAGCGCACCTTTGCACCGCGGTGGTGCTCGCGCGGCGGCTCGTCATTACCGCTGCCCACTGCACCGAGGGCAGCCGCGACGACATGCGGGTCATCTTCAGCGTGGGACTCCGCGACGTGCCGCTCGACCGGCTGCGGGGCGTTGCCGCCGTCAGGAGGCCCGAGCCGACCGCGCAGTCCAAGGGAAGCTATGCCTACAACAACCCCGATGACATCGCGCTTGTGCTGCTCGATGCTCCTGCTCCGTCAGATGCGCTGCCAGCACGCCTTGCTGATGCAACCGCCGGGGCGGTTCGCATCGCCGGCTACGGCGCGGCCTCGGAGCTTCGCGACGGCGGGAACCGCGGCCCGCGCCAGCTCGGCTTCGGGCAGGGGCTGCGCACGGCAGAGGCGAGTCTTTCGAGCAAAGGCGCTGTGCTTGTCGCCGCCCAGCCCGGCAAGGCCGGAATGTGCACCGGCGATTCAGGCGGGCCAGCCTTTGTCGCGGCGCGCGATGGCATGAGCGTGGTGGGGCTGCTGATCGGCGTGTCCGCGCCGCGCGGCGCCGCCGATGTCTGCCGCGGCACGGCCTGGTTCACGAGCGTCCCCCGCTGGGCGGGCTGGATCCGCACCGCGGCACGAGAGCTGGGGACGCCCCTTCCCTAGGGCGAGCCATGCCGCGCTCGCCTCTGAAATTGAGACGGCAGGTTCACCATGCGTTCAGCCGACAGAGGGCATAGGGCATCGCCAGCATCAAAGGGGGCTCACATGCGCCATCTCGTTCTTGCCGCGTTTTTTGTGATGGTGGGGGGGCCGGCGTGGGCGGAGGAGGGCCAGATGGTGGTCCTCAAGGCCAGCCAGATCGGCCAGATCTTCTGCATGTCGCGCATCGGAAACGACGAGGCGGTGATCGCTGGGCTGCTCACGGACGGCCTCAGGCAGGCGATCGCCGCGGCCCAGGACAAGAACGACGCCTTCGCCCGCAAATATCCCGATGAAAAGCCTCCGCTTGGCGACGGCATCCCCTGGCAGTCCGCGCCCGACTATGCCGAAGGCTGCGAGGTTGGCCTCGTCACCCTCAGCAAGACCGACGCCCGGGTAGAGATCAACTACGCCTTCAAGACCGACCCCAAGGCCGATTACACCGATACGCTGATCCTCAAGAAGATCCCGATCGCGGGCATGGATGTCGGCTACTGGCGGATCGACGACGTCCTCTATCCCGACGGCACGGACCTCAAGACCTCCCTGAGCGAGGCCTTTGACGGCATCGAATAGCCGAAAACATTCGGTTCCAGAACTATTTAGGTGTGTCCCTGCTGCAACGCGGCCGGGCCAATTCCGTCGGCCTGAAGTAAAGGCATTCTCTCCCGACGATTAGGGTTCTATTTACCAAACCCAGTTGCGGCCCCTACGAGTAACTGGGGCTCAGTAATGCGTACGCGTACTTTGGGGCTGTTCGCCCTTTTCCTGCTCCCGTCCGCCGCTCAGGCGCAGGATGTTTCCAATGTCTGGACCGGTGGCTACATCGGTCTCGATCTCGGCGGAGGGCGAGGGTCGGTCAGCGTGACCGACACCAACGGCGGCGTCCCGCCGGGCCCCTTCGACTACACCACCACCAACCTCCTTGCCGACCTGACCGCCGGATACAACGCGCAGATGGGCGCGTTTGTGCTCGGCGTCGAAGGCCGCGTGGGCTATCTCGACCCGATGGGCACGGGTCTCGTGCCCTCGTCCGATCCGGCCTATCACCAGGACCTCACCATCAATCCCGGCCTCACAGCCGAGCTGGACGGGAAACTGGGGCTTGGACTCGATAACACGCTGTTCTACGCCAAGGGCGGACTGACGATCTTCAACGGTTCGGCGCAGCAGCAGACAACCAAGCCCGGCTACCAGACCGAGCCCAGCGGCCCCTTCAAGGGCTGGACGGCGGGCCTCGGCCTGGAGCAGATGCTTGGCGGCCAGATGAGCATCCGGGCCGAATATGCCCACACGGTCTATGGCACCGTGACCGCCGACCAGCGCAATGTTGGCGATCTCAGCAGCCCGATCGGCTATCGGTTCTACAACGACACCAACTTCAGCACGGATGCGATCACGGTCGGTGTGAACTTCCATTTCTGATCGGGGAGTGCCTGGCTCCCCTCGCGCACTGGCGGGACGCTCCGATCGTCCCGGCGAACGCCGCGGTAACCCCGCGGCGTTTTTGTCATTGACGGCAATGCCGTGCGGGCGCAGGGAGAAAGCGCACGAGGCCCCGCGGGCCGCGGGCACCATCAAAGGACGTGATCATGAACCCCGACAGTCGAAGTCGATCTTCGATGCCGGCGGCCTGAGAACTCGGATCCTTCCGGCCGGGACGTCGCCGCCCCGGGATGAGACGGAACGGGCTCGGCGCGCCGGCGGACCGGTTGCAGCGCTCAGGAGCCCAACATGCTGCGTGCATATATTCGCCAGGACGATCGTCTGGTCGCAACCGATGTGGACA
>DASZSH010000098.1:0-8237 GCA_035548755.1 Devosia sp.
GTTCTTTTCGACCGGCCAGCGCTGCACGGCGTCCTCGCGCGTCATCGTCACCGAGGGCATCCACGACCGGTTCGTGGCGGCGCTCGCCGAGCGCGTGCGTTCGCTCAAGGTCGGCGATGCGCTCGAAAAGGGCATCGAGATCGGCCCGGTCGTCGATCCGGGCCAGCTCAAGCAGGACACCGACTATATCGAGATCGGCAAGAAGGAAGGCGCAAAACTCGCGGCAGGCGGCGAGATCCTGAAGCTCGGCAAGCCCGGCTACTACCTGCAGCCGACGCTCTTTACCGAAGCCACCAACCAGATGCGCATCTCGCGCGAGGAGATTTTCGGGCCCGTCGCGTCGGTGATCCGCGTCAGGGACTACGACGAGGCGCTGGCGACCGCCAACGATACCGAGTTCGGCCTGTCGGCCGGCATCGTCACCACCTCGCTCAAATACGCCACGCACTTCAAGCGCAACGCCGAGGCCGGCATGGTGATGGTCAACGTGCCCACGGCGGGCGTGGATTTCCACGTCCCCTTCGGCGGCCGCAAGGGCTCGAGCTACGGCCCGCGCGAACAGGGCAAATATGCCGTGGAGTTCTTCACCCAGGTCAAGACGGCCTATACCGCGGCAGGCTAGTCGCCGGTTGGGATTCGTGTATGCTCCGAGCATGACGATTACGCTCGATTAGGCGCGAACGCCTATGACCGCGACCGAAACACCTTGAGGTCCCGCTCGCCCGGTCCCAGCCGCGCCACCGAGTTGCGCAGGATGAGCTCGCTTCTGAGCAGCACCTGGCGCTGTTCGAGCGGGCGGCCTTCGAGCAGGGCCAGCAGCAGGTTCATGGCCGCCTCGCCGATCTTGGAGCGCGGCTGCTTCATGGTGGTGAGCGAGGGCGTCACGAAGCTGGCGAATGAGATGTCGTCGAACCCCATCACCGAAAACTGCCGGGGCAGGTCGTAGCCGCGCTCGTTGAGGGCGATCATCACGCCCAGCGCCGTGGCGTCGTTGACGCATAGGAACGCCGAGGGCAGCACGTCGCGCACGAACATCAGCTCGGCCGCCTGCCGGCCGCTTTCGGTGCTGCCGTCGCCTTCGAGGATCAGCATGGGGTCGACCGCGATGCCGGCGTCGCCGAGCGCGGCGCGATAGCCGCGCTCGCGCAATTCGTGCACGTCGCGGCTCTGCGCGCGGCCGATGAAGGCGATGCGGCGGTGCCCCTGCGACAGCAGGTGCTCGGCGGCCACCCGCGCGCCCTCGAAATTGTCGACGCCCACAAAGGGCACGCCGCCGCCCGGCACCGGCTCGTTCACCGCCACCATCGGGGGCAGGCGCGTCTCGGGCCCGGCCTGGTGATAGCCGAAGGGCAGGTGGCCGGTGAGCAGGATCAGCCCGTCGGCCTGGTTCGAGCTGATGAAGCGCAGATAGTCGGTCTCGCGGGTGGGGTCGTTCTGCGTGTTGCCGATCAGCACGCCATAGCCGCGCTTGCTGGCCTCGGTCTCAAGGCCCACAAGGATGTTGGAGAAGTTCGGGTCGCCCACATCCGGGGCGAGGATCAGGATCATGTTCGCCCGCCGCATGCGCAGCGAGCGGGCCATGGCATTGGTGGTGTAGCCGGTGCGGGCGATGGCGTCGTTGACGCGGCGGCGGGTGGCATCGGCCACCTTGGCGGGCTCGTTGATGGCCCGGCTGACGGTGGCAATCGAAACGCCGGCGATCGCGGCGACATCCTCGATCGTGGCCAGTTTCTGCTGCAGCACGTGGCGCTCCGCCCATGGCGACCCGGCGCGGGCCGTTGCCCGGCAGGGTCCGCAAGCCGGCACGAAACTATACTTTCCCGGCATTGTGTAAACCTTTACATCAAAAATGAAAACCTTTACATAGGGAGGGACGCAGCCATCGACGAAGGCAAATCGCGGCGCGTCGGGGGAGACATCAGCATGCCCATTGAGGCTGGCACCCAGGCGCCGCCGGTCCTTGCAGCCAACCGGATTTCCAAGTCGTTCGGCGAGATCCCGGTGCTGTTCAGCGTCGATTTCGATGTGCGCGCGGGCGAGGTTCACGCCATCATCGGCGAGAACGGGGCGGGCAAATCCACCCTCATCAAGATTCTCTCGGGCTTCGAGCAGCCGACCTCGGGCACCATCGCCTATGACGGGCGGGTCGTGACGCTGCCGCCCAATGGCGAGGCCGAGGCGCTCGGCATCGTGCTCATCCACCAGGAATTCAACCTCGCCGAGCATCTGAGGGTCGTCGATTCGATCTTTCTGGGCCGCGAGATCGCCCGCGGCGGGATCATGGATCTGGGGCAGATGCGGGAGCGGGCGCGGGAGCTGCTGCAGACGCTGCATGTGGATGTCGACCCCAATGCCCGCATCGACACGCTGTCGGTCGCCGACAAGCAGATGGTCGAGATCGCCAAGGCCATCAGCCGGGATGCGCGCGTGCTCATCATGGATGAGCCGACCGCGGTGCTGTCGCTGGGCGAGACCGAAACCCTGTTCGAGCAGATCCACCGGCTGACGGCGCGGGGGGTGGCCATCGTCTTCATTTCGCACAAGCTCGACGAGGTCATGCGCATCGCCGATCGCGTGACGGTGCTGCGCGACGGCCAGCTCATCGCCACGGTCGAGGCGCGGGATCTCACCCCGGATTCGGCGGCGCGCATGATGGTGGGCCGCGAGCTTCACAATCTCTATCCGCCCAAGCACGAGCCCGACGTGGATGCGCCGCGGGTGCTGTCGGTGCGCCATCTCAGCGCTCCGGGCATCCGCGACGTCTCCTTCGACCTGCGCAAGGGCGAGATTCTGGGCTTTGCCGGCCTTGTCGGCTCGGGCCGCACGGCGGTGGCCGAGGCGATCGTGGGCCTGAGGCATCGCACGTCCGGCGAGATCGAGGTCAATGGCCGCGTCGCGCATTTCGCCAGCGTGGCGCAGTCGCTGGCGGCCGGCATCGCCTACATGACCAAGGACCGCAAGGGCAAAGGGCTGCTGACCAATATGGGGCTGAGGCCCAATCTCACGCTGCTCACCCTCAGGCGTCATCTGAGGGGCGTGTTCCTCGATACCGGCAGCGAGACGAGGGCGCTCGAGCGCGCCGTGCGTCGGTTCGACATCCGTGCCCGCGACGCTTCGGTGCGCGCCGGCCAGCTCTCGGGCGGCAATCAGCAGAAGCTGATGCTGGGCAAGACGATGGAAAGCGAGCCGGCCATCATCATCATGGACGAGCCCACGCGCGGCATCGATGTGGGCACCAAGCAGCAGATCTATCACATCATCGCCGCGCTCGCGGCCGAGGGGAAATCGATCATCCTGATTTCCTCCGAGCTGCAGGAGGTGATCGGCCTCAGCCACCGCGTGCTCGTCATGCGGTTCGGCCGGATCGTAGGCGAGCTCGTGGGCGACCAGATCAGCGAGGAGCAGATCGTCCGCCATCAGATGGGAATCGAAGGGAAGGCGGCATGAGCACAGCGGCGACCGAACAGCAGACGCCGCCGCCGCGACCGGCGCGGATCAGGTTCCGGCTTGGCGCGCTTGGGCCGCTGCTGGCGCTCTTGCTGCTGATGATTCTGGGCGCGGCGCTCAACGGCAATTTCCTCACCGTCGCCAACATGGCCAACATCGTGGCGCGGGCCTCCTTCATCGGCATCATCGCGATCGGCGCGACCTTCGTGATCACCTCGGGCGGCATAGACCTGTCGGTCGGCTCGATGGCCGCGTTCATCGCCGGCATGATCATCATCATCGTCAACAGCCTCGTGCCGTCCCTGGGGGCGGGCTGGGGGTCGGTGGGCATCGGCATCGCCGCAGGCCTGGTGATCGGCCTCATCGGCGGCGCGGCGAACGGGGCGCTCGTCACCATCGGGCGCATAGAACCGTTCATCGTCACGCTCGGTTCGCTCGGCATCTTCCGCGCGCTCATCACCTTCCTTGCCAATGGCGGCACGCTCAACCTCAACTTCCAGGCGTCCGACACCTATTCGCCGCTCTACTCGGGAAGCCTGTTGTGGATTCCCGTTCCGATCGTGATCTTCGTGCTGGTCGCCATCGTCGCCGAGGTGGCCATGCGGCGCACGACCTTCGGGCGTCATATCGCAGCCATCGGCTCCAACGAGCAGGTGGCGCGCTACTCGGCGATCAAGGTCGACCGGGTGCGGCTGACGACCTACGCGCTGCAGGGCCTGCTGGTCGGTCTCGCCGCGGTGCTCTACGTGCCCAAGTTCGGCTCGGCCAACAGCTCTACGGCGGTGCTGTGGGAATTGCAGGCGATCGCCGCGGTGATCATCGGCGGCACCACGCTGCGCGGCGGATTCGGCCGCATCTGGGGCACGGTGGTGGGCGTTATCATCCTCGAGCTTATCGGCAACATCCTCAATCTGCAGAACCTGATCAGCCCCTACCTCAACCAGGCGTTCCAGGGGGCGATCATCATCATTGCGGTGCTGCTGCAGCGGTCCCGCAGGACCACCGCCTAGACGTTTCATGCAACGCCCGATGCGGGCAATAAGGGAGGAGACCCAAGACCATGCATTTGTTCAAGACCACCGCACTCTCGGCCGTTGTGGCCGGCAGCGTGCTGCTTGCCGGGGCGGCGATCGCCCAGGACAAGACCTACACGATCGGCGTTTCGGTGCCGACCGCCGACCATGGCTGGACCGGGGGCGTCGACTTCTTCGCCCAGCAGGCGGTTGACCGGCTGCAGAAGGCCTATCCCAACCTCAAGTTCGTGCTCGCCACCGCGCCCGACTCGACCAAGCAGGCGGCCGACCTCGAAGACATGGTCACCACGCGCAACATCGACGGCCTCGTCATCCTGCCGGGAGATCCCGACGCGATGACGGCCTCGATCAAGAAGGTCAAGGATGCCGGCAAGTGGGTCACGGTTGTCGACCGTGCCCTGAGCCAGCCGGGCATCCCCGACCTCTACGTGGCCGGCGACAACCCCGGCCTGGGCAAGACGACGGCCGAGTACTTCAAGCAGGCCATGCCCAATGGCGGCAACATCGTGGTGCTGCGCGGCCTGCCGATCCCGATCGACAAGCAGCGCGTGGATGCCTTCATGGCGGGCATCGAGGGCACCAACATCAAGGTGCTCGACCAGCAGTTCGCCAACTGGAACCGCGACGACGGCTACAAGGTTATGCAGGACTTCCTGACCAAGTATCCCAATATCGACGCGGTCTGGGCCCAGGACGACGACATTCTGGTGGGCGCCCTCAAGGCGGCCAAGGAAGCCGGGCGCGACGACAAGATGTGGTTCGTCGGCGGCGCCGGCATGAACCAGATCATCAAGATGGTCGAAGCCGGCTCCAAGCAGGTGCCGGTCGATGTCAGCTACAACCCCAACATGGTGGCGACCGCCATCGACCTCACGGCGCTGCACTTTGTCGCCAACGCCCAGGTCGACGGCACCATGATCATCAACTCAACGCTGATCACCAAGGACAACGCGGCGCAGTTCGACTATCCGAACACCCCGTTCTGATCGGCGCGCAGATCAAGCCTCGAGGCCGCCCGGGCAACCGGGCGGCCTTGTCGCGCCCGGGGCGTGAGCAGCAGCGCTACTCCCGCCCGGCGATCGGAGCTAGTCTCGAGATCCCTTTCCGAGCACAGCCGGGCGAGGCGCAATGGCTACCCACATTTCCGGAACACAGCTTCACGGCGTGCCGCCGATCGAGATCGAGCTGGTCAGCGAGGTGCTGAACGAGGCCGACTTCGAACAGCAGGCGACCTTCGGCGATCTCATCAATGCCGCCATCGTGCGCAACTTCAAGGCGGCGCGGCTCAAGGACCGGCCGGTCAGCGTGCGCGGCCTGGCGCGCGTGATCGGCATTCAGCCCTCGACTCTGCGGCGGCGCCTCGACCAGCTCGTTGCCGGGGGGTGGCTTGAGCGGATGGACGACGGCTCGATCCGGTATTCGCAGCAGGGCTTCGACTTCGGGGCGCCTGCCTCGCGCGCCATGATGCACCGGTTCGCCGCCTCCCTGCAGAAGGCGGGGTGGGTCGATTTTCGCCCGCCGGCGGACTGACACGGCTCGAGCGCATCGCTACTGGCCCGGGGCGGGGCGAGAAGGAAACGAGCGATGCTGAAAACTGATCTGTCGCAGGCGCTGGGCCTCGACACACCGATCCTCAATGCCGGAATGGCCTTCGTGGCCGGCCCGGCGCTGGCCGCGGCCGTGAGCAATGCCGGCGGTCTGGGCGTTCTGGGCACGGGGATGGCGCCCCCCGATGGACTGCGCGACATGATCCGGGCGACCCGCGCCCTCACGGCCCGGCCGTTCGGGGTCGACCTGCTCGCGCCATTCGTCGAGGACGGTCACATCGAGGCGCTTGTGCAGGAACGCGTGCCCGTCGCCGTCTTCTTCTGGGGACAGCTTCCGGGCGACAGCGTGGCCCGGCTCCGCCGGTCCGGCGTTCGATACTGGGCGCAGGTCGGCACGATGGCCGAAGCGGCTGCGGCCGTGGCCGAGGGAGCCGAGACGCTGATCGTGCAGGGTTCCGAGGCCGGCGGCCACAACCGCTCGGAGGCTCCGCTGGTCCAGCTGCTGCCGCGCATGCGCCGGGCCTTCCCGGGCGTTCCCATGGTCGCGGCCGGGGGGATCTTCGACGGGGCCAGCATGGCGGCCGCCCTGTGCCTGGGCGCGGATGCCGTATGGTGCGGCACGCGCTTTCTTGCCTCGAGCGAGGCCAATGCGCACAAGCGATACAAGCAGGCCGTGGTCGAGGCGGGACCGGGAGCGACCGAGATCACGCGCGTGTTCGGGCCGGAATGGCCGGACCAGCCGATGCGCGCCCTTGCCAACAAGGCTGTCGCCGCAGCGCGGGGGCGCGAGGCCGCCGCTCTCGCCGAGAGCGGCGGTGAAATTATCGGCACGGTGCTGCTCGGGGGCGCCCGGCAGCCGGTGCCGCGCTATAGCGCCATTCTTCCCGTTCCCGAGTTCGATGCTGATCTCGACTGGGCGTGTCTCACGGCGGGCGTGTGCGCGGCGGACATTCATTCGGTCGAGCCGGCCGGAGAGATCGTGCGCGCCATGACGCGCGATGCCGCGCGCATCCTGGCGCGGCTGGCGCCTGAGGTGGCCTGAATGGCCCGGCAGACGCGTTCGTCGATCGGCCATCACGGGGCCCTGGACCGGCTGCCGGATCGACTGCTCGTCGATGTCGGCCTCGATCCGCAGACGGTGCGGCGCGGAGGATGGGCCGCGCATCTGCGCCAGCTCGTGCGCCACATGGGGCCGACGCGATCATGAACGGCCGGCGCCGCCACGGCCCGCAGAGCGGCGGGTCGCTAGCGGCCACTCCGGTGTCCGCGCACGGCGCTTTCGATGATTCCCCTGAGCGCGTCGGAGGGATCGGTCTGGGTGACCGTTCCGTCGGCGCTCAGCGTCACCGTGGTGAGGTGGGCGATTTCAGCATCGAGGCTGGAGCCGAAAGCGTCGCGGCCGAGGCTCGAGGCGTCGATGCGCGGCGTGGGCCTGGCCACCGCCGTTCCGGGCAGGGCGAGGGTGGCGCCGCGGCTCTGCGGCTTGTCGGCGGGGCCGCGATTGCCCGCAACAAGGCCCGCTGCGAGGGCGGGCGAAAGCGAAAGCGCTGCGGCGACGGCGAGAAGCGCCGCAACGAGGCGGGTGGTGGAGGGCATGCTGGCTCCGGTTTGCGGCCCGGCGGGCCGGGGTCGAGTGTGCCAGTGAGACGGCCGCCTCGGGCGCTTCCTTGGGCGCCGGGGGACATCGGGCCGCGGGGCGCGGGCGCAGCGAGGCGACGGAGCGGGCTTCAGGCCGCATCGGTCGCGCGACCTTTCCGTCGCATGACCAAAGGTTAATGAAGGCGCGGCGAACCCAAGGGCGGCAAAGCCGTTTCCCTGCCATCAGCGGCATGCCGGAGAGACCCGGCAGGACCCGCCAAGAATCGCGATCACCGACTTCGGCGGCCACCCAGCCGCCTTCTTTTTTGCTCAGCCCTCGAAGCGCACGGCGCCGATATGGGGCAGGTTGCGGTTACGCTGGGCGTAGTCGATGCCGTAGCCGACCACGAATTTGTCGGGAATCTCGAAGCCGATCCAGCGCGCCTTGACGTCGACCTCGCGCCGCGAGGGCTTGTCCAGCAGGGCGCACACCTCGATGCGCTTGGGGTGGCGGGTGGCGAGGATGTCGAGCACATGGCGCAGGGTGCGGCCCGTATCGACGATGTCCTCGACGACAAGCAGATCGCGCCCTTCGATCTCGCCGCGCAGATCCTTGAGGATGCGCACTTCC
>DASZSH010000099.1:0-6021 GCA_035548755.1 Devosia sp.
CGAAATTCCGAGCGAAGCGCCGCGCATCGAACAGTGGCGAGGCCAGCACGCGGGCGCGCAACCCAGCGCGCAGCGCAGCCAGAGCATCAAGATCGGCGACAAGGCGGGCCCCGAACGCCGCATAGTCGGCATCCCTGGGCGCGACCCAGCCCGACAGTCCGACATCGTGCAAAATGCTCTCGCCCATATGGGCGACATAGCGGTCGCCGGCCCGGACAAGGACCGGAACCCCCATATAGAGCGCTTCCACGGTCGTTGTGCCGCCATTGTACGGAAATGTGTCGAGCGCCACATCGACTTCGCCGTAGCTTGCCAGGTGTGCGGCATACTCGCTGATCCGCGGGTCGATGCGCACGCGGGTCAGATCGAAGCCTGCAGCTGCGAGGCGACTATGGAGCCGCTCGATGATGCCAGGCGGGTAGTGGCCGGACGAGCGCAGAATCAGTCGTGCTCCCGGGACGGCCGCAAGCAGCGGCTGCCAGGCCCGAAGCGTTGCTTCGCTGAGCTTGTTGAAGTTGTTGAACGAGGCGAACGTGATGTGTCCTTTGGCAAGCGCCGGGAGCGTCGTGACCTCGGGCGGATCGGCCGGGCGGCTGAAGCAGAGATAGGAATCCGGGAGGCGCCAGACGCGCTCGACCCATTGGCGCTCCTCGCCTTCCGGGATCACCCATCGATTGGCGAGCACATAGTCGATGGCGGCAAGGCCAGTCGTCGCAAAATAGCCGAGCCAGGTCACGGCCACAGGCGCCGGCCGTCGGGCAAAGACTGCCAGCCGGTGGCCGTCGGAGTGGCCTGACAGATCGAACAGGACATCGATGCGATCGCCGACAATCTGATCAGCCAGCGCTTCATCCGGTGTGCCCGCGACAGTACGCCAGTTGGGAACCATCCGCTGCAATGCCGTCGTCACCTCGTCTTCCCTTCGGCTGTTGGCGTAAGCGAAGAGCTCGAGACTGCTGGCCTCCGCCAGCCCGCCGAGGGCCCCGAGCAGGAAGCGGCCGACCGGATGCGCGCGAAGATCGGCAGACACGAAACCAACGCGCAACGACCTGGTCGGATCGGGGTCATTGTCATGGCGAACACGAGCGGTCCCGACGCCCGCAAACATCGCGCCGACTACGCGCGCACGATCTGCCAGCTCGACGGGATCGGTCTCGGCCAGATAGTTCTCCGCAAACAGCGCCGAACTTTGCAGGCCGAGCTGGCCGGGATCTATGGCAAGCGAGCGGCGCGCATGAATGACCGCTTCGGCGATATCTCCGGAACGGTTCAGTGCGTGACTGAGGTTCCCATGTGCCATCGCCGACTTCGGATCGAGCGCGACCGCTTCGCGCAGAACGCTCACCGCGTCGTCGATCCGGCCGACGCTGCGATAGGCGACGCCAAGGTTGGCGAGGGCAAGGCTATGCCTCGGCCCCAGGGCCAGGGAGCGCTCGATGAGCTTGATCGCGCGATCGTACTCCCCGGCCTGCAGCGCCAGCACGCCTTTGAGATGTATCGCGCCCGCGTGGTTGGGGTCTCGAGCGAGGACGCTGTCGTAGAGGGCGGCAGCCTCGGTCGGCTGACCGCGCTGATGCATCCGGATGGCTCTGAGGTAGAGCTCGTCGAGGGAAGGCACGGTCACGGGCGAAGATAGGCCCAGCCTTCGGCCTGCAATCGGGCAAGACGCACGACGCCTCCTTCGTCGATGCGGCTGAAGCCCGGAACAAGGTCGGCCACCGTGAGGCCCGTGGCATCGAGCGTGTTGCCGCATGCGCCGAGCTCGACCCCGGCCGCAGCGGCAGCGCCGAGCCGGCGGATAAGTTCGGGATTCGCCGCGACCGCCGCACAGGCGGTAAGGGCGGGCCCGTTGACAACAAGCGCGATGCGAACGCGACCCGGACCGCCCTCGCCGGCGATGTGGTTGGCAATGTTGCCGAGCGCGAACAGGAGCTTGGACTCGTCACTCACGTGGTAGGCGACGCGCCGAGGCTCGGTGGCGGCCAGAGCAGAGCCGCCGCGGAAGGCGGCAAGGCCGGCGGCGCCGGCGAGCGCGAGGCGCCCCACAAGTCCGCGGCGTGTGACAGACTCAGCGGCCGGCATCGAGAATCGCCTGCCTGTCGTCATCGCTGACCAGCCCCGCGCATAACGCCGGCTCGACACGGGAAAGCAGAAAGGTCTTGTCGTCGGGCCCGAATGTCGCCTTGTCTGGCACCGTCGCGGATGGATTGCTGGCCTCAGGGTCGGCGTTCGGGTCCTCGATGCGCGCTCCGTACGGAATGTCGACGAGAATACTGTTCTGGTCCTTGAAGCGAACGTCGATAGCCCCGCCGTCGCAATCGATATAGCAGCTCAGCTTGTGGGTGCCCACCGTACCGTCGCATCCACCATAGGCCTGGAACTGTTTGTCCAGGCCCCGGAAGTTCACCCCGAGCGTCAAAGCGTAACTTCGCGATCGGCTTTCCGTGTCATAGGCCGAATCGACGACGAGCAGCATATCGGTGACATTCTGCTTTGGATGGTCGACCAGGTGCGCCTTGGCGTAGTGGCGCGCGAAGCAGGCAAAGGCCTGCGAGGTGCCGGGATCTTTGCCGAAGATCTGACTATCGGTCCCGGGATCGGCCAATGCCGGCGCAACCGTCAATGCGGCCAGAACGAGGCACGTGGCATGCAATCGCATCATCCGCAGGAACCTCAACTGTTGCCCGGCGCCGCGACAATAGCTGTTTCCGGCCTCGGACTCAAAGCCGGTGGGACCTTGCCGGTCGTTGCGGACAGCCGGCATCTGCCGTGGCAAATTTCCAGGATCGCTTTGTCGAATTTCTCCTTTTCTGCTCGTCATGCCGGTGCAGTGAACCGAAAGGAGACAAGAATGAGCAACATCGACAAGGTTAGGGCTGCGCTCGCCATTGGATTTTCCGGCGCTCTGATCGGCACGGGCGACGCGGCCTATGAAAAGGCCCGAAGCGTCATGCCGGGCGGGATCGACCTGCGGCCGGGACTGATTGCGCGACCGAAGACGGCGGCCGATGTGCAGCGCGTGGTGAACGCGGCGCGCGACCACGGCATCGAGCTCGCCGTGCGCTCGGGTGGACATTCAGCGGCAGGACATTCATCCGTCGAGGGCGGCCTTGTGCTCGACCTGCGCGACATGAATTCGGTTGTGGTTGACGCGGCAGGCAAGTCGGCCTGGGTCGAAACCGGCGCGACCGCGATCGAGGTCACGCGCGCAGTGCTCGAGCACGAGCTGATCGTCGGATTCGGAGATACCGGCTCGGTGGGCGTTGGCGGCATCACGCTTGGGGGCGGGGTCGGCTATCTCGCCCGCAAGTGGGGCTTGACCATCGACTCGCTGCTTGCAGCCGAAATCGTGACGGCGGACGGCGCGCTACGGATGACGAGCGCGGACGAGAATGCCGACCTGTTCTGGGCACTCCGTGGCGGAGGCGGGAATTTTGGCGTTGTCACTCGGCTGAAATTCGCGCTGCGCGAGTTGCCGGAATTTACGGGCGGCATGCTCTGCCTGCCGGCAACGGCGGAAACCGTGGCGGGGTTTGTCGCCGCCGCATCGACGGCACCGGAGGAGCTCTCAACGATCGCCAACATCATGCCCGCGCCGGCCCTGCCGTTCCTCCCCAAGGAGGCGGTGGGCAAGCCCGTGATCCTGGGGATGATGGCCTTCGCGGGAGCGCCCGACGCCGCGGCCGCTACGCTTGCGCCGTTTCGCGCCTTGGCGACGCCCTATGCGGACTTCGTTAAGCCCGGCCCCTATACGCAGATGTATCCCCCAGAGGACCCCGACTATCACCCGACCGCGGTTTCGCGCACTCTCTTCATGGATCGCGTCGAACGGGACGAGGCCGCATTGATGCTCGAGGCTTTGGCAACGAGCGACGCGGTGTTCCGTGCCGTGCAGATACGGGTGCTCGGGGGCGCCGCGGCGCGCGTTCCCAGCGACGCCACGGCCTACGCCCATCGTGCAGCTCCGATCATGGTCAATGTCGCGGCTTTCTGGACTTCGCCGGAGGACCTTCGGGTACGCCAGACCTGGGTCGACGCACTGAAGGTCAAGCTCACACAGCAGACCCGGGGCGCCTACGTGAACTTTCTCGGCGACGAGGGGCCCGAGCGGGTGCGCGAGGCTTACCCGGCGGGCACTTGGGAGCGTCTGGTCCAGGTCAAGACGAAGTACGATCCCCGCAATCTGTTCCGGCGGAACCAGAACGTGGCTCCGGCCGCCGCCTAGCAATGTGGCCCGGATCGGCCGCCCGCCGGTGGGCGGCCGATCCCCCGGCATCGCCACGGGCCCTGCCCTGCTAGGTCAAGTCCGTGCCGAAATTCGGCCAGATCACGACGCCTGTCTTGCGACAACGGTCTCGTCGCGGGCCGGGCCGTCCAGATGCTTGCGCACGAGTCGCCGTATCGCGCCGAGATCGAGCGTGGCCACGCGTTGGTACGTCCACCCCCCAGTTGGCGCGAGCGCTTCCAGGAGCTCGCCACCTATTCGCGACCCCAGGGCTCGCCGCAAGGCCTGAACCTCGCGCAGGACGGCAAAGGCGCGAAACATGGCGCGTCTCGTCGCCGGCGATGCGGCGGTCGCAAGTCCGGCAAACATCGCGGTGGTCAGCTGCCCTGCGCCCAGACAATCATAGGCTGCGCAGCCGCTCATCCCGGCCGGCTCGAGATGGTCATGGATGCGGCAGCGATGCGACGCGGTCAGCTGCGGACAAGCCTCGCCTGTCGCCTTGTCGAACGCGAAGGATGGTCCGCGGTCGAAGGCGAGCGCGATGCAGCAAAGTCCGATGCAGCGACTGCAGTCGGCGCGAAGGGACGGATCAGTGGTCATCACGGAATTCCGGGCAGCAGTTGGCATCCGCGCAAGCGGCGGAGAAGAGGCGGTCGATCGGAACGATGTCAGGTCACGCCGGTCGCCGGGCGCGCAGGGCCGGCAGCAGATGAACCGCCGTCAGGGGGGCAAGCTCGATCGGGCTTGGCAGCGCCGGATTGACCCACGCGATCTCCTCGATCTCGCGCCCTGGGGTAACGGCCAGGGCGGCCTCGAGGATGAATACTTCGGCCCGGACCACGGCGTCGGGTTCGTTGGCCGCCGGAGCGGTGAAGCTGCCGAGAGGCTCGAGCGCGCCGATGTCGACCGACAGGCCCAGTTCCTCGCGGATCTCCCGGATCAGCGCCTGTTCCGGCGTCTCTCCCGGCTCGATCTTGCCGCCAGGCTGCATGAAGGCCGTCGTGCCGCCCTTGCGGACCAGCAGGGTGCGGCCGTCGGGGGCGACAATCAGAGCTGCGGCGATGTGGATCGTGCGTCGTGTCATGGTGACGGCCGGTGGCCTGCGGTAGCCCAAACAAAAACGCCGCCCCCTTGCGGGAACGGCGTTTCAATTTCGACATCAGAGATCAGATGTTCTTGGCAGACCTGGCAGCGACCTACTCTCCCAAGCCTTGAGACTTAGTACCATTGGCGCAACAGGGTTTAACGGTCGAGTTCGGGATGGGATCGGGTTCTGGGCCCTGCGCAATAACCACCAGATCGGCGAAAAACATCTGAGTGAATTCTGGTTCTAGACCATGCGTCTAGGTCTGACTGATCGTTGCTTCCAGTCCGTTACGGACATTGATTAATGAGAACGATCAAGCCAATCGAGCTATTAGTACCGGTCAGCTTCACACATCGCTGCGCTTCCACATCCGGCCTATCAACGTGGTGGTCTTCCACGGCTCTCAAGGGAATGCTCGTTTTGAGGGAGGCTTCCTGCTTAGATGCTTTCAGCAGTTATCCCGTCCGAACATAGCTACCCTGCAATGCGGCTGGCGCCACAACAGGTCCACCAGAGGTTCGTCCAACCCGGTCCTCTCGTACTAGGGTCAGCTCCTCTCAACATTCCAACACCCACGGCAGATAGGGACCAAACTGTCTCACGACGTTTTAAACCCAGCTCACGTACCACTTTAAATGGCGAACAGCCATACCCTTGGGACCTGCTCCAGCCCCAGGATGTGATGAGCCGACATCGAGGTGCCAAACAC
>DASZSH010000100.1:0-4417 GCA_035548755.1 Devosia sp.
GTCGATGCAGATGACGCCTTCGCACAGACGCAGGCCGTCGCGCACGTCGGTCTTGGTGCCGAAGACGCGATAGGCCTCTGCCGTCTTGGCCCCGGGATCAAGCTTGACGTAACCGAACAGGTACTCCAGCCGGCCATCGTGCCTGCCGCCGAACTGCATGACGTAATAGTCGCCGTCGGGCTTGAGATTCAGCGTCAGGACGGTCCCGTCGTCATGGGCCGTCGTGACGTAATGCTTACCCTGGCGGGTGAAGACCGTGGGCTCGCCGCTGCTCGAGTCATTGTCCTGGAAGGTCATTTTCGCGAACGGCGCGACGGACTGGGCATCCGAGATCAGTGGTTTTTCGCTGGTGTAGCAGGCAGCGAGCGCGCTCAGCGCGCACAATACGGCCAGCAGACGGATCGGCTTAATGGGTCGCCTCCAATGGTCGGTCCTGAAGGCGCATCTAGCCCGTGTGGCGGCGCTGCGCCAAGGCCAGCCTGATCGCCTTTCACAGTTAGCGGGCGCTTTCCGAAGCCTGAAAGAAGGATGAATCGCGGACCTGAGTTGGCGCGCCAAAACGTAGTATTTTCAATGGTTTGTGCCTTCAGTTCTGAACGGAAGGTAAGCGCGGCATTTGAAGAAAATTAGCTTCGACTTTTAAGGAGCCCTTCAGCCGCCGCCGCCATCCTCGCGGACATCGATCGGGCCAGAAGCGGAGGGGCAACGTCCGCCGGCCCGCGACAAACGGGATACGGGGAAGTGTCATGGCAAGACTGGACATGGGTGGGGCCGAACTGGCGGCGATGGCAGAGCGTCAGCCGACGCCGGAGGGCCTCTTCGAACTCGGCATCGCGTATTCGGCCGGACGCGAGGTCAATGCCGATCTGGTGGCGGCCCACAAGTGGTTCAACATCGCGGCCGTCAAGGGCATGGCCGAGGCAGCGAGCTACCGGCAGGAAGTCGCCCGCGAGATGACCGCGGCGGCGATCGCCGAGGCGCAGCGCGCCGCACGCGAGTGGCTGCGCACGCACTAGCGTGTGTGGTGATGCACGTCTCAGGCTGCAACGGGCTTGCCTGTTGGCCTCGCCTGGCGGGCAAGGAGCAGGCCCAGATACCAGCCGAGATAGAAGCGAGCGTCGATGAAATAATCGGGCGTATCGTAGAAGGTCGGGGCAGGGATGTTGCTCAGGGTGACGACCGCGTCTACCAGGCCCGCGAACGCCAGCCATGCCACGGCGGCGACAGCCAAGGTCGGCGCATAACTCGGAAGGTGCGTGGGGATGCCCGGCTTGCCGGTGTGGCGATAGCCGAACCACTGGATCACCAGGCACGGAATCGCCGTGGTCATCGTGGTGTTCAGCCCCCAATCGTAATACCAGCCAGCCAGAAAGGATGAGGCGGCGGCTAGGATTCCGATCGGGATCGCCCACGAGCGATGCGAGGCGGATTGCCAGGCAAGCGTGACCGCGAACGGCACTATGCCCCAAGAGATAGTGATCGTGACCGCGCGCGAGACACCGGCACCTTCATCGGATCCGTCACCGGCGGCGAAGATGCTCATGGCGTCGTGCAGACCGACCGAGGTCATGGCGACGAGCAGGCTGATGGCGGCTGTGACCAGCAGGTGACGCGGCCGTCCCCGCTCGCCGGTATGCCCGTCGCCAAGCCATCGGCGCACGCGCTCGAGTATGGGATCGACGAAGAAGACGAGGATCACCGCAATCAGTATCGTGGAGACCAGGTTCGACCATGAAAGGTGGCCGAACAGGTCACGCAGCCCTTGCCAGATGAATTCCGGGGCTGCCGACGATATGGCGACGGCGATCGCCGCGGTGACGGCCGAGCTGCCGTCCGACAACGCTTCCGCTATCGCATCCGTCATCCGACTCATGTCATCGCCCGCCCAGCCGCGCCTGTGGCTGTGTAGCCCAGTTCGGGCCTGCTCGCCCAGTCGGCGCCCGGTGCGGCGAGCTACTTGCCGAAAACCGGGACGGCGATGCCGCGCTTCACCATCTCGTCGCGGATCTTCCCCGCGATGGGACGGCAGCCGCAATGCCTGGCGTGCTCGACGTGCCACGCGATGCGCTGGTCCAGCGTCGCCTTTGGCGGCATCGGGTGGGCCCGGTGCCATGCTGCGTTGATCTTGCTCATCGTGCGCCCCATGGGTTGCCGACGAAGTCGACAGGAACGACGCGGCCGGCGCGTTGAGTCAGATCAAGGTCAGTGGTTGTCGCGCGGGATGCCGTAGGTCTTGGCGACCTTCTGGTATTTGATCGCCGGCTTCAGCACCATGCCCTCGGAGAACTGATCGACCATGCTGCGCTGGATCTCCTGCCAGGGCGTCTGGCTCTTGGGGATCGGGAAGCCGCCGTGGGCCGTCAACTCCGCGCGGCGCTTGGCCAGCTCCGCTTCGGGCAGCAGGATATTGGCCTCGCCGGTGTTGAGGTCGATGCGGATCGGATCGCCAGTCTGCACGATGGCAAGGCCGCCGCCGGCCGCTGCTTCCGGCGAGGCGTTGAGGATGGACGGGGAGCCCGACGTGCCCGACTGGCGGCCGTCGCCGATGCAGGGCAGGGCATGGATGCCGCGTTTAATGAGCGCCGCCGGGGGCTGCATGTTCACCACTTCGGCGCCTCCGGGATAGCCGATCGGCCCGGTACCGCGGATGAACAGCATCGAGTGCTCGTCGATCTTGAGCGACGGATCGTCGATGCGATGGTGGTAATCCTCCGGTCCCTCGAACACGACCGCACGGCCTTCGAAGGCGTTCGGATGGCTGGGGTTGGAGAGGTAGCGGCTACGGAACTCGGGACTGATCACGCTGGTCTTCATGATCGCCGAGTCGAACAGGTTGCCCCTGAGCACGATGAAACCGGCGTCCTCGACCAGCGGCTGGTCGAAGGGGCGGATGACGTCGTGATCCTGGCTCTCCCGGCCCTTGCTATTGGCGGCCAGGGTCTTGCCGTTGACGGTAATCGCGTCCTTGATCAGGCCCTGCTTATCGAGCTCGTTGACCACGGCGGGTACGCCGCCGGCGCGGTGGTACTCCTCGCCGAGGTACTTGCCGGCCGGCTGCAGGTTGACCAGCAGCGGCACGTGGTGGCCGACCTTCTGCCAATCGTCGATCTCGAGCTTCACGCCGACATGGCGGGCAATGGCATTGAGATGGATCGGAGCATTGGTCGAACCGCCGATCGCACTATTCACGACGATGGCGTTCTCGAAGGCGTTGCGGGTGAGGATGTCGGAAGGCTTGAGGTCCTCCCACACCATCTCGACGATACGCTCGCCGGTCTCATAGGCGATCTGTCCGCGCTCGCGGTACGGGCCGGGGATGGCGGCGCAGCCCGGCAGGCTCATGCCGAGCGCCTCGGCGAGCGAGTTCATGGTGGTCGCCGTGCCCATGGTGTTGCAATGGCCAACCGAGGGCGCCGACGAAGCGACGATCTCGATGAATTCGGCGTAGTTGATCTCGCCGGCGGCGAGTCGCTCGCGTGCCTTCCATACGATGGTGCCGGAGCCGGAACGCTCGCCCTTCCACCACCCGTTCAACATCGGGCCGCCGGAAAGCACGATAGCCGGAATGTCCACGGTGGCGGCCGCCATGATGCAGGCGGGCGTGGTCTTGTCGCATCCTGTCGTGAGGACGACGCCGTCCAAGGGGTAGCCGTAGAGCACCTCGACCAGCCCGAGATACGCCAGGTTGCGGTCGAGCGCCGCGGTCGGGCGCTTGCCGGTCTCCTGGATCGGATGCACCGGGAACTCCATCGCCAGGCCGCCGGCTGAGCGGATGCCCTCGCGCACGCGCTGTGCGAGCTCCAGGTGATGACGGTTGCAGGGCGACAGGTCCGAGCCGGTCTGGGCAATGCCGATGATCGGCTTGCCCGACTGCAACTCCTCGCGGGTCAGCCCGTAGTTGAGATAACGCTCGAGATAGAGCGCCGTCATTCCGGGGTTTTCGGGGTTATCGAACCAGGCCTTCGAACGGAGGCTGGTCTTGTCCTTCTTCGCCATGTGCGTGCCTGCTTTCCTGCGCCCAACCGCCGCCCGGAGGTGTCCGAACGAGAGCCACCGTTTCCTGTAGCACTTCGCGCGATTTTCTGTCACGACGCACGCGCGCGGTTTTTTGGCATATGTGCGTAAACTTATATGGGAGGTCGGGGGTATGCGTCTTCTCCAGGTTGGCGGCCGCGAAGGACGCCGCGTCGTGGCAACCGACAGGGGCCGGTCCTGGTACGTGCGCCGGGCGCGCACGATCTACGATCTCGCACAGACCGCCATGCGCCGCCGCACGACCCTGGCCAAGCTCGTTGAATCTCTGGGAAGTTCGGGTGAGGCCGATCCGGCGGCGCTATACAAGGCGGGCAAGGTGCTGGCGCCGATAGACCACCCCGACCCGGCCCACCTTTTCGTCACCGGGACGGGCCTGTCACAC
>DASZSH010000101.1:0-9047 GCA_035548755.1 Devosia sp.
CTCGGCCTCGATCCGGCCGAGACCGACACCGTCGCCTGGCTCGTCGAATACCATCTCACCATGAGCGAGATCGCTCAGGCCCGCGATCTGCAGGACCCCGAAACGGCCCGCATGTTCGCCGATATCGTGCAGTCGCCGCAGCGGCTGGCGCTGTTGATGATCCTTACTGCCTGCGACATCCGCGCGGTCGGCCCGGGCGTGTGGACCGGCTGGAAGGGTTCGCTTCTGCGCGCGCTCTATTATGCCACCGAACCCCTGCTCTCGGGCGGCCATTCCCGCGTCACGCAGTCCGACCGCATCGCGGCAGCCAAGGCCGATCTCGCCAAGGCTCTCGAGGCCTGGCCGCGGGACGAGATCGAGACCTATATGGCCCGCCACTATAACCATTACTGGCTGCGCGCCGAGCTCGAGCTGCAGCTCGAGCACGCCAGGATGATCCGCGCTGCCGATCATGCGCATCAGCCCTTTGCCGGTTCCATCCGGGTACAGGCGTTCGAAGGCATTACCGAAGTGTCGTTCTACACGCCCGACCACCCGCGCCTTCTCTCCCTGATCGCCGGCGCCTGCACCATGTGCGAGGCCTCCATCATCGGCGCGCAGATCTTTTCCACGCGCGATGGGCAGGCGCTCGATACCTTCCGGCTTCGGCGTGCCTTCACCTCAGACGAGGACGAAAAGGTGCGCGCCAACCGCATCATCGAGACGGTCAAGCAGCTCCTGCAGGGCAAGCGTCAGGTGCTGATCGATCTAGGCAAGGAGAGCCGCCACAACAAGCGCCTCAAGCCCTTCTCGCTGCCCGCCTCGGTCGAGGTCTCCAACACGCTCTCGGAAAAATTCACCGTCATCGAGGTCTCGGGCCTCGATCGCACCGGCCTTCTCCACCAGCTCACGCGCGCAATATCCGATCTGAACCTCACCATCGGCTCGGCCCATATCGGCACTTACGGCGAAAAGGCGGTGGATGTCTTCTACGTCACCGATCTTACGGGCCACAAGATCGAGAGCAGGCAGCGCCAGCGCGTCATCCGCGATACACTGCTCAAGGTCTTCGGTCCGCTCACCCCGCGGGGCGAGGAACAGCTGCCGAAAGTGGCGAATGGCTAGCAACGGGTCTGGCGGCTCCGGCCTCTCCCGCCTCGTTGGCCCCGGCGAGGGCAGGCGGACATTGTGACCACGCTTTACCGCAACTTCCTCAATGTCGGCGTGATGACCACCGCAAGCCGCATCCTCGGCTTCATCCGCGACGCCCTGGTCGCGGCCGTGCTCGGCACCGGGCCTGCCGCCGATGCCTATCTCGCTGCCTTCCGCTTCCCGAACCTTTTCCGGCGGCTGTTTGCCGAGGGAGCCTTCAACACCGCGTTCATCCCTCTCTTTGCCAAATCGATCGAGCAGGAGGGCATGGAGCCCGCCCGCCTTTGGGCAGCGCGCATCATGAGCTGGCTCGTGGCGGTGGTCGGCGTCGTGACCATCCTCGCCGAGCTCTTCATGCCCTGGGTGCTCGCGCCCTTCGTTCCGGGCTTTCTCGACGATCCGGCCAAATACGATCTCACGGTGCTGCTGACGCGCATCTGCTTCCCCTATCTCATGTGCATGTCGCTGATGGCGGCCTATGCGGCAATCCTCAACGGGCTCGGCCGCTTCACGGCCTCGAGCTTCGCGCCGATCCTGCTCAACATCGTCATGATCGTTTTCATGGCGCCGCTGGTGCTCTGGCCCAACACCGACGTTCAGACGGCGATCTGGATCGCGATCGGCACCATCGCCGGCGGCGTGGCCCAGCTGGTGATGGTCTATGTCGCCATCCGCCGCGCCGGCTTCGTGCCCCACATTCGCTGGCCCAGATTCGATGCCGAAGTCCGGCGCTTCTGGGTGCTTGCCGTACCGGCTGTCATTGCCGGCGGCATCACCCAGGTGAACATCTTCGTGGGCACCATCATCGCCTCCTCGGCCGACAGCGCCATCGCCTACCTCTATTATGCCGACCGGCTCTACCAGTTGCCCCTGGGCATCATCGGCATCGCCATCGGCACCGTGCTGCTGCCCGAGCTCAGCCGCCATCTCAAGGGCGGACGCGACAAGGAGGCCGACACCGCGCAGAATCAGGCGTTGCTGATCTCGATGCTGCTTTCGATGCCGGCCGCGACAGCTCTGATCGCGCTCGCCACGCCCATTGTTGCCGTGCTGTTCCAGCGTGGCGCCTTCACTGCCGCTGATACCTACGAGACGGCGCAGACCATGATCTGGTTCTCGGCCGGCCTGCCGGCCTATGTGCTGATCCGCGTGCTGCAGCCGGGATTCTTCGCGCGCGAGGATACGCGCACGCCCACCCTGTTTGCCGGCATTTCGGCAGCCATCAACATCGCCCTGTCGCTGCTGCTGTTCCCCTCGCTCAGGCATGTGGGCATCGCCGTTGCGACATCCGCGGCCGCCTGGGCCAACGCCGCGCTGCTCGCTCTCTGGCTGGGGCGGCGCGGCCACTTCCGCCTCGCCGCCGACGACTGGCGCCGTCACGCCCTCATTGTTGTTGCCGCCATTGTCATGGCGGGCGTCGTCTGGGGCATCGCCCGGGTCTTCGGCGCTTCGCTCTCGGCGAGCGCCCCGCTCGCCGTCCAGCTCATTTGCCTGGGCGTCACCATCCTCGCCGGCGCGCTGGTCTATTTCGGCCTCGTCCACGTCACGGGGGCGCAGCGCCTCGGCGAGCTCATCCGCATCCGCCGGGCGTCCTAGCCACGCTTGCGCTAGGCCTTGCGAAAAGGCTAAGGGCCCTGTCGTGGTTCACGGCACGCAACCGGCCAACAGAGCAAGACAATGCCCTTCACCCCGCGCGTCTTTTCCGGCATCCAGCCTTCGGGCGACCTGCACCTGGGCAACTACCTCGGAGCCATCAAGCGCTTCGTGCCACTGCAGGAGCAGTTCCCGTGCCTCTATTGCGTCGTTGATCTGCACGCCATCACCGTCTGGCAGGAGCCGGGCGATCTCCGCCGCGCCACGCGCGAGGTTGCCGCCACTTACGTGGCCGCCGGCGTCGATCCGAAAAAGCACATCGTCTTCAACCAGTCGCGCGTGCGCCAGCATTCGGAACTGGCCTGGGTCTTCAACTGTGTTGCCCGCATGGGCTGGATGAGCCGCATGACGCAGTGGAAGGACAAGACTGCCGGAAAGAATGCCGAGGCCGAGTCGCTGGGCCTCTTCGCGTACCCCTCGCTGATGGCCGCTGACATCCTGCTTTACAAGGCGACCCACGTGCCCGTGGGCGAGGACCAGAAGCAGCATCTCGAGCTCACGCGCGACATCGCGCAGAAGTTCAACAACGATTTCGGGCCTTCGATCCGCGAACAGGGCCTCGCCGATCCCTTCTTTCCCCTCACCGAACCGGTGATCACGGGCCCAGCCACGCGCGTCATGTCGCTGCGCGACGGCAGCAGAAAGATGAGCAAGTCCGACGCCTCGGACCAGTCGCGCATCCTTTTGATGGATGACGCCGACACGATCAGCAGGAAGATCAAGCGCGCGACCACCGATCCCGAGCCGCTGCCGTCCGAGGAGAAGGGGCTCGCGGGCCGTCCCGAAGCCGACAATCTCGTGGGCATCTATGCTGCTCTCGCGAACATCTCCAAGGCCGACGTGCTGCGCCAGTTCGGCGGCCAGGGCTGGGGCGTCTTCAAGCCGGCGCTGGCCGAGCTTGCGGTCCACGAGCTATCCCCTATCGCCTCCGAGGTGCGCCGGATGCTCGCCGACCCAGCCTATGTCGATGGCTTCATGGCCGATGGCGCCGCACGCGCCACGGCGATGGCCGAGCAAACCATGGTCGAGGTCCGCCGCATCGTGGGTTTCCTCGGCTAGCTTGCCCATCCCCTCGCGGAATGGGACAATGAACTTTCTTCAACCCGACGCGGGGCGGCACGTGGCGGAGCAGGATTACTCGCGCAAATTCCTGGTGTTGATCGACGAATCGCCCGATTGCGATCGCGCCGTCACCTTCGCCGCCCATCGTATGAAGCGGACCGGCGGGACGTTGGTCCTGCTCTCGGCGATCGACACCACCGATTTCGGCCAGTTCATCGGCGTTGCCGACACCATGCGGGCCGAGGCGCGCGATCAGGCCGAGCGCAACCTCGACGCTCGCATCGCGCGCATCGCCCAGATCGGCCAGATCCGCACCGAAACACAGATTCGCGAGGGCACTCCGGCCGAGGCGATCGAGCGCGTCATCGCCGAGGATCCCGGCATTGCCGTCCTCGTGTTGGCTGCAAGCCGCACCGACAAGGGGCCGGGCCCGCTGGTCCAGCATTTTGCCGGCCACAAGGGCATACACATTCTGGTGACCATCGTCCCCGGCGCCATGACTGACGAGGAAATCGTGGCCGTGGCGTGACTTGCCAAGCCCAGCAGGAAAAACTATTTTAGAACGGTTCCAAAACCGAACGGCGCCACGATGTTCATTCAAACCGAGGCAACGCCCAACCCGGCGACCCTCAAGTTCCTTCCCGGCCGCGAAGTGCTTGCCGGCGAACCCAGGGATTTCCGGTCGGCCGAGGCTGCCGCCATTTCTCCGCTGGCCTCGGGCCTGTTTTCCATTCCCGGTGTAACCGGCGTGTTTCTTGGCTCGGACTTCGTCTCTGTCACCAAGGATGGAACGGAGTGGAACCACCTCAAGCCCGCCATTCTTGGCGTGATCATGGAGCATTTCCTGTCGGGCAAGCCCGTGCTCGATGAAGCGGGCGAACTTGCCCGAGAGGTCGACGAGTTCTTCGATGACACCGACACCGAAACGGTCGAGGTCATCAAGGAGTTGATCCTGACCCGCGTCCGCCCGGCTGTCGCCATGGATGGCGGCGATATCACCTTCAAGGGCTTCAAGGACGGAACGGTCTATCTGCACATGCAGGGCGCCTGCTCCGGCTGCCCGTCCTCCACCGCCACCCTCAAGTCCGGCATCGAGAACCTGCTCCGCCACTTCGTGCCTGGCGTCGAGGCCGTGCAGCAGGTTTAGTTGCCCTCGGCCTGCGGGGAGCCTATCTCTCCGGCCATGGGCATCCTCCTTGCCATCGATACTGCCGCGCCGCGCCTGCAGCTTGCCCTGCTGCATGCGGACGATCGCGCCGATCTGCTCGTTGAAGACATGGCGACGGGCCAGGCCGAACGGCTGTTCCCGGCTTTGGGGGAGCTGCTCGCGCGCGCCCGCGCCAGCTATGCCGATCTCTCCCGCATCGCGGTCACCACCGGCCCCGGATCGTTCACCGGCCTGCGCATTGGGCTCAGCGCCGCCCGCGGCTTGGGCCTCGCGCTGAACGTGCCGGTGCTGGGCATTCCCTCCCTTCTCGCCCTGTCGCTGGCGGCCCGCTGCACGCCCGCCACGGTGCTGCTCGATGCCCGTCGCGGCGAGGCCTATGTGCAGTCCTTTTCCGGGCCCGCCATCCCTGTCGGGGCGCCCGCGGTGCTGCCGATCGAGACGGCGCGCAGCCGCCTCCCCCCGGGGGCTGACCTGCTGACCGGCCCCTTTGTCGACATCGCGGCCGTGGCCCGCTTTGCCGCCACCGCCGATCCCGCGCTCTATCCGCCCGAGGCCGCCTATCTGCGCGACGCAGACGCCAAGCCGCAGGAAAAGTTCCGCGTGGCGCGTGTCCCCGAGACTGCGCCATGATGGTGCGCAGCTGGATGGCGCCCCTCGGCCTGCACATCGAGCCGGCCCGCCCCGCCGACGCCGAAGCCGTGGCCAGGCTCCATGCGCAGAGCTTCTATCGCGGCTGGCCCCGTCAGGATATTGAGGCCTACATCATCGACCCCGACACCCCCACCCTTGTCGCCTGCGATGCCCGGCGCCGGCTCGCCGGGTTCGCCATGCTCCGCATCCTCGGCGACGACGCCGAACTCATGACCATTGCCGTCGACCCCAAATACCGGGGCAAGGGCGTGGGCGCCGCGCTCATGCGTGCCTGTTTCGAGGATTTGCTGATGACGCCCAGCAAGCGCATGATCCTGGAGGTGGCGGCCGACAATCCGGCGGCCATTCGGCTCTACCGCAACCTCGGCTTTGAGAAGATTTCCGAGCGGCAGGGCTACTATGCCCGCCCCGACGGCAAGCCGGCGACCGCGCTGGTGATGGCGCGCAATCTGGAGTAACGTTCCAAGATGCTCAAGCCCGCTCACACCGAAACGCTGGAAGAACAGTGCGTCAAGAAGGGCATGCGCATGACCGATCAGCGCCGCGTCATCGCCCAGGTGATCGAGGCGGCGGAGGACCATCCGGACGTGGAAGAACTCTACCGCCGCGCCTCTGCGCAGGACCCGCGCATCTCCCTGTCGACCGTCTATCGCACCCTCAACCTCTTCGAGGAGGCCGGGCTCGTCACCAAGCACGACTTCAAGGATGGCCGCGCCCGCTTCGAGCCCATTCCCGACGAGCACCACGACCATCTGATCGACATCCGCTCCGGCCGCGTCATCGAATTCCGCAACGAGGAGATCGAGGCCATCCAGGAAGTCATCGCCAAGCGGCTGGGCTATCGCCTCGTCGACCACCGTCTCGAGCTTTATGCCGTGCCGCTCCGCCACGAGAGCGACAAATCATGATCTTTCGAACGCTGTTCTTCATCTTCATCTTCGTGCCGGTGATGATTGTCGGCATCCCGATCCAGTTCGTCATCACCCGGCTCGGCCTGTTCTCGCCGGTGTTGACCATGCTGTTCCACAAATGCGGCTGCATCTTCTGCGGCCTGCGCGTGCATGTCATCGGCGAGCCGCTGCACGGCCGCCCCACGCTGCTGCTGTCCAACCACATCTCATGGACCGACATTGTCGCCATCGGCTCGGTGGCCGATGTGACCTTCGTCGCCAAGACCGGCGTTCGCGACACCTTCTTCGTGGGCTTCATGGCCTCGCTGCAGCGCACGCTCTATGTCGACTATAATCGCCGCAGCGATACCCACCGCACCTCGCGCGAGATGGGCCAGCGCCTGGCCAGGAACGGCGCCGTGCTGCTGTTCGCCGAGGGCCATCGCGATCTGGGCGATCACGTGCAGCCCTTCCGCTCGGCTCTGGTCGGCGCCGCGCAGGCGGCAATGCTCGAAGGCGGCGCGCGCGACGTCGCCATTCAGCCCGTCACCATCGCCTACACCCATCTGCAGGGCCTGCCGATCTCGCGCAACGAGCGTTCCGGCATCTCGGGCATGAACGCCCGCGGCCTCAGGGCGGTGGTGAGCGGCATTCTGCGCAGCGGCGTCAAGGATGTGACGATCGCCTTCGGCGCGCCCATCCCGATGTCCGCCGAGACCGACCGCAAGGCGGTCACCAAGCTGGCCGAAGATCAGGTGCGCCGCATGCTCGTGGCCCTCAACCGCCACGAGGACGAGCTGCCGGCCCTGGCCGGCGCCCCGCCGGTGGCGGCGCAATAGGCTGCTGCTGGCCCCCGGTTCCCTCCGGTGCTATGGAGCCGCGCCATGAGCGAAATGACCGAACTGCGCCCGAAGCGGCTGTTCATCAGGACCTACGGGTGCCAGATGAACGTTTACGATTCCGACCGCATGGCCGATGCGCTGGCGCCGCATGGCTACGAGCCGACGCCGGTTCTCGAAGATGCCGATCTGGTCGTTCTCAACACCTGCCACATCCGCGAGAAGGCCTCCGAAAAGGTGTTCTCCGAGCTGGGGCGGCTCGCCGAAATGCGCGCCTCCGGCCGGCACTTCATGATCGGCGTCGCCGGCTGCGTCGCCCAGGCGGAAGGTGAGGAAATCGCCCGCCGCTCCAAGGCGGTCGATCTCGTCTTCGGGCCGCAGAGTTACCACCGTCTGCCCGAGCTCGTGGCGCGGGCGGGCAGGGGGGAAAGGGTCGTCGACACCGACTTTCCGCCCGAGGACAAGTTCGAGCACCTGCCGCCGCCGGCCGAACGGGCAATCCGCTCGCGCGGCTTCACGGCCTTTCTCACCGTGCAGGAAGGCTGCGACAAGTTCTGCTCCTTCTGCGTCGTTCCCTATACCCGAGGCGCCGAAAACTCGCGGCCGGTCGAACAGGTGCTGGCCGAGGCGCGCGCCCTGGTCGCCGCCGGCGTGCGCGAAATCACGCTGTTGGGCCAGAACGTCAATGCCTATCACGGCCTCGATGCGGCCGGCCGCGGTGTGGGGCTGGGCGAGCTCTGCTTCCGCCTGTCGGAAATCGCTGGCCTCGCCCGCATCCGCTACACCACCAGCCATCCCGCGGACATGAGCGATGAGCTGATCGCCGCCCACCGCGACCTCGACACGCTGATGCCCTATCTGCACCTGCCGGTGCAGTCCGGCTCCGACCGTGTGCTCAGGGCCATGAACCGCCGCCATACCCGGGCCGACTATCTGCGGATCATCGATCGCATCCGCAGCGCGCGGCCCGACATGGCCATGTCGGGCGATTTCATCGTCGGCTTCCCGGGCGAAACGGAGGCCGATTTTGCCCAGACGCTGAGTATTGTGCGCGAGGTCGGCTACGCCTCGGCGTTCACCTTCAAATACTCGGTCCGGCCCGGCACGCCCGGCGCCGGAATGCCCGACCAGGTGCCCGAGGCCGTCAAATCCGAGCGTCTCGCCCGCCTCAACGAGCTGGTCACGGCCCAGATGCGCGGTTTTGCCCGCTCCTGCGTCGGCCGGACGCTCGATGTGCTGCTTGAAAAGAAAGGC
Source organism: Devosia sp. (assembly GCA_035548755.1). Taxonomy (GTDB): domain Bacteria; phylum Pseudomonadota; class Alphaproteobacteria; order Rhizobiales; family Devosiaceae; genus Devosia_A. Next base: position 8,649 of record DASZSH010000101.1, read on the forward strand.
CGGCTCCCCGGCCAGCTCGGCGGCCGCTCGCCCTATCTTCAGGCGGTGCATCTTTCCGCCCCCGAACGCCTGATCGGCACCGTTCAGCCGGTCGAAATCATCGCTGCCGGAAATAACTCAATTGAGGGCAAGATTGTCACACACGGGGAACGCAAAACTGCTAGCCTGATTGAGTCCGAAGCTGCCGCGGCCCATTGACCTGCCGCAAGGAGAAGGAAGGCACTTGAACAGGCACTTGTCTCCGACCACCGACAACGCCCTTGCCTCGCAGCTTGAACTGGCCTTCGAAGACAACCGGCTCGCCGCCCAGCTTTACGGCGATTTCGACCAGAACCTTGCCCTCATCGAGCAGCGCCTGCACGTCACCGCCACCCCCCGCGGCAATCACCTGATGCTCAA